>CALBUB010000123.1 GCA_937967955.1 uncultured Bacillota bacterium | reverse complement strand
CAATTTAAAAAATAGCCAGTTTCTAATTGCAAGAAGCAAAAAGCTTGATATAAATTTAAAAAACATATTCAACAATATATCCAAGCAGCAAAAAATTAAAGGGGGAGGAAGCCCTCAAACTGTCCAAGGAGGCTGTAATAAGGAGGAGCTAAATGGGATACTAAAGGCCTTTTACGATGAAATCATAAAGGCCCTGGACAAAATAAATAGATAATTTTCTTTTTCGCTTTTGCGAAAAAGAAAATTATCTTCTAATCAAGAATTTATAAACTCCAATATCTCCTCCAGTATATTTTCTCTAGCCTGCTCAACTTTACTATAGTCTACAGCTGGAATATAAGCTTTTTCAAGTATATCGTGATTTTTCCTGGCCTCTGATAAGGCCTCTATTGCTTTTTTGTAGAGTAGTTCATAGACTTCATAATCTGCCTTATTCCTAACGGTATAATCAAAGTACTCATTTAAATCTATGAATATATGGGGAAAGCGAGTACCTTTACTATTAGAAGTTATAGCAGTATTTAAATCCTTTATTATAAGGGTTTCTAGCTTTTCTGGAAAAGTGGAATTATGGTATATTTCTATACTATAATCCCTTATTCTGCATTCTTCAGCAAGCCTTTTCAGCAAGGTAGATTTGCCAGTTCCTATTTCCCCATTTATAAAGTATATATTCTCAATACCCTCTAGTAAGGTATCTGTATAATCTACGTAACCTTTTGGTGAATTGGCTGTTGAAAAAGCATGCCTTTCTTTAAAGAGTAATTTTTTATCCTTAACTGGCTTCTTTGAAAAAATCTCTCCAACTAAGCGCATAGTCTTCTTATTAAGCTTCTTAAAATCTACCCCTCTGCTATTATTTTCAACTATTAAATCATAAACGCTTTTAGCAGCTTTTAAATAGGCAAAAGCTCTTTTATATGCTTTTTTATTTTGTTTTTTGGCTTTTATTATATCTTCTTCCCTTTCTTTCAATTTATTGCTGTCTATAAATTGGGTCAAATCTATTGTTTTATCCTTTAGTCCTGGGTATACTGGCTCCATAATATGAGGTGCAGTTCCATCGGCTATAGCTATTCCCAATTCCGTAAACAGTATGCTATCTACCGATTCAGGATCCGATGGACAGTGGTGGAATTCTATATTATAGCCTTTCTCTTTAAAATATAGTCCTATTTTCTTCATAAGTGAAGATTTTCCACCACCAGGCATACCTTTCAATATGAAAAATTTGTTGCCTTTTTCATTTATTATATAATCATGGAAAGAATGAAAACCATTGGCAGTATTACCACCAAAGAACATTCTCCTGATGTTAGCCATTTATAATCCTCCTTTATATAATCTATAATATTCCGCTGTCCTTATTATGTGCAAAAAAGAAAACACTTCTCATAAGAAGTGTCACAGTTTTATAAACTCTACCTCTGGTAATGCCTTTTGTAATTTTAGCACTATATTAGAGCTATTCACCTGCTTATTTATCCTGGGCTGTCCCATTATAATATGGGTAATCCTATTATCTATTGCAAAATCCATCATAGTCTTCAATATATTTTTAGACCTTAAAACGGTCAGATCAGCTCCAGCTTTCTTAGAAACGCGGAATAAGTACTCTAAGGCTTCACCATCATTGGAATTCTGTAGAAAGTTTTCCTTTTCATTGACCACATGGATTACAAATAGCTTATCCTCCTCCGATTCAATAAGCTCATTCCCTTTTAAAATCAACCTCTCGCAAGTTTTCTGCTGTGTGACACAAACCATGACATTTTTAGCCATAAAAATCCCCCTCTGAAGAGTAATAACAATGGATAGTAACAAATCCATTATAACATGAATTTGGTAAAAAGTATAATTGGCTTTTGTGTATTAACAAAATATAAGGATGGCTTACGCCATCCTACTCTTCTTCTAATAACTCCTTTTCTTCAGCTTCTAATATCTTATTGGTCATTATGCTTCCAGCTCTACTAGACATGTATACATTGCTTATTGGCTTTGACTTATTGTTAAAAGCATCTGTAATACCTAATTCAGTAGCCAACTCTAATTTCAATTCCTCTAAAGCCTTTTTAGCATTAGGATCGGGCCTATCTTTTCTCATCTATTTCACCTCTTTATGTTTGCTCTTTATATTTAGTTTTTCCATTTACTCATAAAAATAATAGTTAATTTTTTCCATAATAATCTTTTTTCACTAAAAAACACGGTTTTCAAAATGAAAACCGTGTTTTCCCTAAACTATTATACAGCAGGGGCACTAACAGCCTCCAAGCCCTTTTCAAAGGCTTTTATATTTATTTCATGAACCCTCTCTGGAAGATTTTCCTTTATTATCCTTATCCAATCTATATCCTCAAGGCCTAAGGACCTGACCATAGCACCTAATATTACTATATTCTGGCTTCTAGGTTCTCCCAATTCCTCTGCTATTTGACTAGCCTTTATAAGCTGAATGTTTTCTACAGTATCTATTAACTTTTCAGTTAGCCCTTTTGGATATTCAGCTGCACCTACTAGGACTGGAAGGGGATATATTTCCGTGTCATTTACAATAAGGGTACCTCCCTTTTTAAGGAAGGGCAAATATCTAGCTGCTTCTAATTTCTCAAAGGAGACTAATATGTCGGCTTCCCCTTTACCAATAGAAGGAGAATATACCTTTTCCCCAAACTTAATCTGGGTTGTAACACTGCCTCCCCTTTGGGACATGCCGTGAATTTCAGACATTTTTACATCATAGCCTTTTTCCATCAAGCCTTGGGATAGAACCTTTGAAACCAATATGGTTCCTTGGCCTCCAACTCCTACCAACAATATACTAGTTGTCACAATATCACCTTCTTTCCTCATAGTATTCTATGGAATCAAAGGGGCAAACTTGCTGACAAATTGTACAACCATTACATTGGGTTTCATCTATGGCCACTATTTCTCCATTAAAAGATATGGCTGGACAACCAACCCTTAAGCAAACTTTACACTTTCTACATTTTTCTTGATTTATCTTGCAGTGGATGCCTTTCCTTGCCCTTTGTACTTCCTTTATCAAGGCACAAGGCTGTTCTGCAATTATTACAAATAGCTCATCAGCTTCATAGGCAGCTTTTACTGCTTCCTTAGTTTCATCCAACTTATAAGGATCTATTACTCTAATATTCTCTTCTTTTACTCCTACTGCCTTTACCACACTTTCTATATCCACCTTAGGTGCTTCCTGCCCAACTATATTCTTACCTGTTCCTGGATTTTCCTGATGGCCAGTCATAGCAGTAATCCTATTATCAAGTATAACAACGGTCATATCTGAACCATTGTAAACAGCATCAATTAGGCCTGTAATTCCTGAATGGAAGAAAGTTGAATCTCCTACAAAGCCAAATACCTTCTTTCCTCTTTTAGCCATTTGGTTAACCCTATCAAAGCCTATACCTGCAGTTATACCAGCACCCATACATATACAAGTATCTCCTACTCCAAGGGGTGGTGCCATACCCAATGTATAACAGCCTATATCAGTAGTAGATATTATCTTATCCTTATATTTAGACACTTCATAGAATATGCCCCTATGAGGACAGCCAGCGCACAAAGCAGGTGGTCTTAAAGGTAAATCTACATCCAATGTATAAGCTGCCTCTTCTTCTTCATTTAGTAAGGCTTTCCTAATTATTTCAGGACTTAATTCACCACAAATAGGTAGCTTCTCCTTCCCTATACATTCAATTCCCATGGCCTTTACAAAGTTCTCTATATAAGGTTCATTTTCCTCAATTACGTATAAGGTCTCAACTTGTTCAGCAAACTCCTTTATAAGCTTATCTGGTAGAGGATAGCTAAAGCCTATCTTTAAATAAGAAGCATTATCTCCAAATACTTCTTTTGCATGATAATAAGATATGCCGCTAGTTATGATTCCTATTTTTTTACTGTTAAGTTCCATTCTGTTTAATGGTGTTGTATTAGAATACTCCCTTAACTTAGGAAGCCTCTCAGTTTCCATTTCCACATGCTTTTTCTTAGAGTTAGCTGGTACCATTATGTATTTACTAGTATCCTTAGTATAGTCCTTAACTCCTACCTCTTCCCTTTCTCCTAGCTCTACTATACCTTTGCTGTGGCATACTCTAGTTGTTACCCTTACCAATACAGGAGTATCATAAGTTTCGCTTATTTTAAAAGCTTCCTTTACAAAATCCTTACACTCTTGGCTGTCTGAAGGCTCTACCATGGCTATCTTAGCATGGTAAGCATATATCCTGTTATCCTGCTCATTTTGTGAACTGTGCATACCTGGTTCATCAGCTGTAACAATGACTAAGCCTCCATTGACTCCTTCATAGGCCATGGTAAACAAGGGATCGGCAGCCACATTAAGGCCTACATGCTTCATGGCCACTAAAGCTCTGGCTCCTGCTATAGAAGCTCCAGCAGCTACTTCAAGGGCCACCTTTTCATTGGTGGACCATTCTGAATTGATTTCCTTATACTGGGAAACGTTTTCCAATATTTCAGTACTAGGTGTGCCTGGATAAGCAGCAGCTACCAATGTGCCTGCTTCATAGGCTCCCCTAGCTATGGCTTCATTGCCTGTAAGTAACCTCTTCATAGAACCCCTCCTGTTCATTAAATTTATTTGGTAAATCTTTGGACTTTTTCTTCTCCTCTTAATACCCTAAGGCCACCCATGGCTAAGGCTTCTAATTCATTTTC
>CALBUB010000122.1 GCA_937967955.1 uncultured Bacillota bacterium | reverse complement strand
AGATGAGGAGAATATCTATTTAGAACCCTCTGCTTTAGCAGGCTTCTTAGGTCCAGTTCTAATATCCGGGGAAAAAGGAAGAGAATATCTAGAAAGGCACAATATATATGATAAAAAGGACAACATAACTCACATGTGCTGGGCTACAGGAGGAAGCTTAGTTCCGGCAAGCGTCATGGAGGAATACTATAAAAGAGCTTCTCAATTTTAAAGTTGAGAAGCTCTTTTATTCTTTCTAAAATTCTTTTTTCACATATATCTTTTTAGAGATCTGTAAGGATAAATAATAGATTATAAGGGATATGCCCAGAAGATATAGATTTATCTTATCGAGATCTATATGGGCCAATATCTCTAGTAATTTCCTTTGGTCTAAAGTTTTTAATGCCTTCACCAATAAGTTTGGCCCTATCACCAATAACAACCATAATATGGTATTAAAGGTTCTTAACCCTTCTCCTACTTTAAAGTAAATAGGGTAATATATGGAATAGAATAGGAGCAATACATTTGCTGCGATGATAACAGTGTGTATATTTGCACTTGCTCTCCCATCTATATTTAAAATCATAGGCAGAACATTTGTAAGGGCTACTATTACTGCAGAGGATATTAGTATAAAAATTATAAGGGTTATATATTTGCTCCGTACAATGTTCCTCCTATCTAAAGGAAAGCTGTTTAGAATTACTTCACTTTTATATTTATCATCAAATCCATTGACATATATGACTACAACAAATGTAAATATTATGATGCTTAATACATATATAATGTTTCCTACCAAAAGATCTTTGCTGAGCAAGCCATTTACAGAGATAAACAAAACATAAATTACTGCAATTAAATTAATTTTAATAGATAATTTAAGATCCTTCTTTATCAGGCCTATCATAGAATCACCTCTAAATATCCCTGTTCTTGTATACCTGCATAGACACCATCAAGGATAAAATATACACTATCAACGCTATGGCCATAATTTGTCCCCATTGCAACTTACCTAAATATTTCATTATTCCCTTGTCTCCCGTAAATGAAGCATTACTTACAGCGATAAAAAAGAACACGAATAGGAATATCTGTACTATTTGTGCTATTTTGGGCTCAAACCTAAAATATACTGGATAAACTATGGATGTTAATATCATGACCACAGGAAGAGCATTTATTATCTGTTTTAGATTAAAATAATCCACAGAAGCAAAATTTAAAGCGTTAATTATCCACAAATAAACCCCAACATACACAACTGTAGCTAAAAAGTATACGAATGTAGATATATATTTATATAAAACCACTTCTCTCCTACTAATAGGAAGGGAGCTCATAATATATTTTGATTTACCAGTTATATCGTAGGTAAAAGACATTGTGCTTATCAAATAGGTGTAAAATACGATTATAGCAAAGTATAGTATTTCTGGTACAAAGGAATCTACAACTATTATTAAGAAAGGTATATAAAATATCAGCAATATGATTGTCTGCTTGCTGGAAAGCATCAACAGAAAATCCCTTTTGAGTATTCCTAACATGCTTTTACCTCCTTACGGTATAGACCATTATATCTTCCAGTGAGGCCTTTTCCATTAACACTTTATCTCCAAAGAGGTTTCTTATCTTATTCACATTATCAGTTAAGGCTTCAAAGCCGACTCTGGTTTCTCTGAGGCCTATGAATTCCTTTCTTATATTTTCATTTAGTATATCTAGGCCTCCTTTTACTATGGCATAGTTTTCTAATATGTCATCCTTTGCTTGAGAAAAAACTATTTTACCTTTATTTATAAAGGTTATATAGTCTGCAACCTTCTCTAGGTCTGTAGTTATATGGGTGGAGAAGAATATGCTTTTCGTATCATCTTGAATGACGCTGTATAGAATATCCAGTATCTCTCTTCTAAAAACAGGGTCTAAACCAGAGGTTGGCTCATCCATTATTATAAGGTCTGCATTGTGAGATAAAGCCACTGCCAAAGAAAATTTCATCTTCATTCCCTTGGATAGGGTTTTGATTTTAGCTTTTGGATTTAAATCGAATTCCTTAATATACTGATAAAATTTATCATCATCCCAATGTGAATAGAAGGAAGCTACTATGTTTTTCATGCTGTTGATTGTCAAATCTTCATAGTAGTAGTTTTCATCGTATACAAAGCCAATTCTGTTTTTTACCTCTTTTTCGTATTTTATGTGGTCTTTCCCAAATATCTTTATTTCTCCACCGTCTTTTTTTAATAAATTCATTATGAGCTTAATTGTAGTGCTTTTTCCTGCTCCATTGGGCCCTATAAATCCCATAATGTAGCCTGGTTCCAGCTTAAAACTTATATTATCTAAAATGAAATTCTTAAATTCTTTTCGTAAATTGTTAACTTCTAAAATGTATTCCATAACTACACCTCCTCAAATAAAATCTTTAACATCTCTTCTATTTCCTTGTAGGTTATCCCTAAAGCTTTGCTTTCCTCAACTATTTCAGCAAGCTTTGCTTCAATTAAGCTTAACTTCTTCTCCCTTATAAGTTCCTTGTTTTGCCCTGCTACATAAGAGCCTTTTCCCTGAACTGTTTCAATAAATCCTTCCTTCTCCAATTCCTCATAAGCTCTTTTAGTAGTGATAACTGATATTTGTAGATCTCTTGCTAATCCTCTTATGGAAGGTAAAAGATCCCCTTCCTTAAGCTCTCCCTTTAGAATTGCCCCTTTTATCTGTTTGGTTATCTGCTCATATATGGGTTCATCAGAGGAATTACTTATTATGATATTCATATAAATCCTCCTACCTTTGAATCATTTTGATGTAGTGTGTATTGTGTTTATTTTGTATATACTGTTTATATTGTATATTTACAGTATATACTCATTTTATCTTTTTGTCAACAGCATTTTTGTTGACAATAATAGTTTCTCTTAATATAATTCCAATATATTAAGGAGGGAGACAGGATGAAGTTATCTATAAGAGAAATGGTACTTACATCCTTATTCACATCATTAACTGCTATTGGTGCTTTTTTGAGCATTCCTATTGGTGAGGTTTCCATTACTTTACAAAGCATGTTTAGCTTGTTATCTGGACTTCTTTTAGGCCCTAAACTGGGATGCATATCCCAAGGATTGTATGTATTATTAGGCCTTATTGGAATAAGGATATTTGCAAACTTTTCTGGAGGACCTCAGCATATTTTTAAGCCCAGCTTTGGCTTCTTAGTAGGATTCATATTTGCCTCTTATGTGGTTGGGAAGTTAACATACAAAAGACAATCTTTAAGTTTTAAAAGGATATTTTTATCCACTCTCTTTGGTACTTTTATCATATACCTTTGTGGAGTTCCCTATATGTATTTTGTTCTAAACCATATAATGGGTAAGGGAATGAACTTTTTAACAGTCTTAAAAATTGGGTGTTTAATATTCATTCCTGGAGATCTAATTAAAGCAGTGGTAGCCTCCTTTGTTGCCCATAAACTAGCTAATAGAATATGATATAATATTCACCAAAGGAGGGATACTATGATAAGCGTTACTGGTAACCAAATGAAAGCAATAGACAACTATTGCATAGAGAAGTTAGGAATTCCCGGTATAGTTCTCATGGAAAATGCAGCACTGAAAGTAGTTAAAAATATTGATTTAAATAGGTTTAACTCTTTTACTATAGTATGCGGTGTTGGAAACAACGGAGGAGATGGACTAGCAGTTGCAAGACATCTATATGTACTAGGCAAAAAGGTCAAAGTTTTCATTATAGGTAACTTAAATAAGGGAAGTGAAGATTTTAATACCAACTACAATATACTTAATAATCTAGGTTTAGAGCTTATACATGTGGATTCCCAAGAAACATTAGAAACGCTAAACAGCTCCTTAAAGTCTTCAGATATGACCATAGATGCCATATTTGGAACAGGCCTTTCAAGAGAAGTGGAAGATTTATACAGGGATGTGATTTCTTCTATTAATGCTTACAGCAATTACATACTATCCATAGATATACCCTCTGGAATGAACTCTGATACAGGAGAAATCCTTGGAATTGCAGTTAAAGCTGATATAACTGTTACCATGCAGCTCATGAAGAAGGGGCTTGTTGGCAATTCCAGTGAAGCAGGCCAAGTAATTGTGGAACCAATAGGAATGCCCAAAATAGCCATTGATAGTGTCTTGAATATAGAATAACCCCAGCATAGTAGCTGGGGTTATATATATCCTTCCCTTCCCCTTACGGATACTTCTCCGGAAAGGATTTTTTCTTTTTTACCATCTTCATATTGGACTAACAAATGTCCCTCATCATCTATATCCAATACCTTAGCTAAAGTTTCTGTATTTCCTCTAAGGATTCTCACTTCTTTGCCAATTAAAATTGATCGTTCCTTGCATATCCTAATGGTTTCATCTAAAGAACCCTTTTCTTTAAAGGGTATATAGAGCTTTTCTATGTGGTTTAATACCTTGGTTAATAGAATGCTTCTATCTATCTCTTTCCCCGCTATTATCCTTAGAGATGTGGCCTTTTTTATCAGTTCATCATCAAAATCCTCTTCTTCCAGATTTACATTTATCCCAATTCCCATTATCACGTATTTTACCCTATCCTTTTCACAGCCCATCTCCGTAAGGATTCCACATACCTTCTTGCCTTCAACTATAATATCATTAGGCCACTTTATGTAGGACTTAATACCTATTTCTTTTAAGGCTTCACTTATTGCTGCTGCCCCTATTAATGTGATTTTGTATACCTTATCTGGCTTTAAGTCAGGCTTTAGTATGATGCTAAACCACAATCCTTTTCCCTTTGGAGATATCCATCTTCTGCTTAGCCTTCCTT
>CALBUB010000121.1 GCA_937967955.1 uncultured Bacillota bacterium | reverse complement strand
TGAAAAACCTGATGATTTTAAACATATGAATAGCAAATTTGACATTGTGTATTTACAACCAGAAGATTTAAATACTAAAATAAAAGTTTTCACTCTTCATATTTGCCGTTCTGGTGCTTGGACTCCTCCTTGGTATGATAATGAGTTTATGGAATTTATCAATAATTTAGGCCTTTCTTACAAGCTTATAGATTGTCCCAAAAGAGAATGGAATACCCAAAATATTACCCTTTCAGATGAATTGTATTATATGATGGCTTAAATTTTGTAACTATTTTTGAACTATAATTTAACTAGTTTGTAACTATTTTAAGCCAATATAATAAATACACTATAATTAGATACCCATTTAGCATTAATGGACTAGTATTGGGGAGGGATTTATATGAAAAGACCTAAATTTGTACTTATAACTGGAATTTGTATATTAGTATTAGCAACATTAACAGTATTCCATTATAGCAGGGGAGAAGAAGCTAAAAATATACCAAAGATGAACATTTCTGAAAATAGCAAACAGGAAGAAATAGAAGAAGTTGAAAGCATAAAAAGTCTGGTCAGTAATTTTGGAGATAGATTAAAAATGGTTTCTCTTCTAGCTCCAGAGGATGTACTATTAGAAAGTATAGAGAAAAACTACGGTAAATTCATATCTAAAGCTTTATTAGAAAAATGGAAGGCAAATCCTCAAACTGCTCCTGGAAGGCTTACTTCTAGTCCATGGCCAGATAGAATTGAAATATTAAGTATTGATAGCATATCTAAAGGCGTATATGAGGTAAAGGGAATGATAATAGAGGTAACTAGCACAGAGCAAACTAGTGAAGAAGCAACTTCCAAAATACCCGTTGTATTAAAAATAGTAGAGCAAGATGGTAGATGGCTTATAGATGAACTTATAATAGATAATTCTTTTATACCTGAAAACTAGTTACTACCTGTATGGAATTCTTATCACCTTGATACACTAGAGTCTATAAAAGTATCAAGGTGATATTTTTATATTCATCTTTATTAATGTTTTTGCTGGGTATAATAAAAAGCAAATAAGAAAATTAGGAGGCTTTAGTATGGAACCATTAAATGAAACTATAAAACATCAGTTAGCTCACCGTACCATTAGGGAGTTTAAGGAGCAAAAAATTTCAGAGGATATTTTGAAAACTTTAATTGAAGTAGCAAGGCGTACTGCTACATCCACTGGCATGCAGGCTTCATCTATTATTCGTGTAACAGAATCTAACATAAAAAAAGAAATATCAAAGGTTTGCAAGCAGGAGTATGTAGCCAGTGCACCAGAGCTGTGGATTTTTATCGTAGACCAATTTAGAAATTGGAACATTGCAAAGGAAAAGAACTGTTTCGAGGATAGTATAAGGACCATGGATCAATTTTTCGCTAGTTTTACAGATGCATGCATTACAGCTCAGAATGTGGTAAATGCTGCAGAGTCCTTAGGCTTAGGTACCGTATATTTAGGAAGCATATTAAACGATGCTGAGAGAATCTGTGAGATTTTAAAACTTCCTGAACTTACCTTTCCAGTTATAGGCCTGGGTATAGGCTATCCTAATCAAGAGCCCCAGCTAAAACCAAGAATGGATATGAAGTACAGGTTATTTGAAAATGAATATGTAGCCTTTGAAAACTATTTAGAGGAGTTAAAGGACTATGATGAAGAGATGACTACTTACTATGATCTAAGAGAGGCTAATAGAAGGTCGGATTGTTTTACAGATCAGGTGGTAAGAAGGCTTCAAAATCCTATTCCTAAAAGGCAAGAAATATTAAAGATAGTAAAAAAACAGGGCTTTGACCTTAAAGTAGATGAATAATGCTTCCCTAGAGCAAATTTGTTCTAGGGAAGCATTATTTTGTACTAAAATAAAATATTTGCTTTATTGTTGGATTGCGTTTATAATTGTGGTGTTAAGTTTAATATTATATTGTATAATTGTATAACTAATTTGTTTGTGAGGAGGAAAACCATGGATTTTGTTCAAATTGTAAAAGCAATTATATTAGGAATTATTGAGGGCATTACAGAATGGCTTCCCATAAGTAGTACTGGTCATATGATATTGGTAGATGAATTTATTCAGCTAAACATGTCCGAAGAATTTAAAGAAGTATTTTTAGTAGTAGTACAGCTTGGGGCAATTTTATCTGTAGTACTTCTTTATTTTAATAAGCTAAACCCTTTTTCATCAAGAAAGACGTTGATGCAGAAAAGGCAAACGTGGGATATATGGTTTAAAGTAATAGTTGCTACTATTCCAGCAGGGATAATTGGTTTTCTGTTTGATGATATATTGGATGAATTATTTTATAACTATCAAACAGTTTCTATAATGTTAATTTTATATGGAATATTATTTATCATAGTTGAAAATAGGAATAAATACAAAATACCAGTAGTAAATGATTTTACACAGCTTACTTATAAAACTGCTTTCATAATTGGACTTTATCAGGTTTTGGCCTTAATACCAGGTACTTCCAGGTCTGGTGCAACCATACTTGGAGCAATGCTGGTAGGTACTTCTAGGAATGTTGCTGCTGAATTTACTTTTTTTCTAGGAATACCTGTAATGTTTGGGGCAAGCTTACTTAAATTAGTAAAGTTCGGTTTAAACTTTACTAATTTCGAATTAATAATCCTATTAGTAGGTACTATAGTTTCTTTCTTAGTTTCTGTTGTTGCCATTAAATTCTTGTTAAGGTATATAAAGAAAAATGACTTTAAAGTATTTGGATACTATAGGATTGTGTTGGGAATAGTAGTCCTTCTATACTTTTTATTAGTTGGATAAAATTACTGTAGAAAAGGGGTACAAAATTCGATAATTAAATACAAATTACATCGCTTACTTTTAGCTGGAAATTAATATATAATAAGGTTAGCCATAAAATATACAATTATATATCAATATATTGTGGGGGATAAGCATATGGGAAGCAACACTAGAAAAGCAGGCATAAGGATTATTGATACTGTGGAGTGGGGGAGTTATATTAGCCATTTATTTTCTACTAAAGAAGAATACTATAAAATTGTAATACCCTATATACAAGCTGGTTTAAAGGATGAGGAGCTATGTATTTGGCTATATTCAGACAATACTAGTTATGAGGATATAGTATCAATATTAAACAAAAGCATTAAAGATGTGGACAAGTATATAGCCAAGGGGCAGCTTATAATAAGACATTATGGAGAATGGTATTTAAAAGATGGTACTTTTAATCATAAAAGGGATAGTGGCCAGTGGAAGAAATTAACCCAATGGGCATTAAATAATGGCTTTGTAGGCCTTAGGATAGCTGTAGATTTAACCTGGGCCATTGGAAAGTATTTGGAAGATATATTAGTTTATAAGAGTGAATTTGATGAAATAATGAATGGCCTGCCTTTTGTGGCTATGAGTTTTTATGATGTAAATAGCTTGGATGCCTTACAGACTGTAGGAATAATTAATGGTAACAATTATACAATTGTTAAACAAAATGATAGCTTTAAGGTTATTAATAATGTTGAACAACCTAAGAAGGATAATAAGTTTGCCCTAACTGAGCAAGCATGTAGGGAAATGCTTGAAATTCTACCTATTTCCATTTTTATATACAATGATAAGAAAATACTTTACTGTAATAAACAAGCTTTAAATTTAATAGGTTATGAAAATTTTAATCAAAAAAGGGATACTTTATCATTGCTTGATTTTGTTTCTGATAGAAATGGTTTATATAAGCATATAAATGAGATAATTAGTGGAGGTAATTATACCCATTACTCCTTATACGAGTTATATAGTTCTTATGGTAAAGGTAAATTAGTGGAGATGGCATCTAAAAAATACTATTATGAAGGGCAGCCTGCTGTATTGTCATTAGTTAGGGTTTTAACACCTTCTTCAGAAATTAATAAGCTACAGCTTAGCCTAAGCAAAAGAAGCCAACTGTTTACCCATCCCTTTGAAGAAAAATATAAGACTAATTTTTTTGCAACCATATCCCACGAATTAAGAACTCCTTTAAATATTATATTAGGAACCCTTCAACTATTAGAAATAGAAACTAATACACGTAAAGATAAGTTTAAGGAGAAAAAATATATAAAAATAATGAAGAAAAATTCCTTGAGACTATTAAGGCTTATAAATAATATTATAGATTTGCTTAGATTGGACTTTAATTGTTATGAGATAAGAAAACAAAATTGTAATATAGTTAAAATAATTGAAGATACAGTTTTAGCTACAGTGGAACATGCAAAAGAAAAGGATATTTCTATTACTTTTGATACTGATATTGAAGAAAAGATAATGGCCTGTGATCCAATACAAATTGAAAGGATCATGTTAAATCTATTATCTAATGCTATTAAGTATACTCCTAGGAAAGGAAAAGTACTCGTAGGTATTCGAGATAAGATAGACAAAATTGAGATTTTTGTAAAAGACAATGGCATAGGGATATCTAAGGAAAAACAGAAGATAATATTTGACAAATTTGAACAGGCGGACAAATCTTTAACAAGGCCCTATGAGGGGAGTGGCATAGGTTTATCAATTGTGAAAGCTCTTGTGGAAAAGCATAATGGAAGCATATCTGTAAATAGCCAGCTTGGTAAAGGAAGCGAATTTATTATCCAATTACCCTGTGAGCTAATAGAAGATTTAGATAGTCATTTAAATTCTATACAAAACAATTACATATATAATTGTTACAATGGAATTAAAAGTATTAATGTAGAGTTATCAGATTTATATTAATAAATTTCTAAGTCAATGCTGAAAAAGCATTGATTTATTTTTTTAATGAGATATTATAATTTTAAGAATATACTATAAAAAATGGAGGGAAAAAATGGACATAGTATTAGAAAATCTATTTAATTTGCAATGGCAGCAGCTAGTTATGTGGACAATAGGTGGAGTACTCATCTACTTAGCTATTAAAAAGGATATGGAGCAACCCTTTTATTACCAATAGGTTTTGGAACCATATTAGTAAATTTACCCTTTTCAGGTGCTGTAACCCAAGTAATAGATGGGGTAAAAGAAATAGGTATAATTGATGTATTGTTTAATGCAGGCATTTCTAATGAGCTATTCCCATTGTTGCTATTTATAGGGATTGGGGCTATGATAGATTTTACACCCTTGATGACTAATCCAAAGATGTTATTTTTTGGGGCAGCTGCCCAGTTTGGAATCTTTTTTACCTTTAGCTTAGCATCTTTTTTTGGTTTTGATATTAGAGATGCAGCATCTATTGCTATAATAGGAGCTGCAGATGGGCCTACATCCATATTTGTAGCTAATTATTTTGACTCTAAGTACATAGGGGCTATTGTAGTTGCAGCCTATTCTTATATGGCTTTAGTTCCTATTATCCAACCTTTTGTTATCAAAAGGATTACTACTAAAAAAGAACGCCTAATAAAGATGGAGTATTCAAGAGAAGCTGTTCCTCAAATTGCTAAGATATTATTCCCTATAGTAGTTACTATAATAGCTGGACTTGTAGCACCTCGTTCTGTTGCCCTAATTGGTCTTTTAATATTTGGAAATCTAATTAGGGAATGTGGAGTTTTAAATTCCCTTTCTGAAACTGCACAAAAAGAGTTAGCTAATTTGATAACAATCCTTCTTGGAATTACAATTTCTACAAAAATGCAGGCAGAGTATTTTTTAACTAAGGAAACTTTAATGATTTTATTCCTTGGCTTGATAGCATTTATATTTGATACAGTTGGAGGAGTTTTGTTTGCTAAAATAATAAATCTGTTTGTTAAGAATAAGATAAATCCAATGGTAGGTGCTGCAGGTATATCTGCCTTTCCTATGTCAGCTAGGGTTATACATAAGGTGGGCCTTAAAGAGGATCCTCACAATTTCCTATTAATGCATGCTATAGGAGCTAATGTGGCAGGGCAGATAGGCTCTGTAATGGCTGGAGGAATGCTTATAAATCTAGTAGAAAAATTATTATAGTTTTAAAAGTAATATTTATGGGAGGATTAACAATGAATATAGATATTGATGCTTTTTTAAAGACTTTACCTATAGATTTATATGGTATGGCTGGTATATTCATAGTTATGGCTTTTATATATATTTGTATAAAACTTATGAATAAGGCCTTTGAAAAGTAATAGTTTTGAGAAGCAATTTATAGCCATTACCATAAAAAGTGTTCCTTGTTAAATACAGGAACACTTTTTATTTTAACAAAACAGCAGAAATCCTAAAGCTAGGATTTCTGCTGTTTATTTTATTCAATTTTTATATTTTAAAATTGGATAAATCTCTATTTAATTCCTCTGCAATTTTTGCCAGCTCTTCACTTGCACTAGATATCTGCTCCATACCAGCTGTTTGCTCCTCTACTGATGCTGAAGCTTCTTCAGTACCAGCAGCATTTTCTTCTGAAATGGCTGATAGATTTTCTAGAATTTGCAGTATTTTATCTTTTTCTTCTGCCATATGTTTGCTAGAACTATTGACTGTATGTATTATTTCTTCCATTTCCTCTAATGCTTCAGCTATTCCTTCGAACTTACTGCTAGTTAGTCTTACACTTTCACTTTGAAGTTCAATTATCTTTTTGACTTCATCCATGGTGTTAACCGCAATAGCAGTTTTATTGGTCAGGTCTTTGATTATTAAACTGATTTCCTCTGTAAATTGGGTTGATTCTTCTGCTAACTTTCTAATTTCATCAGCTACTACAGCAAATCCCCTTCCAGCTTCACCGGCTCTTGCTGCTTCTATTGCAGCATTTAAAGCTAGTAGATTAGTTTGGTCTGCAATATTTTTTATCATTTCACTAGCTGCAGCAATTTTTTCAACGCTTTCATTAGTATTTATTATTGCATCTTCAATTTCTTTACTTGAGCGGATATTTATCTTTGTTTTTTCTATTAAATCCCTTATCAGCTCTGAGCCTTCATCCTTAAGCTGATTGACCTTTATTGTAGAACTGTTTAATTTATCCATATGGTTTACATTTTGTGCAACTGTATCTCCTAAAATGGTAGCTGCTAAAAAGCCTTGTTCAGTGTCTTTTGCTTGGTCGCTAGCACCACTAGCTATACCCTCTATAGCTTTAGATATTTCATTAGCAGCTATTGCTGATTGTTCTGTAGCTGCATTTAGCTCTTCTGAATGGCTAGCAACAATCTCTGCTTTTTCTAATATATTTTGTATCATGCTTTTTACTGAACTTCTCATTATATTTATAGATCTAGATATTTCACCAAACTCGTCTGTTTTTTGTAATAATTCGGCAGGTAATTCATTACTAAAATCCCCAGCAGACATTAATTTCATTTGTTCTTTTAGTTTGTTTATGGTTTTTACTGCATTGTTTGAAGTGAAAAATAGTACACTACCTAAAAGTATAGTGGCTATTGCTCCAATAATAAAGGTTTGAATAATATTGCTATTAATGGCCTTATTTACTTTTTCCATGGAAAAGGCAATATTTACAGCTCCTTCAATTTTCCCATCTACGATAACTGGATAAACTACGTCATAGACTTCAACCTTGTCCCCTTCATAGAAATACTCTGATGAATAAGGCTTTCCTTCTACAATGGCAGTTACAGCTCCTTTATCTTCAGATAAATCTAAGCCAATTCGCTCTTTATTACTATGGGCAACAGCCTTTAAATCATTACTAATAATAAGGGCATAGACAATTTCTTCACTAGAAGCTAATTCTTCAACCAGTCTTTGAGATTCAAACTGATCAGTTAAACTATTAACATGGTCTGCATTTATGCCTACTTGTATCACATGGCCATCAGGGGTTTTTATAGCCCCATACTTATAAAAACCACCAGCTACAACATCTTCTCTAATTTCTTCCATTAGTTCTGTTTCTTTGCTATTGATTAAATTGTATATAGGGTGGTTTTCATCAATTTTCCAGCCAACATTTTCAGGCATATTAGAATATAACACAACCCCTTCAGAATCAAGATAATTTATTTCGTCTACTTCTAGCTCTCTTGCAATTCTAGTTATGGTTTCACTGTTTATCTCATCCAGATTTATAATTACTTTAGCTGCTTTTCTGATTTCATCCTCTATCATTTTATTTACGATTTCAACAGATTTAGAGTTATCATTTACTCGTTGGACAAGCTGTTCTAATATAAATATGCCATTGCTTCTCATTTCATCAAGTAGGCTGTTTCTTGTGATAATGCTAGAAAATAAGCTTATTATAGAGATGGATAGAATTACAAGTATAATAGGTATAACAGTCAATTTCATCCTAATAGATACTTTTTTTCTTTTTTTAGTAGACTGTTTTTCCTGTGTTTCTTTTTGTGTCATATTAAATTCCCTCCTATAAAATTTTACAACTTGATATAATTAATAAAGAAAATGTTAAAAGCTTAACAAAAAAACCTAAATTTTTATAATAATCTGTTTTGTCACTCCCTTATACTTATCGTCAATTAATATCAAAAATTAAGTAAAATCGACAAATATATTCAATATATTAAATATCAATAAAATAAGCCACCTGTTTTCCAGGTGGCTTAAACTCTATTAAGTTTCATATACAAATTTTCCGTCAATCATAGTTTTTTCGACCTTAATATTTTTGATTTCATTTTCATTAACGCTGAATATATCCTTGTCTAGCACAATTAAATCGGCTACAAAGCCAGGCTTTAATCTGCCTTTAAAGTCCTCTTTAAATTCATTATAAGCACTACCTATTGTATAAGCATCGATTGCATCTTCCAGTTCCATTTTTTCCTTTGGGTTAAAGCCTCCCTCAGGGTTACCATTTAATCTCTGTCTTGTTATAGCACAATATATATTAGGGAAGGGATTACAATCTTCCACTGGTGCATCTGTACCTAAGCTTACAGGTGCTCCTAATTTATAGAGGGTATTAAAAGCATAGGAGGTACTTGCCAACTCTTTTCCTACTCGGGCTTCTACTATTTGTATATCATAGTCTAAGAATATAGGTTGATACATTACAGGTATATTTAATTTAGCAATCCTATTTAATTGGTCCCTATTGGATATTTGACAGTGAACAATTCCATGACGTAGGCGATTATCCTTATTTCTTCCATTTTTAATTGTTCTTTCATAAGCCCTAATAACACTTTCTACAGCCCCATCCCCTATTGCATGGGTTACTACCCTTATTCCATGTTCTGTAGCCAGCTCAACTAAAGCTTGCAATTGTTCATCAGTGAGAGCTTCTACCCCTTTTGTTCCTGGTGCGTCTTTATAATCCTCTAACATTAAAGCTGTTCTGGCTCCTAAGGAACCATCTTTGAAAAGTTTCAACGCCCCTTTTGATAAGAACTTTTCATCATATTTTCCTTCTAAGTGTTCTGTTTCAAGATAATTTCTAAAGTCAGCTATGTCTTGATAATTAAATTGATGGCTATATCTAAGCTTTGTCTTTTTGTTATCATAAATATTGTGAATGATTTTATACATGCATCGAGATTCTGTGTCCATAATATCGCAGGATTGGACAGAAGTTATACCTAAGCTTAAGGCGTAATTACAGGCTTTTAAAAATTCCTCTTCTTTTTGTAGGTCATCCTTCTTTGGTATGACACTTTGGATAAGGCGAACGGCATTTTCGGTGAATATACCATTTGGCTTTCCATCTTCCCCTAGTTCGATTGTTCCCCCATCCACACTGGTATTTTCATCTATTCCTAGTATTTCCAAAGCTTTAGTATTTCCTACTGAAACATGTCCACATACTCTGTCGAATACGATTGGGATTTCAGTAGAAATTTTGTCTAGATCAAATCTTGTAATAAGCCTTCTTTCGCCAGTAGTAAAGTAGTCTTGATTCCAGCCTCTGCCATGTAGTGCTTTTAAGTTTGGCTTGTTTTTTAGAAAATTTCTTCCTAGCTGGATGATGTCATCGATAGATTTGGCTTGGGTTAAATTACATGTGTTCATTAAGGCACCAATACCTGAAATGTGTAAATGGCTGTCGTTAAACCCTGGAAGGACAGTCTTTCCTTCCAGGTCTACTATATTATCTGCACTATAATGGGCTAATTCTTCATTGCTGCCCACAAGTTTTATAATGCCATCTTCTATTAAAATAGCTTCCTTAAAGTTGTTTTTTTCAACATATATTTTTCCATTTCTCAATATAGTTCTCAAAATATCACTCCTTATACCTCTTCTATATTTACGTCTATTTTATTAACGTAAAAGGCAACATTTTTCTTTCTAAAGTAATTATAGACCACTATTCCAATAGCTGGTATTGTCAATCCTATTATAGAAGTTTTAGGATCCTCAACTAATGTATTTATCATAAGCCCAAGGAAAATTAAAGTTGATAGTATAACGGTAAAGGGGTAGCCTATTGCTTTATAAGGCCTAGCTAAGTTAGGGAATTTCTTTCTGTATATGATTACTGCAAATACTCCTAAGGTATTAAATAGCATTCCTGAAAAAACAACTAGAGATGTTAACTGATTTAAGTTTCTCAAAAGAACCAATGCGATAGATATTATGCATTGAACTATTAAAGCAACGTGTGGTACTTTATATTTTGGATGAAGTTTTCCAAAGCTTTCGAAGAAGTAGCCTTCTACACTCATGGCATAATACATTCTTGGGAATGCCAATATACAACCATTTAACGCGCCAAACATGGATATGACCATAGTAGCTATAACTAGTAGACTACCAGCTCTTCCAAGTAACTTTTCTGCAGCATAGCTTCCTAGATAGAATTGATTGTCTGCTAGAAGTTGTTCTATTTCATCGATTGGTAGTACTCTGAAGATAGAATAGTTAAATAGGGTATATAATGCTGTTATTGATACTATTGAAATTATGATGGCCAATGGTAGATTTTTTCTAGGATTTTTTATCTCCTCTGCTACTGTATTAAGGTTAGTCCAGCCTTCATAGGCCCATAGGCTGGCTACTACTGCAAAGGCAACCATGTTGATTACAGAGCCAAAATTTACATTTCCACTTCTGGGGGTTAAGCTTAAATCTGGGGATACATCTCCTAGTACAAGACCTAGTATCATGATTACGCATATAGGTACTAACTTTGCTATCATAGATATGTTTTGAAGCCTAGAGCCAGATTTAACGCCAATATAATTTACTATCGTCAACCCAATGATTAGAGCTATAGCAACTAGCTTTATAGTCCATTCATTCATAGGAATTATAGCAGTCAAAGCAGTAGGCAATGCTATCGCTATAGCAGCAATTGAACCAGGGCCGCCTATTAGCCAGCTGGAAAAGCCATTTAAAAAACCTAAAAGGGGAGAATAAGCATTGTTTAAATATACAGTTAAGCCTCCAGCCTTTGGGTCTGAAGCGCCTAATTCTGCATAGCATATCCCACCTAATAACGAAACTATTCCTCCCAAAATCCAACTTAGAAGGGATAATCCAATGCTCATACCTGTTCTCATCATTACATAGGAACCTAAATAGAAGATTCCTGAACCTATCATTATTCCACCTAATATGCTAATGCCACCAAATAGGCTAATTTCCTTCCTGAAACCAGAATTTCTGCTCAATGTTTATACCTCCCATACAGTAATTCTATAAGTAAAGATTCTACGTACTATCTCCAATCTAACTTTAAATATTAAAATAAAAAACACCTGACAGGTAATGTCAGGTGTATTTGACCAATACAGCACACGACACCCCTATCCTCCTTTCTAGCCCGAGTGTGAGATAGCGCAACATCAAGGTATTGGGCACTACCTTGATGACAGTCCTACACCTATTCGATGCAGGCCCAGCACCAGATTTTGGGTATCTGATGCTTCGGCGGTGACTCCTTTCACTATACTTCATTGGCTTCCGGCCTCCATATAGCTACTCTTAGTAACCGCGCCTCTACCTCACCCTACTACAGAGGATGAGGTTTATTATTTAATTTGATGAACATGATATCATTATATTTAAAAATTGTCAACAATAATTTAAAAAAATTTAAAAATTTAAATATTCTCTGTGGGTATGTGGCTATAACTATGCTGTTAAAAGCTACTTTAGACCTATGAATAATTTAATATTTTTTAAGTTGTTCCTTTAGTTGATTTATTGGTGAATATAAGCCATAATTTAGTAGAAGCTAATAAAAATAAATAGAGAAAGCTTTAATAAGTTTTATCAAAATTACTAAAGAAATGGGGTACTGATAATGGATAGAAGAAAAGAGCTTAAAGAAAAATACAAGCTGATGAAGCCAGACATGGGAGTGTTTGTTATTAAAAATAATTTAAATAATAAATGTTATGTAGAAGCAACCTAAAATTTAAAAGGTACTATAAATAGTACAAAATTTAAACTTGGCTTTGGTAACCATCCTAATAAGAAACCTCAACAAGCATGGAATGAATTTGGTGAAGACAGCTTTTCAATTGAGATATTAGAAAAGCTAGAATATGATGAGGATGAATCTAAGACAGACTATAGTGAAGAATTGGAAATACTAGAATTGGAGTGGAGGGATAAGCTCTCAAAACGAGGTTTGGAATTTTATTAATTGTAAGGGTAGTAATTATAATACTACCCTTTAGTTTTATACAAATTACTTCCATGGGGAATATATTCATAATAAAATTGACTAAATAAAACTGTATTGGTATTATTTATATAACACCAATACAGTTTATAAATAGCATCGATACACTTATAAAGGAGGGCTTATAATGAGGATACCCCTAGTCATGTCTCCAGGTCCAACTGAAATCCATGAACAAGTGAGAATGGCCATGGCTAAAGATATAACCAATCCCGATTTAGATCCCAGCTTTTTTGAATTCTATAAGATTACTGTCAATAAATTAAAGGAATTATTAAATACAGAAGAAGATGTAGTCATATTAAATGGAGAAGGCATATTAGGTTTAGAGACGGCTTGTGCTTCTTTAATAGAAGCAGGAGATAGAGTGCTGTGTATTGATAATGGTATATTTGGAAAGGGTTTTGGAGATTTTGCTAAATTATATGGAGCAGAGGTAGTCTACTTTAAAGGAGATTATAGAAAGCCTATTGATGTGGAAAAGCTTAAGGCTTTCCTTAAAGAGGACAACAATTTTAAAATAGCCACCTTAGTCCATTGTGAAACCCCAGCTGGCCTTACTAATCCAGTAAATAAAATATGTCCCATATTAAAGGAATATGGAATTATCACTGTAGTAGATTCTGTTTCAGCTATAGGTGGAGAACCATTAGAAGTGGATAAATGGCAAATGGATGTGGTAATTGGAGGAAGTCAAAAATGCCTATCTGCACCTCCTGGTTTGACATTTTTAAGTGTAAGTAAAGATGCCTGGAACATTATATTCAATAGGAAAACACCCATTAAATCCTTTTATTGCAATTTAGCCTTGTGGAAAAATTGGTATGAAGAGAAATACTTTCCCTATACTCAACCTATAAGCAATATATATGGCTTAAAATGTGCTGTAGACAGGTTGCTAGAGAAGGGAGATTTTATAGAAAGACATAAGAAAATAGCTGATGCAGTTAGAAAGGCTATAATTAATTCAGGCTTAGAATTATATCCTTTGGAAGGTTTTTCAAATACTGTTACTGCTATTTTAGTCCCTGAAGGAGTAGCTTTTAGAGATATATTCAATTACATGTTAGAAGAACACAATATTCTAATAGCTGGTGCCTTTGATTATTTAGAAGATAAAGTAATAAGGATAGGCCACATGGGTGAGAACTGTTATGAAGAAAAACTCTATATTACATTGAAAGCCTTAGATGAAGCCTTGAAAGAATATGGAGTTAAACTAAAGGGTAGTCTCCATGAGTACTTTATAGCAAATATATAACCTATTAATAAAGGGTAGTAATATTACTACCCTTTATTAATAGGTTTCATTTAGATAGGCATATTTTTTGTCTAGTGGTTCAATAGATTTTATTATAGCTCCTCCTAAACATACTTCATCTTTATAGAGAACTGCTACTTGTCCAGGTGTTACTGCCTTTACTGGATATTCATATTTAATGTGGATATTTCCATCTTCTAGCATATTAACTTCTACTGGTATATCTGGTTGCCTATATCTAAATTTAGCTGTACATTTTAATGGCATCTCCGGTGCTTTGCCTAATATCCAACTTGGAGATTCACCAATTAAGGAAACTGAATATAAGGCTGGATGATTCCTGCCTTGGGCTACATAGAGTATATTTTTCCTTAAGTTCTTACCAACTACAAACCAAGGTTCGCCTGTTCCTATACCACCTAATCCAATTCCTCTTCTTTGGCCTAAAGTGTAATGGATAAGGCCACTGTGGCGACCTAATTTATTCCCATCTACATCGATTATATCTCCTTCTTTGGCTAAAAGGTATTTATCAATAAAGGCATTAAAATCCCTTTCGCCTATAAAACATATTCCTGTAGAATCCTTCTTTTTTGCAGTGTATAAGTTGTGTTTTTCAGCAATTTCCCTAACTTCTTTCTTTTCCAAATGGCCTATAGGGAAAAGGGTTTTAGATAGGGCTTCTTGTCCTATCCTTGAAAGAAAATAGCTTTGATCTTTATTTTTATCTTTTCCCCTTAGCAAGTAATAATAGCCGTCCCTTTCTTCTACTTGTGCATAGTGTCCCATGGCAATATAGTCAGCATCAAGCTTTAAAGCATAGTGCAGGAAAGCATTAAATTTTATTTCCTGATTACACATTACATCAGGATTAGGGGTTCGGCCCTTTTTATATTCATCTAAAAAGTAACTAAATACTTTGTCCCAATATTCTTTTTCAAAGTTTACAGTATAGAAGGGAATATCCAGCTGCTCTGCAACCCTTCTAGCATCATTTGCATCTTCAGTAGCAGTACACACTCCATATTCATCTTTTTCATCCCAATTTTTCATAAATATACCAACTACATCATAGCCAGCTTCCTTTAGAAGCAAAGCAGATACGGATGAATCTACTCCACCACTCATTCCTAAAATTACTCTTTTTGCCATAAAATCAT
Source organism: uncultured Bacillota bacterium (assembly GCA_937967955.1). Classification (GTDB taxonomy): domain Bacteria; phylum Bacillota; class Clostridia; order Tissierellales; family Tepidimicrobiaceae; genus JAAYHX01. The sequence goes on along the minus strand of CALBUB010000121.1, from coordinate 1,524 downwards.
CCTTTATTTATAATCTTACTTTACGCATTAATATATTATACTATAGTATTAACTTTTTTTACAGGGATTATTATGAACAAAATTGCTCTTGTCAGGGAATTTTTTTTCAAATTCCATAGAAGTAATTAATTAAATTATAATGGGGGAAAAATATAAAAACTTTAAAATGGATATTACTTACCCTATTAAAATATCTTAAAATTATAGATATTATATCAACAATTGGAACTATTGTGGCATACATAATAAGCAAAAATATAGGTGCTCAATTTATGAACGTGATAGAAATTGAAGGATTTATATTGATATTAATTGGAGCCTTATCTATAAAAGGATATACTCAGATAAAATCAGATTTTAACTATACTATGAACAAAATAAAGACAAAAGAAGGTTTTGAGATACAGAATTGGATTCTTATAAGTTTGCTATAGTTACAGATTTGCTGGAGTAGTATTGCTTTTGATTAGTAAATTGGTATGGAAATATAGCCAGTGGAAAGGTATAGAACTTATTCTGAAATTGTTCTATACCTTTTCTTTTTTTGGAACCAAACTAAAGGCTAATGAATAAAGTTAATATTATCATATCTAGGAGGTGTTTTACTGGATATGCTAACAGTTTTAAAGAGTATTATATCCTTGTTTTTGATTATGCTGGTAGGTGTAGTTGGAAGAAAGAGAAATATAATAACTCCTGATATAAATAAAGGTATGATTGAAATCCTTTTAAGAATACTACTCCCTTTTATGATTGTTTCCTCCTTTGCCTTTTCCTATGATGACCAGATAAAGACAAACGTGGTAAAGGCCTTTTACTTTAGCTTTATAGCTTATTTAATAATAATTGGCATATCCCTTTTACTTACTAGACCTATAAGGGATGAAAAAAGGACCATATTACACTTTGCCAATGTATTTACCAATACAGGTTATATAGGCTTTCCTATTTTAAATTCCATATATGGTCCTGAGGCAGTAATATATGGTTCTATATTCAATATGTTTTTTGTGTTATTCCTGTGGACTTACGGCATAATGATATTTAAAGGGAAGATGGAAAAGGAAGAATTTAGACGGGGGCTGATAAAAGCCCTTTTAAATCCATCAGTTATAGCTGTATATGTTGGTCTAACTATGATGATATTTAATATAAACTTACCAGCTGTGCTTCTTTCTAGTATTAGTTCAATAGGTAATATGACAGGTCCCTTTTCAATGCTTATAGTAGGTGCTATGCTTTCTGGGGTGAAAATTAAAGACTATTTAAAAGATTGGACTATATATTATGGTATATTTACTAAGATGATACTGATTCCAGCAATACTCGTTATAATTTCAGTATTAATAGAGGAAAGGACCATAGTTTCTAATTCAATAATAATTTTAGCAGCTATGCCTTCTGCAGCTATGACCCCTATATTTGCTCAGACTTTCAACTTAATGAAGGAATATGCTACTATGATTATGGTAATTACCACTTTGCTTTCAGTAGTAACCGTACCAATACTATTGAGAATTGTAA
>CALBUB010000120.1 GCA_937967955.1 uncultured Bacillota bacterium | reverse complement strand
ATTAGTTAGTATTGCCATATTTGACTATTTAATACATGCTTGTATAAAAAATTCAAAAGATAAAGTTTTAACTAAATATTAGAAACTATATAGGGATAGTAGGTAATAATACTTTTGACCAATAGAGGTGAGGTATAAGCATCTATTTTAAACATAAAAAAACAGGCCTTAAGCCTGTTATTTATAATCTTCTAAATGTCCAATTGTTACTCCTGTATAATAGTGTTTAAGTATCTCCTCGTAGTTTTTGCCACTTTTAGCCATTCCATTAGCTCCCCATTGGCTCATTCCTACTCCATGGCCGTAACCTATAGTTTCTATGTCTATTATTCCACTGGTTGGATTGTAGTATATTTTAAAGTTGGTAGAATTGAGGCTAAACAGCTCTCTTATTTCCCTACCATCTACTACTGTCCCATCTATGGCTATCTTTTTTACCCTGCCACTTTCTGTTTTTTCTACTAGCTTTACCTTTTCAGTTAGGTTTTCCTTATTTATATCCGCCCCTGGAAATCTGGAATTTAGCTTATCTATAAATTCCTCTACTGTCATGCTCACTGTGGCCTTAAATTTTGGAGCATCTTCTTCATAACGGCTTTCTACAGCTTTTAGATAGGGTAAGTCCACATTGAATACATTAATAGCATCTTCTGTCATGCCTCCACTAGTTGAATGGTATAAGGCTTCTATTACTTCATCTTCATAGTATAAAATCATTCCCTTGGTGGATTCTACTGCTTCCTCAATCTTAGGCCAGTATTTTTCCTCCCATTTAGGCGAATGGATATTTTTTAGCTCCTCCAGGGTCAGATAAGCTTGGCAATGGACCCCTGTACAAAGTGGGGCCTCAGGATGACCTGGGTTTCCTTCTGGATATTTTATTATTCTATTTATAGCATAAGTTCTGCTGGCTATAGCTTGGGCTTTTAAGGCTTCTATATGGAATTCAGCAGGCATTTCTGCTGCTACTACTCCTTTTATGTACTCTTCTAAGGGCATTTCTACAACTTTTTGAGTTCTAGTGTCATATATGGCCACATTGCCGTCAAATTCAACTTCTTTAACCTCTTCTATTTTCTCTTTTTCTTTATCTATTCTGTTGCTTCCTTTTGGAACAAGGTTTAAAGTTTTGACTATTATTGTTGGTATTATAACGCTTATGACCAACAATATGCTTGCGTATATCATTAGCTTTTTCATTTTGTCCTCCTCTTCCTTGCGTATACAATATACTATGCAGGACAAGGATAAAATATAACAAAAAAGAGTTGGCTACTGCCAACTCTTTTTCAAGCATATTATTCAATTATCAATAATATAATATGATTACGCCCTATAGATTTTTGCCCCTAGCTTAGTAAACTTTTCTTCTATATTTTCATAACCTCTATCAATATGATAGATGTCACTTATTTCAGTAACTCCATCAGCTTTAAGTCCAGCCAAAATTAATGCAGCTCCTGCTCTTAGGTCAGTGGCTTTAACTGGAGCTGACATAAGTTCTTTTACTCCTTGAACTATGGCTGATCTGCCATCTATTTTTATGTCTGCTCCCATTCTCTTAAGCTCATCTACATGCATAAACCTGTTTTCAAATACGGTTTCAATGATTACGCTTGTTCCTTGAGCAACGCTCATTAAAGCCATAAACTGGGCTTGCATGTCTGTAGGGAAGCCTGGATAAGGTAAGGTTTTAATATCCACTGCTTTTAAATTATCAGTGCCAACTACTCTTACTTTATCCTCTTCTTCCCATACTTCACAGCCAGCTTCCCTAAGCTTTGCTATGATGGGCTTAATGTGGCTGGTAATTACGTTTTCAACAATTACATCTCCCTTTGTAATGGCAGCTGCCACCATGAAGGTACCTGCTTCTATTCTATCAGGGATTATAGAATGGGTGGCTCCTCCTAATTCCTTCACTCCTTTTATACGAATAGTGCTGGTTCCAACTCCTTTTATTTGAGCCCCCAGCTTATTTAAGAAGTTTGCCAAGTCTACTATTTCAGGTTCCATAGCAGCATTGTCTATAATAGTTTCTCCTTCTGCCATAACGGCAGCCATCATAATATTCTCTGTTGCTCCTACACTGGGGAAGTCTAAATAAATCCTATCTCCAACTAGTTTATCTGCATAAGCACCAATATAGCCATGATCTACATCTATTTCTGCTCCTAGGGCTCTAAAGCCTTTTAAGTGTAAATCTATAGGCCTGGTACCAATGGCACAGCCTCCTGGCATGGAAGTTTTAGCTTTTCCTAAGCGGGTCAATAAAGGTCCCATAACCAAAAAAGAAGCCCTCATTTTGCTCATTAGCTCATAGGGGGTTTCATAGCTGTTAACATTCTTAGAGTTAATCTTTATAACTCCCTTATCTAGAAACTCCACTTTAGCACCTAATGAGGACAATACTTCACACATTACTTCCACATCTTTTAGCTGGGGAACATCTTCTAAAATGATATCTTCTGTGCCTAATAAAGACGCTGCCAAAATTGGCAGTGCTGAATTTTTCGCTCCACTTATTCTTACATTTCCTCTTAAAGGAGGACTCTTCTCTACCAACAACTTGCTCATCTTATCCCTCCTGTTTCTAATAGCCAATTGTTATTATAGGTGTTCCTATCAAGATATAAGTCTTGTTTTCCAATTCACTGTACCTTAAAGCAATATTCAAGTTCATCTTTCGACTTCCAGTGTAGATGTACTCATCGATTAAAGGACTGAAAATTGAGTAACTGACTATTCCATCTTCTTCGTATTTCTCTACAACTCTTCCCTTTACGTCCTCTGTCATGTCTAATATCTTCTTTTTGCCAGTATTCATATCTATGTTACCATCAATACTACCTACTATGCAACTGGTAACATTTACGGCTTTGTCATATTTATCAAAAATTTTTTCTACCTTTAATATTATATCATTATTTTCTATAAAATGTTTACTGTTTATCAAATTAATGTAAAGGGAAGTTTCTCCAGAATCCTCAATTTTGTAGGAAGAAAGGCTAATAGTTATGAAGTTTTCTCTATCATCTACACCTTGGATTAGCAGCTGATTAAAGTTATCATCCTGTATATATTCTTTGTGATAGTAGCCTTCTTTCAACTGGTCTAGACTTTTAAATTGGCCATTAAGGAGGGTTCCTTTTATGTTGAGTTCCTCCTTAATAGAGTATCCTATCTTTTCCATTTCAGCCCTATCTATCATTTCATCTAATATAACTCCCCCTAAGCTTATATCTCCCTCTACAAAATCAGCATCAGCCTTATTTAACATTTCCATCATCAATTGCAGCTTGTCTGTTTTTTGAGACTTAAGTCCTAGAACTGGGATCAATAAAACTAATATGATTCCTAGAATAATAATTTTTTTGTGTAATTTCATACCCTTTACCTCCATATAAATTTATAAGGGAAAGGGTATGTGATAAAAATGTAAAGGGGGACAAAACATTTTTATCACTAAAATACCCTTTCCTTGGTATGAAGTATTGCCAGGAAAGGGTATTTTTTATACATAAATATCTAATTTTTTTATTTTTATTTTTTATATTTTTCTGCTATATTAAGTCTATTTATGGCCCTCTTTAAAGCTAGTTCAGCCCTAAGTATATCTATGCCTTCCTTTTTTTCTTTTAATCTTTTTTCTGCTCTTTCTTTTGCCCTTTTTGCTCTTTCCACATCTATTTCCTCAGGCCATTCAGCAGAATCAGTGATAACTGTAGTCTTATCCTTTGATACTGTCACATAGCCTCCAGCTATGGCTGCTACCTTTTCTTCATTGCCTTTTTTAATCCTTACTTTACCTATGTCTAAAGGGGTAATTAAGGGAGCCATATTTTTTAATACTGCAAATTCACCTTCAATTCCCCTTAGTATGGCCATGTCTACCTCATCTGAGAAAAAGGCTCTGTCAGGAGTTACTATCTCTAGTTTAAAGCCCATAATTACACCCCTAACTTCTTGGCTTTTTCTAGTACTTCATCTATAGTTCCTACCATGTAGAAGGCTTGTTCAGGTATGTCATCGTGTTTTCCTTCTAATATTTCTTTAAAGCCTCTTACAGTCTCACTTACAGGTACATAAACACCCTTGGTGCCTGTAAACTGTTCTGCTACAGTAAATGGCTGAGATAAGAATCTTTGTATCTTTCTTGCACGAGCTACTACTAGCTTATCCTCATCGGAAAGCTCATCTATACCTAAGATTGCAATTATATCCTGTAGCTCTTTATATCTTTGTAGTATTTCCTGTACTCCTCTAGCTACCTCATAGTGTTCTTGCCCTACTATCTCTGGTGCTAGTATTCTAGATGTGGAATCTAATGGATCCACTGCTGGGTAAATACCTAATTCAGCTATTTGTCTAGATAATACTGTTGTAGCATCCAAGTGGGCGAAAGTTGTAGCTGGTGCTGGGTCTGTTAAGTCGTCAGCTGGCACGTAAACTGCTTGAACAGATGTAATAGAACCCTTCTTAGTTGAAGTAATTCTCTCTTGCAGCTGACCCATTTCTGTTGCTAAGGTTGGCTGATAACCTACTGCTGAAGGCATTCTTCCTAGCAAGGCAGATACTTCTGAACCAGCCTGAGTAAACCTAAATATGTTGTCAATAAATAATAGTACGTCTTGGCCTTCTTCATCTCTAAAGTATTCGGCCAAAGTAAGTCCTGTAAGGCCTACCCTTAACCTTGCTCCAGGTGGCTCATTCATCTGGCCGAATACTAGGGCAGTTTTGTCTATTACTCCTGATTCGATCATTTCATAGTATAGGTCGTTTCCTTCCCTAGTTCTCTCTCCTACTCCAGCAAATACGGAAATACCACCGTGTTTTGTAGCTACGTTATTAATAAGCTCTTGTATAAGAACTGTCTTACCTACACCAGCTCCACCAAACAGACCTATCTTTCCACCCTTTACATAGGGACAAATAAGGTCTATAACCTTAATTCCAGTCTCAAACATCTCTTGAGTGGTTGCTTGCTCTACAAAGCTTGGTGCAGGCTTATGTATAGGAGACCTTTTTTCTGTTTTTACTGGCTCTTTACCATCAATAGGCTCTCCTAATACATTAAACAATCTTCCTAAAGTTTCCCTTCCTACAGGTACACTAATTGGCTCTCCCGTGTCCACTGCATCCATACCTCTTACCAGTCCATCAGTGGAACCCATGGCTACACATCTTACAATATCATCTCCAATATGCTGGGCAACTTCCACAACCAGCTTTTCATCTCCATTTTGTATCTCTATAGCATTAAGTAATTCAGGCAAGTTTTCTTCATCAAACCTTATATCTACAACAGGACCTATTACCTGGACTATCTTTCCTACGTTTTTCATACCTTCACTCCTTTCTCTATTACTTAAGGGCTTCAGCACCTGAAACAATTTCTGTAATTTCTGTGGTTATGGCTGCTTGACGAGCCTTGTTGTAGCTTAGCTGTAGTTCGTCAATTAGCTCTTCTGCATTTTCCGTAGCATTCTTCATGGCAGTCATCCTTGCTCCTTGCTGACTGCAAGCAGACTCTATTAAAGCTCCGTAGACTACTGATTGGATATATCTAGGTATTAGGTAATCTAATACCTCATCGGCTGATGGCTCGAATTCAACAACGGCTGTCTTTTCCTTCTTTTCTGACTTTAAGGAATCACTGGGCAGAAGCCTTATTACTTTAGGCTTTTGGCTAATAGTTGAAATAAATTCAGTATAGACTATCTTCACTTCGTCTATTTCCTCTTTGCTGTAGGCCTCTAAAACTAAGTTTGCAATATTCTTTGCATGGCTGAAGGAGGGGTTTTCTGTCATGCCTACAAATTCAGCCATTATATTGTAGCCCCGCTTTTTAAAGTGGTCTCTTCCTTTAGCACCAACTGTTATTAAGGAAATATTTTCCTTATTGTTTCCTATTTCAGCTTCTACTAATCTATTGACATTACTGTTAAAGCCTCCAGCTAAGCCTCTATCAGCAGTCACTACTATATAGAGGCTTTTTTTCACATCCCTTTTTCTTAAAAAGGGATGGTCTATATTGCCTACATGGCCTAGTACTTCCTTTATATTTTCATAGACCGTATTATAATAAGGTCTTGTTCTTTCCAGCCTTTCCCTTGCTCTTCTAAGCCTGGCGGAAGCAACCAATTCCATGGCTTTAGTAATTTGCATTATGTTGTTTATCCCTTTTATTTTTCTTTTTATATCTCTTGTTGATAGTGTCAAACAATCACCCCCGTACTCAAGGGAATATTAGAAGTTCTTTTTGAATTCTTTTACGTCTTCTTCTATTCTCTTTTCTGTTTCCTCGGTTAGATCCTTTGTTTCTCTTATAGACTCAACTATTTCTGGGTAGTTGTTGTCTACGTATTGTAAGAATTCCTTTTCAAATTGTTTTACTTTTTCTATTGGTATATCTAATAAGTGCTTATTTATAGCTACATAGAATATTATAACTTGGTGCTCTACCCTTACTGGACTGTACTGGGGCTGTTTTAATATCTCCATTATTCTTTCCCCTTGGTCTAGCTGAGCCTTTGTCTCCTTATCTAATTCAGAACCAAACTGAGCAAAAGCAGCTAAGTCTCTATATTGTGCCAGTTCTAGCTTTAAGCTTCCTGCAACCTTCTTCATAGCCGGAATTTGTGCTGCTCCACCAACCCTGGATACAGATAAACCTGTATTTATAGCTGGTCTGAAGCCCGCAAAGAATAGGTCTGTTTCTAAGAATAGCTGACCGTCTGTAATAGAAATAACGTTTGTAGGTATGTATGCAGAAATATCTCCAGCTTGAGTTTCTACAATTGGCAGTGCTGTTATAGAACCTCCACCATATTCATCACTTAATTTGGCGGATCTCTCCAATAATCTAGAGTGTAGATAGAATACGTCTCCTGGATATGCTTCACGTCCAGGTGGCCTTCTAAGTAACAGTGACATGGATCTGTATGCAGCTGCATGTTTAGATAGGTCATCATAAACTATAAGTACATCTTTTCCTTGCTCCATAAATTCTTCAGCCATGCTGACTCCTGCATAAGGTGCAATATATTGTAATGGAGCTGTTTCACTAGCTGTTGCTGATACAACTATTGTATAATCCATAGCTCCTTTCTTTTCTAATACGTCTACAATTTGAGCCACTGTAGATCTCTTTTGCCCAATGGCTACATAAATACAAATTACATCTTGGTCTTTTTGGTTGATTATAGTATCTATAGCTATGGCAGTCTTACCAGTTTGCCTATCTCCAATTATAAGCTCTCTTTGGCCTCTTCCTATTGGGAACATGG
>CALBUB010000119.1 GCA_937967955.1 uncultured Bacillota bacterium | reverse complement strand
GTTTTAGAATATACTTCCTGGTTCATCTTTATGGAATCCTTTAGCTCATCTACAAATTTTCTCAACTTGCCTATGAGCAACTGATAGGATCTGAGCATAGTTCCAACTTCATCTTTTCTTTTTAGATCATTTTCGCTTATATTGTCGGTAAAGTTTAAGTTGCCTATCTTTTCAGCTATTTTGGTGCAGTTTAGTATGGGCTTTGATATGGAGTTTCCAATATATAAGGATACTAAAACTGCTATTAATATCATTATTACACCAGCTAGAGATGTATAAATAATGGCGTTGTTTAGCACATCTAAAGTGTCATCAGCAGATATAGCCATGCCTATCTTCCAATTGGTCTCCTGTGTATCTCCAAATAAAAATACCCTATTTACCCCATCATAGTCGGTTAATACTCTGTCTTCTAAGTCTATATCCTCTGAAGAAATAAAGCTTTGAAGCTTACCATCCATAATGTCAGCTATGTTAGTATATCCTTCGGCAGTTGGCTTATATTCTTCATTTTCATGGGTGAGTATGTTTCCATTACCATCAATTAAGAATGCGTAAGAGTTTTCGCTAATATCCACTTGACTTATTTTTTCTAATATGTAGTTAACTGGCATATCGCAGCTTAGAACTCCTAATATGTTTCCATCTTTTAATATTGGCATGGATATGGTAATTACAATACCTCCAGTTTTAGCGTCTACATATGGGTCGGATATGACTAGTTGACCGCTTGATACAGCATTTTTATACCAATCTCTTTCTGTTGCAACATATCCTTCTGGGGGTACCCATCCACTACCTGCTATTAAGGTGTTATCTTCAAAGGCTATATAATACTCTGCTCCTGGTTTGTTATCTGTTTCCGCTTTTAAGTAGTTGAACAGGTAATCATATTCAAAATTGTTGTTGAAGATTATGTTATTGGCGATTTTTGATAAGGAGTTCTTTTCCAATGCCATCCACTGATCTACGTCCTTGGAGGTATTTTCAGCAGTGTTTTTTATTACTTCATATACTTGTTTTCTAAGCTGTTGAATTGAGATGGTGTAATTAGCTATTCCTACGGCAACGATTGTTATTATGCATATTGAAATCATGGATAGAATTATTTTGCTTTTGATTTTCATCTGAAAACCCCTTCCTTTATAAACTGATTATATTAACCTTATATATTATCGACAGCTTTTGATGAAATATTTAGAAAATAATAAAGATATGTCTATACTTAAATAGCTTAATTACCATATTTAGTTTTTAGGTTTGGCCTTTGTGGTATAATATAACTGGAGGCTTTTAGAGTTGAGCGAAGGGGGAAAATAGTGCATGAAACTAGAAATATTTGAGTTTATTGACAAAACGGTTGCCATGGTGGATAACATGAAGGATATACTTGAGGAAAGCAATAGGGAGTTGGAGTATTTTTTTAGAGAAAAATTCTTATGCTACGATAACATACTGAACATATCCTCTAGGGTAAAAACTAAAGACAGTTTAAAGGAAAAAATATTTAGAAACAATTTCTATTTAATATACAAAACCCCTGAAGAGCTTATTGAAAACCTATCAGACTTAATAGGATTGAGGATTGAATGCCGATTCATAGAAGACGAGGATGATGTATATTCTAAAGTGATGAAGGAATTCTATATTCCAGTTGGGGATGGCTATTACTATACAGAGGACAATCCAAATATTCAGCTTAATCTTGATAAAAAACAGCCACAGGTTCAAAAAAACGGCTTTAAAATATATAAAATAGATGGTAAATACCTTAGAAAGGACAGAACTATAAAGTTTGAGCTTCAAATCAAGTCCTTGGTAAATGTATTCTGGAGCGAAGCAGAGCATAAGGTACTATATAAAAACTATAACTATCTTCTATCAGAAAGTCTATTTAGAGACATAATGTATTCCCTTAAGGAAAATCTGCAGATGGTGGATAAACAGCTTATGATACTTTATAACCACCTAAAGGAGCTAGATGAAGCGGACATCGATAAGAGAAAGGAACAATTGGAGACTATCCTTTCTAAGATAATATATGATATCTATTCTGACAAGACTAAAGAAGAATTTGGAATAGTACTAGATTATAGAAAGTCTTGTGATATATTGGTTTCCTATGTGTTAAAGCAAAATGGTAACCATGATCCTATGGAATATGATAACGTTTACCTAAAGATATTGTCTCGCTTATACCAAGTAAGGGAGAAGGATTTAGATTTAAACGAATATATAGAATTTGAAAGGCCAATCCAATTTGAAGATGAATTTTCCAGGAAGATAGGGGAAGCCATTCTGGAGATAATAAACAAGGATTTTAAATGGAATTTATTCTTTAAAATACTATTTATGATTGAGACAGGAAGCAATGCAGATGAATTTGAGAAGTTCATCCTATTCCTAAGGAACAGATTTTTAGATAATCTAACCCTTAGTGAAGGCTTAAATTCTCGCTTTAGCCAGGAGGAGAAGGAAGAGATTACCATGTATATAATGGATTTGATTGCCGATGCCTTTATTGCCAAAAGGGAAATAGAATTTATAAATGATGACAATATAGACTGTATGAATAGGAAGATAAATGTAACCTTAAAGAAGGTTATGAACTATGAGATGTGGAAGGAGAATATAAACTACTTTACTGATGAAATAAAGAGGAATCTAAAGGGTTACGGCTGCTGATCTGACTTATCAGATCAGCTTTTTTACTCTTCTTTAACCTTATTGTAACCAATTATATAAAAGGTATGGGATATACTTATAGTAAGGGGAAAGGAGGGATTTAGATGGAAGGCTTAAGAAAAATGCTAATAATTCTTCTAGTTCTAGGCTTGTTGCTAGTATCCTTTGTATATGCAGTAAATTTAGATAAGAAAGCAGATAACAAGCAGGAGGAACCTATAGATAAGGGGGAATTGAACTATGAATATATACTATTTGCTGGTACTGTAGCAGAAATTTCTACAGAGGGAGAATACTATACCCTATTGGTAGAAAGAGATTCTGAAGAGGAACCCTATGATAAGATGGTATTTACCCTAGCAGAGGATGTAGTACTAGTTAACAATAAGACCATGGCTTTTATAGATAAAGATGACATTAAAGAAGGCATGAAGGTATGGGTATTCTACCATAAGGACACTCCAATAATGGAAAGCTACCCAGCTAGGGCAGGCTGTGATGTGGTAGCAGTTATGGAAGAGGATGGGATACCTAATGTGGAAGTATATAAATTTGATAAGGATTTAGTAAGTACTGATAGGATTCTTAAGATATTCCCTAATGAAGAAACAGAAATTATAGATATTAAAGGTAATACTTTAACCGAGAAGGATATTAGAAATAAAAGGGCTATAGTATTTTATGATGTGGCTGAACTAAGCTTACCAGCCCAAGTAGCTCCTAAAAAGGTAATAATACTTGATTAAAGTGAAGGTAGGGAATTAATAGGTCTTTTTTACTAAATACTGGATTGGATTTTGAAACCAGCAAATAAGCTACAGCATGTAACATGAAAATCCATTAAAAAATTACAGATTGTTTATAAAAACTTTCTTTATTGGTGCCAGGCATCAGTAAAGAAAGTCTTTGCTTTTTGAGAGAAATGGGAAAGTTCTAACCTGTAGAGGCAAATCAATGGCAAAAATATTGTCAATTAGATTTAAAGTTTCTCCTTTCAGTTGGCAGAAATTGTTAAAGGAATCCTCCTAATATACGACAAAAAAAGAACTTGGAAAATATTAAACTATCAGTAATATAATAGATTTAAGACAAAATTTTTACAGAAAGGGTGAACACATGTTTCCAAAAGAAGCTTTAACTTCTGCAAGTTTAGATTCTCTCTTATTTTCTACGTCTCTATTAGGATTATTAATATTTGTTGGTGTGATTTTAAGGCTCAAAGTAAAAATTCTAAAAAAGTTGTTTATTCCAGCTTCATTAATAGCAGGGGTTCTAGGCCTTATTTTAGGGCAGTATGGTTTTGGAATAATACCAGAGGAGATAACTGCTACCTGGGGAGCTTTGCCAGGAAGGCTTATCACAGTAGTTTTTGCACCTATGCTGATGGGAATGGAAATTCCAAATGTAAGAAAGGTGTGGAATCAAATAGCGCCTCAGCTATATTTTAGTTACATAGGTGATTTTATTCAAATTGCAATTCCATTTATTATATCAGCGTTGATTTTAGAACCCATTTGGAACGTAAATCCCATGTTTGCTTCAGTTGTAGAAATTGGATGGGCTGGAGGTCATGGCACTGCTGGAGGGATGATTGATGTTTATAATTCTTTAAATTGGCCAGATGGAGGAGACTTAGGGCTTACTTCTGCTACAGTAGGGCTATTTATGGGAATTGTTGGAGGAATGATAATCATAAACTATGCAGTTAGAAAGGGATATACTTCCGTTTTAAAAACAGAGGACCAGATTAAGGGAGGACAGGAAAGGGAGATAATCCCTGTTTCTGAAAGAAAAGCTAATTCTGTAGGAACTTTAAACAATGATATTGTGGAATCCTTTGCATTCCATCTAGCTTTAGTGGGAATTGCCATATTGATTGGATGGATAATCCAGGTTTTAATAGAAAACTACATAGGCATAGAAATGCCCCTATTCCCCATGGCCATGATTGGAGGGCTAATTGTTCAGCTTATTATATCCAAAACCGAGTTCAACAAAGCTGTTGATGCTAAAACCTTCCACAGAATTCAAGGAATGGCTTTGGACTTTCTAATAGCTAGTGCCGTTGCATCTATTTCCATACCAGTGGTTTTAAAATATGCAATTCCGTTTATGATAGTGATGATAGTTAACGAAATATTATTGGTAGCCTTTTTCTTCTGGGCAGGGCCAAGACTGTTTAAGACCAACTGGTTTGAAAATGCCATAGTAAACTATGGGTTCCTTTCAGGGGTTGCTGCTGTAGGTTTGATGCTTTTACGCATATCAGATCCCAATATGGAAACAGAAGCAGGAGAATCCTTTGCATTGAGGACTCCTCTATTTGAACCACTTTTGGGAGGAGGGCTTATTACTTCCCTGCTACCCATATTCGGTGCTAAATACGGCTCACTTAAAACTGGAATAGCTTTCTTGATTTTAACTATAATAGGACTAATTTTAGCTAAAGTAACAGGATTTTGGAATAAGAGAGAAAAAGTTGCTAGTAGGTAAAAGATAACAAAGAGAATTGTTTATATTCCGCTGGATTATAAGGCATATGGTTGAAAAATTCTGTTTTCACCATATGCCTTTTTTTGTCTAAAATTCCTTTTGTATACTTTTTACATAATCTTTCAAATTGCTAAATAATATATTAATACTGGAGTTCATATAAAACTTCCAGGGAGTGATATGGATGAATAGGGGCGTATTTAAGGGAGATATCATCTTTACATCAACTAAGGACAAATTTGACACCTATGAGGATTCCTACTTGATAGTGGAGGAAGGGAAGATTGCAGGTGTATATAAAAAGCTTCCTGATAAATATAAAGATTATCCCATAGAGGACTTTAGCGGTAAGCTCATAATACCTGGCTTTGTAGATATTCACCTACATGCAGTCCAGTATATGAATAGGGGTATTGGAATGGATAAAGAGCTAATTCCCTGGCTAAATACTTACACCTTTCCTGAAGAAGCAAAGTTTAAGGATATAGATTATGCTAAAGAGGTGTTTATAAAATTAATACAAGACCTGATAAAGCATGGCACCACCAGTGCAGTAGTATACAGCAGCATTCATAAGGATGCTACTAAACTTCTTATGGATTTATTCATAAAAGCAAAATTAAGAGCATATATTGGCAAAGTAAACATGGATAGGAATGCTCATCCAGACCTTCAGGAGGATACGGAAGAATCCCTAAAAGATACGGAGGAGATAATACTTGAATATAAGGATAAATCACCACTAGTAAAACCTATCATTACCCCAAGATTTGTACCCACCTGTACACCAGAATTGATGAAAGGTTTAGGAGAAATGGCTTTAAAATATAATATACCAGTCCAATCTCATCTAAATGAAAACAGGGGAGAAGTTAAATGGGTAAAGGAATTGCATCCGGAGTTACCTAATTACAGCACAGTGTACAACCACTATAACCTCTTTGGACAGACTAAAACCATAATGGCCCACTGCATTTACAACAAAGACGAAGAAATAGACCTTATGGCTGAAAGGGGAGTATATGCAGCCCACTGTGTTGATTCCAACTTTAATCTATCCAGTGGAATTATGCCTGTAAGAAAATATTTAGATAAAGGGGTTAATGTAGGCCTAGGCTCAGATATAGCAGGAGGCCACAGCTTAAGTATTCCTAGAGCCATAGTTGGCAGCATTCAAGCCTCTAAGATGAAATGGATAGAGACAGAAGGGGCCTTAAAACCATTGACTTGCTCTGAAGCTTTCTATTTGGCTACAAAAGGTGGAGGTAGCTTCTTTGGCAATGTAGGCAGCTTTGAAAAAGGCTATGAGGCGGACCTTTTGGTAATAGATGATTCTAATATAGACCATATAAAAGGGCTTACATTAGAAGAAAGGCTTGAAAGATTCCTATACATTGGAGATGACAGAAATATTGTAGAAAGGTATGTGGCTGGAGAAAGGCTTGAGGAAAATTTTTAGAAACCTTCTAAGTGTAGGTGATTAGGTATGGCTAGACAAAATGGCATTAGCCTTGAGGATATGCTAAGGCTAGATGTGATGGGAAAATCTAAGCTGATTGCAGGCTTTAAAGGTATAAGAAATACTGTGTCGAGAGTTAATGTAGTAGCTGACCCTGATATATTTGATTGGGTTCAGGAAGGGGAGTTTCTACTGACTACGGCCTATTCCTTCAGAAAAGCTGATATAGAATTCATGAAGGAATTCATAAGGAAAGCATCTCAAAAGAAGCTAGCTGGATTAGGAATTAAGATACGGCCTTATTTGGATTCTCTCCCTCAAGAGGTAATAGACTATGCGGATGAATTGAACTTTCCTATAGTGGATATACACTACTCCATTCCCCTATCGGATATAATGATGGAAGTATCAAAGACCATATTCAACAAGCATGTATCACTACTTGAGAGGATAGAAAGAGTTCATGAGCAGTTTATGGAAGTAATGCTTGAGGGCAAAAGCATTGACGAGGTTATTGAGATTGTAGGCCAAAATATAAAAAATCCTGTTTTACTAAAATTGAACTTGTTTAACGAAAACATAGGAAAATTTGAAGGAATAGATGAAGATACAAAAGATCAGCTTTTAGCTGATGTAGATAGGTTCTATAATTCAAAGGATGGAAGAAGCACAACAAAGAAGCTTTATGAGAACAAGGTATTGATAGGTGGAAAATATGTAAACAGGATGATAATGCCTATAGTATTAAAGGGGGATGTTTATGGCCACATATTTGCCTGGTCTACCACAACTCCTTTGGGTGGGTTTGATCTATCTATAATAGAATCTGCTTCTTCAATTATAGCCTTATTTGTACTGCAGGAATTGATGCTAAAAGAAGTGGAAATAAGTTACCGCTCCCAGTTCTTTGAGGATTTGATCTCTACTGACTCCAATAAAAGGAATAAGTCAATGGAAAAATTTCTCTTTTTCAATTTAAATCCAGAGGATTAGTATGTAGGAGAAGTAATAGACTTTAAGCTTAAATTCCAACAAAATGAAAATGATTACCTGTTTGATTCCCTCAGGGATAAAGGTAATGCAGCGGTGATGATAGTAGAAGAAATATTGGATTATTTAAAGCTCAAGGGAATAGTTTCAACTAAGCTAAATGGGATTCATCTGCTTCTATCCTTTGACAAGGAGAAGAGCATAAAGGATAGGATAGATGAATGCAATGAGTATATCATAAAGGCCATAGAGGATAAGCTGAGAAATATGGATGTAAACATAGGCATAGGAAGAATCTACAAAGGCCTGGATAAGGCAGGCAAGAGCCTGTCTGATGCCATGAAGGCATTGAGAATGTGTGAGGAAAATGCTAATGTGAAGGTTTTAAGCTATGATGACCTTGGCGTATACAAAATACTATCTCAGGAGTTCCTCATGGAGGAGCTGGAAGATTTCTACAACAAGACTTTAAAAGTGCTGGTGGATTATGACAGAAAGAAATCTACAGAGCTGGTAAAAACCCTAATAGCCTATTTCAAGTACAATGGCAACCTATCTAAAATGAGCCAATACCTATATACCCACTACAACACTGTTCTATATAGGATAAACCGAATTGAGGAGATAACAGGCATGAAGCTTACCAACCCCAATGATAGGCTTAATCTTGAAATAGCATTGAAGATAAAGGAAATCCTTTAAATAGGCATTTAAAGCCTATTTTTTTATTTTCCTCTTTTCCACTAGCTTAATATGGACTAAAATTCCAAAGAATGATAACATTTTATTAAAGTATAGGACAAACCTAGAAGGATTAATTAAATGAAAATAGATTGGGATAATATTAAAAGAACTATACCAAAGGAGATGAGGCTATGGAAAAGATAAAAACTATAGAATTTAAAGATGATATTCTCTATCTAATAGACCAAAGAAAATTACCTATTAGCCATGAGATATTTGAATGTAAAAACTATAAGGATGTGGACTTTGCAATAAAGGATATGGTAGTTAGAGGTGCACCTGCCATAGGGGTGGCAGGAGCTTATGGGGTAGTATTGGCAGCTAAGGAGTTTATGGCTTATCCTAAAGAAGAGTTTTTAGCCAAAATGGAGGAAGCCCTAGATATTCTAAACAGCTCCCGCCCTACAGCTGTAAACCTTATGTGGGCTATTAATAGAATGAGGAATTTAATTGAAGAGAATAAAAACTTATCTCCAGCTGAAATATATGAAAGATTAAGGGAAGAAGCAGCTTTAATCCTTAAAGAAGATATAGATACCAATAAGAAGATGGGGAAAATAGGCAACGAGATTGTAGGCCAGAAGGCAACCATCTTAACCCACTGTAATACAGGAGCTTTAGCAACTGCTGGCTTTGGAACAGCCTTAGGAGTTATAAGGGAAGCTTTCTACAGTGGAAAGGATATATTTATCTATGCCGATGAAACTAGACCAAGACTCCAAGGAGGAAGGCTTACAGCTTGGGAGCTAGTTCAGGAAGGTATACCTTGTAAGCTAATTGCAGATAGCGTTGCTGCCACATTGATAAGGGACAAAAAGATAGACCTGATATTGGTAGGAGCAGATAGGATAGCCTTAAATGGGGATACAGCCAATAAGATAGGTACCTTTATGTTATCAGTATTGGCAAAAGTATACGGTGTACCCTTTTATGTAGTTGCCCCAACAAGCACCATAGATTTTGACATAGAAACAGGAGATGAAATAGTCATAGAGGAAAGGGATAGTACTGAAGTTACCCATATAGAAGGGGTAAGGATTGCACCAGAGGGAATAGAGGTATACAATCCAGCCTTTGATGTAACTCCCCATGAAAACATAACCGGCATAATAACTGAAAAAGGTATTATAAGGCCTCCTTTTAAAGAGAATATATTGAAATTAAAATAGTAGGGGGAAAAGGGGGATGGCTAAAGCTATATCTATTAAAAATCTTACCTTTAGGTATAAGGACCAGAAAGATGCTAATGCCATAGAGAATATTAATCTAGATATTGAAAAGGGGCAATTTGTTGTAATAATGGGCCCTAGTGGAGGCGGCAAATCTACTTTAGCCCACTGCTTAAATGGACTAATACCCCACTTTATTAGAGGAAAATTCAGTGGACAAGTACTTGTTAACGGGAAAGATACTAAGGACTATAGTGTAAGCAAGATGGCTAAGGAAATAGGTCTGGTCTTTCAGGATTTTGAAGCCCAGCTGTTTTCAACTAATACTAAATTAGAGATAGCTTTTGGCCCGGAAAACTTCAATGTGGCTAGGGAAGAAATAGGAAGAAGGCTTAAACAGGTATTAAAAGTTGTCAAATTAGAAGGCTTAGAAGACAGGCAGCCTTCCACCCTATCTGGAGGACAAAAACAAAGGCTTGCCATAGGTTCAGTATTAGCTTCTAAGCCTAATATAGTCTGTATGGATGAGCCGACTACAGATTTAGATCCAGTAGGAAAGATGGGGGTATTTACCATAGCTAAGGAATTACACCAGGATAGTGACCTTACCCTCATAATCATAGAGCATGAAACGGAAGAAGCCTTAAATGCAGATAGATTGATAATAATGGAAAAGGGCCGCATAATACAGGATGGTTCCCCTAGGGAGCTGTTAAGAGAAGTAGAACTAATGGATAGAATAGGACTTATGCCTTTACAAGTTCCTAAATACTTTTCAAAAGTTACTTCCTTACAAAAAGATGAACTGCCTCTAACTCCAGAGGAAGGTTTACAAAAATTTAAGAGTTTAAACTTAAAGCTAAATGACAAAGAGTATGAAAAAATACTAGAAGAAGATAAGAAAAGGGAAAAGAGTTACGGGGATGTGCTAATTGAGGTAAAGGCCTTAGAACATACCTATCCTAATGGTAAAACTGCCTTAAAAGGCATAGACTTAACCATTAGGGAAGGAGAATTTTTAGCCATTATAGGCCATAATGGCAGTGGTAAGACTACTTT
>CALBUB010000118.1 GCA_937967955.1 uncultured Bacillota bacterium | reverse complement strand
TAGTTAAGGACTGCTTCCTTCTGGAGGCTGCTGTTTAGGGAACTGGTCATAAGAACTATTCTTGTTAGGGAATTGCCTGCCATTTCCCTAATGTATCTGGTAAGTTTTAAGCCAGTGGCATCTCTGTCTAGGTATATATCTAATAGGATTAAAGCTATATCCTTATTTTCAGCTACTATATTTAAGGCTTCCTGATAGGTATAAGCGTGTAATAGGGTAAGGCCTCTACTTTCAAAGGTGAAATCCTTCAATGCCTCTTTTATAATGGCATGGATGAATCTATCATCATCTATTATTAGTATCTTCCAATGCTCCTTATCCTTGGTTTTATCAGTGGTAAAACTTAAAGACAAATCTATTCCCCCTATCCTACTTGTTTTTCTTAATAAGTCCTTTCATCTTATTAATATCTATTTCCTGCTTTGCTGCTTTAACATTTTCTGCTTGTATGGAGTCATAAAGTTCCTTCCTGAATATATCCACATTCCTAGGGGCCTCTATTCCAATGCTTACTTTTCCGTCCTCTATTTCTACTATTTTTACTTCTATATACCCATCTATTATTATAGATTCTCCTTTTTTTCTAGTAAGTACCAACATGACTACTCACCCCTAGCCTCTTGGGGAAATATGTAGTGCTTGGTGCTGTATCTAGGGTCGTCTAATATTACCTGTTTTCCCAATCTTTCCCTTACATTTATTATTATAGGTCCAAGTAGGTTTACAGTCATCTTCTTTAAATCCTTTGGCACCACCACAATAGAGTAGACGGCCACATCCTTTTCGTCTTCTATTTTTAGCTTTTCCTGTACTGCCTCTGGCAAATCTATTGTATAGTCAGAAAATATGAGGAAGGGATTTATTATGACAAAGGCCAAGTCAGGATTGTTTACCGACTGGAGCCAGCAGAAGGGATTTTCTTCGTCCTCATTGTTTATGATTACAAATTCCTTTTCTTCTTCAAAGCCGGGAATTCCTTCTGGGAAAGCTATTATTTTTTCTTCTTCTATTTCTAGTAGTCCAAAATTTTTAGTATGTAATTTCATAATTTTTCCACCTTCCTATAAAGTAGATTAGGCAGGTTAACACCTGCCATATTATGTTAAAAATTGGGCTAAGGTTGGTTGTATTATCCTTGCTCCCGTCATTAAGCTGGACATGTATACATTTTGGGCCATGCTTAAATACATAACAGTCTCTGCCACATCTACATCTTCATTGTGGGATAATAACTCTGTTACGTTGTTTATTTGGGAAGCCAGCTTCTTAGTTGTTAATTCCAGCCTATTCATCTTGGCTCCCACTTCTGCTCTTACAGATAGTATATGTTCCATGCTAGCTTGTAGGCGGGATATGGTATTTGTTAAGGCTGAAGAGTCTTCCTCTTCTAAAGCCTTAGAAAAGCTATCCAACACATCTATAAGTGCAGGTTTTATAGCAGCTTCTTCTATGTCTCCCTCATATATATATTCATTTCCTTGAACCATACCGAATACCCGGCTGCCTAGGGTGTTTACCTCAATCCTTTCCGTTAGCCCAATATTATATTGGAATTTTTCATTTTGTTTTAAATCTATATTATACACTATCTCCCCATTTTCTTTTTTAAATAAAGGCTTGTCTGTTTTGTAGCCGCTGAATATGTGTCTGCCTGCATAAGTAGTATTGGCTATCTGCATTAGGTGTTCTTTAAGCTGCTCTATTTCTTCCCTGACCATTAGCAGGTCTTCTCCTGAATAGGTATCGTTGGCTACTTGGACTGCTAATTCATAGGCCCTTTTAAGGACTTCATTTATTTCTCCTAAGGCTGTTTCTGTATCGTCTAGCCAAGACATGGCATCTTCTGCATTCCTCTTATACTGCTTTAGTTTAGATATGTCTGTATTAAACTTAAGACTCTTGCTGGCACCAATAGGGTCGTCTGAAGGAACCCTAAATTTCTTACCAGTTGCCAGCTGGTACTGAAGCTTTTCCATAGACTTCATATTTTGGTTTAGGTTGTATACCATATTGTTTATGAGCATGGTGTTGGTTACTCGCATAATATCACCTCTATTTTACATTAAGGCTATCTACCTACTAGGCCTAATCTATTTACAGTTACTTCTAATATTTCATCCATAGTGGAAATAATCCTGGCTGCTGCCACGTAGGTGTTTTGGAATTTAACCATATTGGCCATTTCTTCATCTAAGGAAACTCCTGAAATAGAGTTTCTCCTAGACTCTATATTCTTAAGGATTACTTCCTGAGACTGGCTCATCCTATTGGCCTGGGTACTGTCTACTGCATAGTTGGACATGATGGATTTTATATAGTCGTCTGGGCTACTGTTAAAGCCAAAATAGATGCCACTACTTCTTTGGTCTAGCAATGCCAATAGGTTTTCATTGTCTTCTGGGCTGCCCCCTTCATTTCCTGCTGCAGCTATATTGTTTATATCCCTTATTATATCTTCATGGACTGTAATAGTCATAGAAGGATTGTTTTCATCAATTAAGAAGAAGTCTCCTCCTAATTCATTAGAATTTAACTTATAACCTAATCTATGCTGCTGGTTAAAGCCATTGGCAAAGCCTCTAGCAAATTCGTCTAGCCTTTTTTGATAATAGGGAATACCCCTGTAGGCATTGTCTATTCCATCTCCATTGAATAACTCCAACAGTCCCTTCATTTCTCCTGCCTTTAAATTTACCTGGCTGCCATTTTGCCACAGCAGTTCTAAATTGCCATTATCATCTTCATTTAAAACTACTCGGTTTATATTTATATGTTCCACCAGGGTAACTCCACTAATACTTACTGTACACCTGCCATCCTGGCTCTCATCTACACTTACATTGACTATCTTAGATAGTTCATCTATTAGTAAGTCCCTTTTATCCCTTAAGTCATTGGCCTTCCTGCCATCTAACTCCATAGTGTATATCTGCCTGTTTAAGGAGGCAATTTGTTCTGCTAAGCTATTTATATTTTTCTCCCTGGCTTCTAGGGCAAAGCGAGTTTCTTCCCTTAGCTTTATGAGTCTGGCTGCCGTTTCGTTTATGTGCTTAGTTAAGGCTAAAGCCGTTTCCACCACCGGCTCCCTATAGGAAGGGTCTGCTGGATTGGTGGTTAGAGTCTCCAGGGAAGTATAGAAATCGTCTAAGTACTGCCTAAAGCTAGAGTCAGAGGGTTCTCCAAATAGCTTCTCTATTTCTGAAAGGGTATTCCTTTTAACAGTCCATTCTCCCAGATGGGCATTTTCATTCCAGTATTTAAAGTCTACATAGGTATCCCTTATCCTAATTATATCGTATATTTCTGTCCCTGTACCCAGATAGCCTACATTAGGAATTAGGTGGGGATTGGTAGCCCTTTGAAGGGCCTCCTGCCTTGTATAGCCTTTAGTGTTAGTGTTACTTATATTATGGCTGGTAATGTAAAGGGACCTTCTGCTGGCTAAAAGCCCTTGTACTGCCGTATTAAAGCCAAAATCCATATATTTCACTCCCTTCGGCATTTACCCTAACTATCTAGTTACTCCTATACCGTTTATTATCCTTTCTATCATCTCATCTATGGCATTTATTACTCGACTGTTGGCCACATAGGAATGCTGATATTTAATCATATTAGCCATTTCTTCATCTAAGGAAACCCCTGATATTTCTTCCCTTCTCTGGTCTAGCTGCCTTATGAGTACATCTTGGTTGTCTGCTAAATTAAGGGCTTCTTCCCTTTCTAAGCTTAGGTCTAGGATTGTTTCCTTATAGAATTCATCGGGATTTAAAGATAGGCCTAAGCCTTCTAATGGGTATATTATATCTTCGTCTATATCCTCAATGGTGGATAGATTGTCCAGCCAATTTACAATAGAACTGTGGATGTAAGTGCCCTCATATTCTTCGTATCTGCCATACAGGCCTATATTCCTTAAATTAAGTATGGCCCTAGCTATTTCCCCATCTCCCTTGGCTCCTGTTAGAGAGGTGGCTATTTTAGAAAGGTCTACCAGTTCTGGGTTTACCCTTATGGTGGCTGCCGGTTCTCTAAGTTCTATATGGAAGAAATCTAGGCCTGTTTCTGCTTCTTCCTCTAAGGTATAGCCTTTTCTATGGATGGCATTTATTACTTCAGCCAAAGTGGCTACTAGTATATTCAACCTATCCCTGTATTCAGGTACCAGCTTGTCTCTTGCATCCACATAGCCGCCTAATTCTCCTTTTCCTTCTAGGTCTATTAACTCTCCCGTATCAGACCAGTGGATTTGGCCGTAGTTTCTTTCATCTATTTCTATCTTCAAGGGATTGTAGTAGTCTCCATTGACTAGCTCCCTGCCATTTAAGGTTATTATTACAGCGCCAAAATTGTTTTCATGGTATGTAATAGGGATTATTTCTGAAAGCCTGTCCAGTTTTGCATTTAAAGTATCCTTATAGTCGTTAGCCGATATCCTTTCTCCATGGCCGGCGGCCTTTTGGATTACTTTGTTTAGGCTTACTATTTCTTTTAGTATATTGTTTACCTCCTGGGCTCTGTTGATTAATTCCTTGTTTAGGTCAAATTGGAGGTTGTTTAGCTGGGAATTTATGTGGTTTACTGTGGTAGTAAAGGCTACTGCCGACTCATGCAGTAAACCCCTTATAGTAAGGCTGTCTGGCTCCTTATATAATTCCTCCCAGCCATTCCAAAAATCATCCATTACATTTTGGAGGCTGCTATAGGTCATTTCGTTGAATATGGCTTCTATTTCTCCCAGCATCTCTTCTTTAGTCCTAAAGTAGCCATAGAGGGCTTTTTCCTTTCTTATTCTTAAGTCTAAAAACTCATCCCTTATCTGCCTAATCTGCTGTATGTCTACCCCTGTGCCCTTTCTAAGGCCTATGGTAGAAGTTGTAGGGTATCTACTTTCTGCATGGATGGCACTTTGTCTTACATAGTCCTTATTGTTGGCATTGGCTATATTGTGAGATACGGTATCTAAAGATTTCTTATTGGCATATATACCAGATATGGAAATATATAGTCCTCCGAAACTCATATTTACACCTTCCTATCAAATAGAGATTGGCCTGTTTTAGAGTCCTTCTTATTGTAAGTAGTAGGGGCGGCTGTTTGGGTAAGCAGGTTTATATTAAATTCTATCCATTCTAAATTGTCCTCTATTAATTCCTTATTCATATTGTTCCTTACTTGTATATCCATAAGATAGGCTTTAAGTTCTTCTGCAAGTTTTTCTAAATCTTCCTTCTCTTCTGGAATTTTTTCTATTATATGTGAAAGGGGGGTGTTCATATCTAATCCCCAACTGTTTAAAAGCTTAAGCCTTGCCTTTTCTAAATTGGCCATTTGGTTTATTAGTTCTGTTTCCTTTTTAGTTATCTTTTCCAATTCTTCTACTTCATTGTTTACTATCACATCAGTCTTTTGGTAAGCTAACTCCTTTATAGCTTTAAGGCCTTCTAGTTCCGCCTTGAGTACTGCCATAAGTTCTTCCTTAAAGGTCATTTTTTCACCCCATTATATTCTCTTATCAAACTTTATTTTCTCCAGCATCTTCTCTGCTATCTTTCTGCCTTCTACATTGTAGGTACCTGCTTGGACTTCCCTTTTCAGCCTTTCTATTTTGGCTTCCCTTATATCTGGTAGCTTCTTAAATTTTTCCAGGGCATAAAGGTAGTCTTTAGCCTTTTCTGATACGCTAAGTTCATCCCTTTTGAGCTTATTCTTCTTATTTGCCCTTATGTTGTTGTTTAAATTGTTTAAGTATATCCCCATAACTTTATCAGTCTTATTTATTTTCATAAAAAATTCACCCCATCTTTCCTTACTAATACTATTATCGGAAAAACAGGGTGATACTTTAATACTTTTATTTTACTTACCCTTCTTATGCCTATCAACTATTCTAATCCTTTCTTTCATCCTTTCGCTGGCTTTATTATAGGCTTGACTATTGGATGCTATTTCATTTATTTCCCTTTGTAATTCTACAGCACACTGGTCACAGAATCTGCCAGTCCTTATGGGTTTTTGGCACCTTTCACAAGTTAGTATTATATTCTTATCATCTCTTATTTCCAGCCGTCCTTCCTTTAAAAACTGGATTATCTTTTTAGTTTCTACTCCAGTGGCTTCTGATACTTCTACAACAGTAGCCCCTGGGTGTTCATCTAAATATTCCTTTACCTTTTTAAAATCCTCTTCATGGGCCCTTCTACAGTCTAGGCATATATTAAAGCCATCATAGACGTATACTTTGCCGCAACGGTTACAATTCCTTAAGTTCATATTTTCACCCCTTAAACTTTCATGCTGGAGGTTATGGCTAGTCCATATACTTGGCTGGCTCCCTTTTCTACCAATACCTTGCCACATTCCCTAATAGTTGCCCCTGTAGTAATTATATCGTCAATAAGGAGTATTTTTTTACCCTTAAATTGCTGGGATTTTGTGGCTATTATGGAACCTGTTAGGTTAGTCTGCCTTTCTATTCTAGTAAGCTTATTTTGATCTAAAGTATCCTTTATCTTCACTAGATTATTTTTAAGCAGGGGCTTTTTTAGCTCCTTAGCTAAATATTCTGCTAGTAGCTGGGACTGATTGTAACCTCTTAAGGCTTCCTTCCTGCTAGTCATAGGTACAAAGGCTATCATATCTATTTCCTCTTTTAGCTTATGGTGTTTTATGGTGGAAAGGAGCATGGAAGCAAAAGCCTTGTAAAGGTAGCCTTTCCCTCTGTATTTAAAGGCGTATATTTTTCCCTTTAGGAAACGGTTATAAAAGGCTGAGTAGTAGGTCTTTTCTATATAGGGAATATCCATTTCCAACTCCTTGTGGACATATTCCACCTGCTGCCTACAGCTACTACATATATATTCTTTATCTATCTTTTCATCCCTACAGAAAAGGCATAGTTTTTCTAAAAATAAAAGGTTTTCTAATTCCTTAAGTATTCCCATATTTCCCCCTAAAAGATAGACAGCATATTGTTTATCTTATAATCTAGGCTTGAATACCTTTTATCTATACGATTGTTTCCAATCATCCTTTTTAAATACTTTTCATCTCCTACTAATACTACCAACTTCTTTGCCCGAGTAATGGCAGTATATAATAGGTTTCTAGTTAAAAGCATAGGTGGTCCCCAATATATAGGTATTACAACTATGGGGAATTCACTGCCTTGGCTTTTGTGGATGGTAATGGCGTAGGAAAGCTTAAGCTCATCTAACTGGTCGAAAGTATATTCTACTTCCTTCCCTTCATCAAAGAGGACTTTCATTATCCTATCTTCTTCATCTATGTCTATAATGGTTCCTAAGTCTCCATTAAAGACTCCTTCTCCCCTTTCAACAACTACGCCATCCTCTATTAGCTCCCATTCAATGGAGTAGTTGTTCTTAATCTGCATTACCTTATCCCCTACTCGGAATATTTCCTCCCCTATTTGCTTTTCCTTCTTGTAGGGAGCTTTAGGATTTAATACCTGCTGTAAGTGTCTGTTTAGGGAGTTTAGGCCCACATCTCCCTTCTTCATAGGAGTTAATACTTGTATGTCCTTTACTGGATCCACTCCATAGTAGGAGGGTAGCCTCTTTTTACAAAGCTCTAGGATAATATTCACAATCTCACTAGGCTTTTCTTCCTTTATGAAGAAGAAATCCTTTCCCTTGTTGAGAATAGGATATTGGCCCTTATTTATCCTGTGGGCATTGACTACTATATGGCTTTCCTTTGCCTGGCGGAATATTTCATCCAGTTTAACTACCTTTACTGCTCCACTGTTTATTATATCCCTAAGGACGTTTCCA
Organism: uncultured Bacillota bacterium; assembly: GCA_937967955.1. Taxonomy (GTDB): domain Bacteria; phylum Bacillota; class Clostridia; order Tissierellales; family Tepidimicrobiaceae; genus JAAYHX01. The sequence goes on along the minus strand of CALBUB010000118.1, from coordinate 4,875 downwards.
GCCCCTACAGAAGGCAGCTGGTCCACATCTCCTACTAGTATTAGTCTAGTGCCGGGAACTATTGCCTTAAGTAGGCTGTTCATAAGGAGTATATCCACCATAGAAGCCTCATCTACTATAAGTAGGTCTGTCTCCAAAGGGCTATCTTCATCTCGGCCAAAGGCCATGGCTTCATCCATATAGGAAAATTCTAAAAGCCTATGGATAGTCTTTGCCTCTACCCCAGTAGCCTCCGTCATCCTTTTGGCAGCCCTGCCAGTAGGGGCAGCTAAACTTACATTTAGGCCTTCTTCTTGGAATATTTTTATTATGGCATTTATAATGGTAGTCTTTCCTGTGCCAGGCCCTCCAGTAATTACTACTATTCCATTTTTTATGGCTTCTTTTATGGCCTCTGTCTGCTTATTGGCAAATTTAATCTTTTCTTCTTCCTCTATTTTGCTAATCCTTTCATCTACATCTATGTCTAAGGCTTTAAGTTCTGCCTGGGATAGCTCCACTATTTTTTTAGCCACATTGTTTTCTGCCACATGGTAGGGAGTGTAGTATATCCTTATTTCTTCCCCTACAGTGAGAATGTGGACTACTCCTTTTATGGCTAAGTCCCTTATGGCATCTAAAACCAGCTCTCCTTCTACTTCCAACAGCTGGCTAGTTTTCTCTGTCAACTCCTCAACAGGCACATAGGAGTGGCCATTGGCAGCATAGTTGTTTAGTACAAAGCGGATTCCTCCCTGAATACGGAAGGGGGAGGTTTTGCTTATGCCCATATTTTCTGCAATCTTGTCTGCCTTCTTAAAGCCTATGCCGTATATGTCTTCTGATAGTTTATAGGGATTTTCTGTTAGTATGCTGATAGTATCCTTGCCGTATTTTTTATAAATCCTTACAGCGTAGTTGACGGTAATGCCATACTGCTGCAAAAACATCATTATATCCCTTATTTCTGCCTGCTCCCTAAAGGCAGTAACTATCTTTTCCATCTTTTTTTCTCCTATGCCTTCTATTTCCTTCAGCCTTTCAGGATTGTACTGAATTATGTCAAGAGTATCTAAGCCAAATTTCTCCACAATCTTTTTGGCTGTCTTAGGACCTATGTAGGGAATCAGGCCAGAGGATAGGTATTTTTCAATGCCGCTTAGGGTGGAAGGCACTACTAGGGATACATTGGTAATCTTCAACTGTTCCCCATAGGTAGGATGGTATACCCAGTCCCCTTCCACCTTAAGGGTTTCTCCTAAGTTGATAATGGGAATGTTGCCTACTATGGTAGCCTCTCCATCTTCCGTATCTAATTTTGCAACAGTATAGCCATTTAATTCATTCCTAAATACTATATCCTTAACTATGCCTTCAAGGGTTAACAAATTGGATTCTCCTTCTCTATGTCTTTTGCCTTATTATACCACAATTTGTAGGGTCATTTAATGGTTTCCCTTATCCTTAACAATTCATTTATTATCATTACCACATCTCCCTTAGTGGCAGGCTTATCGTATTCATCATATATATAAGTATAGTCTTTCTCCTGGATAAGCTTCTTAACAATATTCCCATTTTTTATGTGCTTATTTACCGTTTCCAGAGAGTTTAGACTGTCTATGGAGTTGTTGTTGGTTAAAATTATTTTAGTCTTCCCCTTTATACTTACCACTTTTTTAATATAAGAAATATTTATATATCCAAGGGAGCCATCGTTTCTAGCTATGGGCCTTCTCACCTTTACAGGGATGAATATGTGGTCCTTATTAAAGGGAATGGGAGTAAGATTTTTTACATTAAGGAGATTGCCATAATAGGCTTTTATGTGGTTTAGGTCCACTAGAAAGAATTTGCTCATCTGCTTTAGTACAGTTTTTACTGTTCTTTCTATTTCATAAGATCCCCCTTTTAGTGTGATAACCCTTGTACAGTTGCCCTTCATTGCCAGATAAACAGGCAGTAGGGCTATTATTTTTTCTTCTATTAGTTTCTCTAACACCATAAAAACCCCTCCTTGACTTATTGTATCAGAACGTATGTTCGAAGTCAAGAAGGGGTTTTTAACTATTTCATGCTGGAGATGACTCTAGCCAGCTGATTTATACTTTCTGTTAGCTGATTTAGTTTTCCTTCTATCCTCACCAATAGATAAAGGGATATGACTATGGGAAAGCCTAAATTAGCTATATGGGTATAAATGTCTTCCATAGGACATCTCCTCATTTCTAGGTTTTATCTATATATTTAACTCTTCTACTGTAGTTGTTATGAATCTGGCTCCAGCTATGGCTACTATGTCTCCTGTGGTAGAGAAGAATACATCCCTTTGGACTATTCCTTCCATGGCAGTTCTAATTTCCATTTCCGTTAAATCATCCCTTGGTTCATCTACTGTAAGCTTAAACTTCTTCCCTTGGGAGTCTAAAAATTCCAGCTCTAGTACAGCTTTTTGCATACAATCACCTCCTTATTAAACTTTTAAAGGCCTATTCTTCTATTATTTCTACTTCTTCTAGCTTTTTAACCTTTAGTAGAGGCATCTTTTGAAGGCCTGCTAGAGATTGGGCTACTTGGTATATATCCTCACTGGCTGCTTCTGGCTTAATCTTGTTGTAAATTTTAGTTTTGATTACTTGTCGGTCTCCTTCCATGCCTCCATCTAGCTCCAATTTAAGCCTTACATTTTCCTTTACATCCATAACTGCCATCTTATCACCTCCTCTAATTCTTATATAGAGGAAGGTAGTCTATTTTACTATTAGGCTTCTTAGCTTTTTTAAGGCAGCAGTTTTAATATTTACTACAGTCCTGTAGGCTACCCCCATTTTTTCTGCTATTTGGCTTAGGGAAAGGTTGTGGATATAAAAGTCTATTATTATGCTTCTTTGTTTTTCTGTAAGGGAGTTGAGACTTTCGTATAATTTAAGCCTTTCTTCCTTTTCAAATATTTCTTCTATATAAGGTCTGCTGTCTGGGATAAAATGGCCTATTTCTCCCTTTTCTCCATATTTAATTGGTCCATTTAGGGATAAGGGCTGAATTTGTCTATGCTTATTTAGATAGCAGTATTTAAGCCTGGCCTTTACAAACCCTAGGAAGGGCACATCTTTTTGAAAATCATAATCCTTAATACACCTAAGTACAGTTTCATAGCCTTCTTGGATTAGGTCTTCATATTCACTGCTTTTGTTGTAATACCTTCTAATGGAGCTTAGTATTAGGGGCTTAAGCTTTTTTAGTAATTTTTCTTTAGCCTCTTTGTCCCCCTTTTTACTTAATATGAGTAAATTTTCTATTTCCCTGTACACTTTCTTCCTCCTTAGAGGAAGGCGCCTTCCAAAATTCCCTAGGGTTAATATGATATTAACTGAAAAAGTTGAAATAGAAAAAAGCAGACTTTAATAAATTCATAGGCATAAAAAAAGAAGAGTCAAAGAAAAACCCTTTGACTCTTCTTAAATTCTCCTATTAAGGTGTGTGAAAATGGAAAAAGCCTTTATAGTTCTTTTTTCAATACATCTACCTTATCAGTTCTTTCCCAAGGTAGATCTAAATCTTCCCTTCCAAAGTGGCCGTAGGCAGCTAGTGGTCTATAGATTGGTCTTTGTAGGTCTAAGTTTTTGATTATGGCTGCTGGTCTTAGGTCAAAATGCTTGCGAACTAGTTCTTCTATCTTTTCATCAGGCAGTTTACCAGTACCATAAGTGTCTACATATAGGGATAGGGGTCTTGCAACTCCTATGGCATAAGCAATACCTATTTCACATTTGTCTGCCAAGCCAGCTGCTACTATATTTTTAGCCACATATCTGGCAGCATAGGCAGCTGATCTGTCTACCTTAGTTGGGTCCTTACCTGAGAAGGCTCCTCCTCCATGTCTTATGTAGCCGCCATAAGTATCCACTATTATCTTCCTACCAGTTAAGCCAGCATCTCCCATAGGTCCACCAATTACAAATCTGCCTGTTGGGTTAATGTAGTATTTGGTGTTGTCATCTAGCATTTCATGGGGAACTATCTTAAGGATTACATGCTCCATAATATCCCTTTTAATGGTAGCTAAGTCCACATCTGGGCTGTGTTGGGTTGATACAACTATATTCTCTAATCTAGCAGGCTTTCCATCTATATATTCTACTGTAACTTGAGTTTTACCATCAGGCCTTAGATAATCTAATGTACCATTTTTTCTAACGTCTGCTAGGCGTTTTGCCAATTTGTGGGCTAGTGAAATAGGCATAGGCATAAGCTCTTCTGTTTCATTACATGCAAAGCCAAACATCATCCCCTGGTCCCCGGCACCAATTCTATCGAATTCATCTTCTCCATTTTCCTTATGTTCTAATGCCCTATCTACTCCAAGGGCAATATCTGGTGACTGCTCATTAATAGATGTAAGTACAGCACAGGTATCTGCATCGAAGCCGTATTTAGCCCTAGTATAGCCTATCTCTTCTACAGTCCTTCTAACTACCTTTGGAATGTCCACATAGCAATCAGTAGTAATCTCTCCAGTTACAAGTACCAAACCAGTTGTAGCCATAGTTTCACAAGCTACCCTAGCATTTGGATCCTTTGCTAGTATCTCGTCTAATATGGCATCAGAAATGGCATCGCAAACCTTATCTGGATGACCTTCAGTAACTGATTCTGATGTAAAAAATTTTCTCTCCATAATCTACCTCCTTAGTTTATTAAAAATCTATTTACTACTTTTTTATTATTCTTCCTAAAAAAGCGTAAATAATAAAAAAACCTCTTCCAAAAGGAAAAGGTATAAAAATACCTCATCTTTCAGAATCTACGTTCTGTGGGACTTAGCACCTTATACATAAAGTACAGGTTGCCGGGTTTCACAGGGCCCATTCCCTCCACCACTCTTGATAAGGCATC
>CALBUB010000117.1 GCA_937967955.1 uncultured Bacillota bacterium | reverse complement strand
GATGACAATAAAGACAAAAAAGAAGACAAGAAAAATGACAATAAAAACGGTAATGGAAACAAAAATGGCAACGGCAATGGAAATGGTAACAATGAAAACGGCAAACCTAACAACAAAAACGGTGACAAAGGAAAAAGAAATGAAGGCAATAATGTTGACAGCGAGAATTAAAAATAGGAGCCAAATAGGCTCCTATTTTTTCGATCTTGGATAAGAAACAACCGACATTATATATCCAAATAGTATTACAGCCGCTATGGCTCCAGCAGTTTTCTCTAAACCGCCTGTAAAAGCGCCTAATACACCTTTTGCCTTAGCACCCTCTATTGCACCCTTACTTAATGAATAGCCAAAGCCAAGTATTGGTACAGTTGCACCGGCCTCTGCAAATTTTACTACTGGCTCATATACTCCAATGGCACCTAATATTATACCTATCATCAAAAAAGTTACTATTATATGGGCAGGCGTTAATTTAGTTGCATCAAGTATTATTTGACCAATAACACATATCAAGCCTCCTACTAAAAATGCAATCAAATAATCCATAAGCTTTCCTCCCTAACTGAGATTCTCTATAGTTACGGCATGAGCAATTCCTGGCACCGATTCTCCTTGCAATGTTGAAATTGATGAGTGTAATGCACCTGTAGCAACTAATAATACTCTGTTTAGATTACCTTTTATCATCTCCTTATATATATAGCCGTTAAATACTACTGCTGAACAGGCACAACCACTTCCTCCTGCATGGGTATCCTGTTGTACCCCATCAAATATTTTTACCCCACAATCTGAAAAGTTTTTAGTAAGATCATAACCTTCCCTTGCCATTAGATCTATTACAATCCTTCTCCCTATTAAACCTAAATCCCCTGTAATTATAAGATCGTAATCAGCTGGATTAAAACCAGTATCCTTGAAATGTTGTAATATAGTATCAAAGGCAGCTGGCGCCATTGCTGCACCCATATTGCTTGCATCCTTTATTCCATAATCCTTTATCTTTCCAGGAGTTATATAGGTTATATAAGGACCATTTCCAGTAGAAGAAAGCACAGTTGCTCCTGCTCCCGTTACAGTCCATTGGGCTGTATATTTCCTTTGGGCTCCATATTCCAGCGGAAATCTAAATTGTCTTTCTGCAGAGCTAAAATGGCTAGATGTAGCACATACTACCTTATCTGCAAAACCGCCATCTATTATCATTGACCCTAAACATAGGGATTCAGTCATGGTTGAACAAGCTCCATAAAGGCCAAAATAAGGTATTCCTATTTGCCTAGCTGTATATGAGGATGAGATTATCTGATTTAGTAGGTCTCCTGATATAAGGAAATGTATGTCCTTTGGTGACAGGTTAGCATTTGCTATAGCTAATTTGATAGCTTCTTCCTGCATCTTTGCTTCAGCTTTTTCAAAGGACTTCTGTCCCCAAGTATCATCCTCTAAAACTAGATCAAAATAATTACTTAAAGGACCTTCTCCTTCCTTTGGTCCTACAATAGATGCAGTCCCAACTATAGAAGGTGGATTTTCAAATTTAATAGTTTGTGAGCCAATGCGCTTTGTTGCCATATTATCACCTTCCTGATGTGAGAATTATATATAGTAAGCCTACAACTATTGAGCCACCAATGCCATAAACAAGTACTGGGCCCGCAATTGTAAACATATTAGCTGCTACACCAAAGATGTAGCCCTCCCTTTTATGTTCCATTGCTGTAGATACAATAGAGTTAGCAAAACCAGTTATAGGAATTACTGCTCCAGCTCCACCAAACTTTCCTATCTTATCATATACGCCAATACCAGTTAGCAAAGAGCCTATAAAAACTAATATTATGGCAGTTCCAGCCACCACTTGATTCTCATCCAAGCCAAAGCTAAACAATATATTCCTAATTATCTGCCCTATTAAGCAGATTAACCCTCCTATAAGGAAGGCCCTAATTGCGTTTTTCAAATATGGTGGCTTAGGAATCTTCTTCTTTACATATTCTTGATATTCTTTATTAGTCATATTGTCCAATTTACTTCACCTCTACATTTTAATAAATACTAACCAATACCATAAGGCTCCTAATACTTTCCCAAACAATAAGGAAATTTTAATGTATTTTAATTTGTGTTTTACCTTTAATTTTTTAGAAAGCACAGGCATTACATTTAATACTTCTGCTAAGGCAGAAGAAAACATTCCTACGAATATTCCCATTACTAGGGATATTAGACTGCTAAATATCTTATATAATTTTAAACTCATATGGAAAAAGTACATTAAACTACAAATAGTTGCTCCTAAAACAACACTGTTTTGGTATAGGTTAATCCTTTTCTTAGCATTCATTACCTGTATCATTCTGGATATAAAATTAAGTAGGGTAAAAAAAGCGGCTGCTGCACTTCCTATTGTTATTCCTGTAGACAGACCAATCAAACTAGATAACAACAACTTCATCTTTCCACCACCGTATTATGACTTATCCTTATCTTTTAATTCTTGAATTATAACATCCTCCATATCCTTATCATAAAGATTTAATTCGATCTCTAAAGGTCCTGGCTCTTGCCTTCTCCTTTTACTAAAGCTAAATACCCTATTAAAGAAAGCAAATATACCTAATCCTATTCCAACAGAAAAAGGAATGGTAAAAGTCATTGGATTATCTTCTTCCACTCCTGTAATTAAAAAATGTATTTTTTTAACTGTTTCCTCCATCCCTACATCTTCGAAGAAATACACTATTGTAAGAGCTGAACCAAAAAACAGTATTACACATATAGTGAATATTTTCAAAAACTCAAGAATAGCTTTAGTATTTTCCTTATCTTTTACCTCCAATAATACATCTGGACCACCTATTATGGTTACATCTATATTGTCAATAGTGTCTAAAACCTTAGCAACAATATCGTTTCCAGAAATATAGTCGTATATTTCTTTATCTTGCCCACTATATACTCTTATTTTTTCTACTTTTCTTTTTATACTTTTGTTTTTACAGTATACCTTACCAATATCTTCAATATACACATGGGTATTTATATCTAAAGAATGTTTGTCATTTAAATAAATATATACTTGTTCCTTTCCTATATTTTTCACTCCTTACTCAATAATATTTAATACATAAGTTGCCCTTTTAGGAACCTCTTTAGTAGTTCCCAACTCTCTAAAGCCTATATAAAAGATAATTATTAAGAGCAGCACAATTAAGAATATGACTATATTTTTCTTTTTCCTGTATATTTTTGTTATGTAATTCATAGGCTCACACTCCAATCTATAACTTAGTATTCGCTATTATCTTTTTTTAATACAAAAAAATAAGGCATAAAATTATGCCTTTGCCAGTTTTTTCTTCATCTCCTCTATTATCCTTTTTTCAATTCTAGAAACTTGTACCTGAGAGATTCCAAGTAGTTTTGCCACTTCTACCTGAGTTTTATCTTTAAAATATCTGAGTATTATAACTTGTCTATCTCTCTCCTTTAATTCACTTAATAGTTCCTTTAGGACTATCCTATCTATTAAATCCCCTTCACTGTCCTCTTCTAAACCAACTTTATCAATTAATAGTACAGGATTTCCATCATCTTGATGAACTACATCGTATAGGTACTCAGGATGATATGAAGATTCTAATGCCATTACAATTTCTTCTTTGTTTATATTTAATTCTTCAGATAGCTCATTAATAGTTGGCTCTCTTCCTAGTTTTTTGGAAAGAGCCTCTTTTGTATATTTTACCTTGTTTGCAGTCTGCTTTAAAGATCGGCTTACCTTTATAATTCCATCATCTCTTAAAAAGCGTTTTATCTCTCCTATTATCATAGGAACAGCATATGTAGAAAACTTTACATTATAGGATGTATCAAACTTATCTATTGCCTTTAATAGGCCTATACTGCCAATCTGAAATAGATCATCAACTTCATAGCCCCTATTTGTAAAGCCTCTTAAAACACTTTTTACAAGGCCTACATTGCTCATGACTAGCTTGTTTTTTGCTTCCATGTCCCCTTTTTGGGCTTTTTTTATCAGCTCAATAGTTTCCTCATGGCTGAGCAAATCATTACCCTTGTTACTGCTTTTCATGATATCTACTCCCTATTCGATTGACTCTTTATGACTTTTGTCATTTTTACTCTAGTTCCCTTGTTTACTTCACTTTCCACCACCAACTCATCCATAAATGTTTCCATAACAGTAAAGCCCATACCAGAACGCTCTAGATTTGGTTTAGATGTATAGAATGGTTCCATAGCTTTTTCTATATCCTCTATGCCTTTTCCAAAGTCCTCTACAATTATTTCTATCTTATTGCCTTCCAATCTAGCTTCTACTACCACCATGCCTTCACCATATTCATATCCATGAATTATAGCATTGGTTACAGCTTCAGAAACAGCAGTCTTAATATCTGATATTTCTTCAATTGTAGGATCCAATTGGGAAGCAAAAGCTGCAACCACCACTCTAGCAAAAGCTTCATTACTAGATTTGCTTAAAAATTCTATTTTCATGTAATTTTTTTCTACACCCTTTTCAACCATATACTCCATCCTCCTTAGCCCTTTATTGCCTCATCAACAGTTGAAAAAACATTGATGATTTTGTATATTCCTGACATCTTAAGTATTCTATTTACATAAGGGCTTGTACTAACAATTGATAAATTCCCCTTATTTTCCTTGCACATCTTATATCTACCCATAATAAGCCCTATACCAGAACTGTCCATAAAATTTAGCTTCCTTAAATCAAGTACTATATTAGATACCCTATTAGAGGAATATGCTTGATCTATTTTCTTTCTTAAGTTTTCAGAGGCATGATGGTCCAACTCTCCAGAAAGTTTTACAATTAAGTGCTGATCTACTATCTCATAATTCATTTGCAAATCCTATCCCCTCCTGAGCAATATAGTCATAATACTATTCTATTTATATTTAACTTTATCCTTCATAAAAAAAACACTAGTTTTGTTGAAATAAGTCTTTTATAATTGGATTTGGTTTTTCATATATCCATAATTTAAGCTCCACTTTAGAGGGCTTTTTGGCCAAAAAATATAGGACAAATAGTCATGCTAACTATCTGTCCCATATGAGTATTCCGTATTTTGTTTGAAATTCTCTATATATTTTCACAAGCTAATACAACTTGGCTTAACAATATGGAAGTAGTTACACTTCCTACTCCGCCAGGTACTGGAGTGATTTTGGCTACCTTTTCATGTACTTTATCATAATCCACATCTCCACTTAGCTTTCCATTTTCATCTAAGCTAACTCCCACATCGATTACCACAGAGTTTTCATTAAAGTACTTCTCATCAAAAAATTTAGCTTTACCTAAAGCTACTACAACTACATCAGCACTGCTAGTTATCTTATCTAAATTTCTAGTTCTAGAGTGACATACAGTAACAGTAGCATTTTCATTAAGCAACATCATGGTCAATGGTTTGCCTACTACCATGCTCCTGTTAACTACTACCACATTTTTTCCTTCTAATGGAATATCATAATATTTAAGTATCTCCATGGCTGCCTTAGGAGTACATGGTGCAAAACCACTCATATCTCCTTCAAATATTTTCTCTAAATTTAAAGGATGCATACAGTCTACGTCTTTCTTTGGACTGATTTTATTCCTAATAACTTCCTCATCAATATGCTTAGGCAGTGGTCTAAATACTAGTATACCTGAAATGTTGTTATCTTCATTTAATTCTTCTATTAACTCTGATAATTCTTCTGTGCTGATATTTTCATCCTTTTCAAAAACCTTAGTTTTAATTCCTACCCCATCACAATTTTTTATGATGCTCTTTTCATAGGAAATATCCCCTGGCTTGTTCCCTAATCTAACTATAGCTAAAGTTGGCACTTTGTTTTCCTTGGATAACCTCTCTACATTAGCCCTAATTTGTTCTTTAATATGATCGGCCACTGGCTTACCCTTTAAAACTTCTGCCAAATTTCTCACTCCTCACACATAATAGTTTGTTATATATTTTTATTGTTAGAATATTTGTAATTTTACCGTACCACTATTATATTATACCCCATACTATATATCAACAAAATTGGAAGAAAACTTAATAAATTCAAAATAAATGTATAAATGGAACTAAAAAAATCCTCCATATTTTTGAACAATGTACAAAAATATGGAGGATTTTTAACTACTGCTAAAAATTATCTGGCACCAAATACTGGGTAAAGTCTTGCTATGAGTACCTTAGTCATTAAGGCGTAAATTGGTATATTTATTGCTTGAGATATAAGCCTCGAGGGAAGACTAACAGCATATGGTACCCCAAACAATGTGTTCATGAAATAGGGTACTAGAATTATAGAGGTTACTATTTGACCAATTCCTATAGCTAATAGTAGCCTTTTAAAGGAAGTTTTACATTCTTTACTTGTACAACTTCTCATAATATAACCTGGTATGATTCCTGTTAAAGCAGCTGTTAGAGTAAAATGTGGCATGTATGGGCCCATAGGACTAATAATCATACCTATTATATCTCCTAATGCACCAACGATTCCTCCAGCTAGTGGACCAAACATTATTCCTGCAAATATAATAGGATATCCACCAAAACCTATTCTAATGATCTCAACGCCTCCACTACCAATTCTAATGCTACCTATTCTAGTCAATACTACGTTTAATGCAATCAACAAACCATAATAAGCTATATTGCTGGTTTTGAATTTTCTCAAAAAAAAGCCTCCTTTCTATTTGATATGGCAGAACCGCCACATCAAGAAAGAGACTTTCTACGATGTAGCAGCGAACGCGATAGTTTGACGCAAGCCTTACGGCTTTTCGTTTAGAGGCAACGTTCCATCCTCTAACACTTAACGCAAACTATCTACTCTGCCATTTTATTATTTTTTTATATTATACCCATTATTTGTTAAACAATCAATATTTTTTTAATCATCAAATAATTAATTATATATTCTTCTTCAACATCACAGCAGGTTCGGCTGGAATACTGAATAAAGGTATAAATCTATCTGTACCAGTTAAGGTTAACAACAATATTGACACTACAGCAATAATTGACAAGAAATTATATTTAATCATATCAAAAGGTGTAAAATTATATAGGGGATAAACTGACGATGCAATCCCAATAAAATATCCAACATATACATGCCATGGTATAAGCTGAGAACCAAACACTCCCAACGTACCAGTAAAAGTTGCATTTCTAAGCTTTAACTTATACATACTCTCTTCACTTGCCACTACATTCTCCTCAGTTAATTCCTTAATCATTGGTCCTATGGTTACAATTTGAGCCATCTCATCTGTTAAAACTGCATTGCCTATAAGGGATAAAATACCATTGGCAAACATCAATTGCCTTACATTTTTTACCATCCTACGAACTAAATTAGAAAGAGGTTTAAAGGCTTCCATTTTCCCCATTATGCCACCAAAAGCACCCACCCACATCATCATAACTATAACCCAAGAACCTGCATCAGAAAAGCCTGTGTATATAAGTTCTAAAAAAGCACGGGTATTCTCTATAGTACCAGCCATCAAACCTAAAATATAGGAAGATATAATACCAAGCCCTAAGCAGACTAATGTAGGAAGTCCTTTTGCAGCAACTATTAATACTAAAATAAGGGGAATTATCATATAGGATGGTACTCCTTCTTTAACTTGATTGAGTAGGTTTACCGCCGAAGGTCTATTCTCTGCTAGATATGTATATATCTCCTCAGGAATTTGCTCAATTGCTTCTACTGCACTTCCAACTTCAGCAGGTAAGCCTAAACTAAATACAAAAAATAAGATTGCAGCAAGAATCAGGCATAAAATGGACCAGACTCCTTGATGCCTTACCCTATGAATTACCTCCACACCTTGTATACCAGAACTAACCACAGTAGTATCTGATATAAGACCAATATTATCACCAAAACAGGAACCACCAGCAATAGCACCTACAGTTAGTACTGGATTCCCACCAACTATGTGGTTTAGCCATAGAAAAATTGGTGCACAAGCAGCAAAAGTTCCCCAAGATGTTCCAGTAGCCACTGACAATATACAGCATATTGTAAAAGCCACCAAGGCAATCGTCTTCCCTGTAACACCAAAGCCTAATGTTAAATTAATAATTGCAGCCCCAACTCCAGTTGCCATATAAGCCTCTGCCATAGCGTAAGCAAGCATAAGAATGAAAAAAACTAACTGTTCCTCCTTTACCCTATCTATAACTGCATCTAAAATTTCACTAAACTTAAATTTTTCTGTTAATATAGCAATTATAGCTGCATAAACAGTTGCAATTGGCGCAATTACTAATATATCAAGTCCCAGGCCACCAATATTGCTTGCCATCATAAGGCCTGCCAGTAACAATACTGGCGAAAGCTTAATAAACTCTATCATTCTTGTACCTCCCTGCAAATTTAATCAGTCCTATTAACACAAATCCATATAATATTATACAGTACAAAAAATGAAAATTAGTATGTAATTTATATTAATCTGTAAATAAAAAGGAACTTGAAGGCTACTTGCCCCCAAGTTCCACGCTATGCATATGAGTAAGTCTGTAAGCCGTGTTCTGTCTTGGATGATCATCTATCTATGACTTATTGTTGCCA
>CALBUB010000116.1 GCA_937967955.1 uncultured Bacillota bacterium | reverse complement strand
AGGCCTAATTATAGACAAGGCCCTAGAAAGGGTATATAAAATAGTCCCTGAAGACATGGAAATACATAGGGATATATATTTGTACGCAGGAGGAGTTGATGGGGGTTTTACCCTAAATAGAAGTAGGGTTTTTATAAACTACAGTAAATATATTGGCAAAGAGGAGGACTTTATAAAAATATTAAGCCATGAACTATACCACAGCCGGATTATACCCCTAAGGTATAAACTAAAGTTTACCCTTAGAACTATTCCTAAGAATAAGAGATATGCCTATAATATATTAGGTAAGCTCCTTGAGGAAGGCATAGCTAGTTTAATCCAACATGGAGCTATATTAAATAAGGACCACTTAATGGGAAAACTTACTGGAAGGAATCTAGTTCATATAAGGGAACAATTTAATATTTTAAATAGTATATTAATAGATGCAAGGTATGGCAATTTTGATAAAACTAAGCTAAAAAATTTGAATGTCTATTCTACAGGTTATCTGATTGTAACTACTGTATATAAGCAAGCAGGAGTTTTACCTTTAGATAGCTGGACTATGAATTTAGATTTTAGAGGAATTATTAGGACCTATAATGAATTGTGTATTAAAAAGAATTTGCCTTATCGTTTTAACTATGAGGCAATAGAATGGCTCATATGAATGGCCCAAATAATTTAATTTGGGCCATTATTTTTATGGTATAATTTTATCAAAAGAGCCGAGGAGGAAGCTAATGGTAACTTTTATACATACTGCTGATTTACATTTAGGCTTGGAGTTTAAAAGTGTAAATTTTAATAGGCAAAAGGCCAATGAACGGAGAATAGAATTGTGGAATACCTTTGAAAGGATAGTAAGGAAAGCTCAAGAAGATAAAGTAGACTTTCTCCTTATTGCAGGAGATTTATTTGAAGAGGAATACTTTACCTTTAAAGATATAAATAGGGTGAAAAATACCTTTTCCCAGGCGGAAGATGTAAATATAGTATTAGTTGCTGGAAATCACGATACTTTAAATAAAAAAACCCTATACAAGGCAGTTAAATGGCCTGAAAATGTGACCATATTCGAAACAGGCACTTTACATAAGAAAGAGTTTCCAGACAAGAATACCCATATTTATGGCTATAGTTGGGACAAGGCTGAAATAGATAAAGATATATTTGCCCATTTTCCAGGCTTAGATAGAGAATGTATAAACATACTCTTAATCCACGGGGATGTATTAAGTAGAGAAAGCAAATACCTGCCCCTGGATAAAAATCTACTCCTCCAGCTGGGCTTCGATTATATTGCCTTAGGCCATATACACAAGCCTATTATATTTTCAGAAAAAATAGCCTATTGTGGTAGCCCAGAACCTTTAGATTTTGGAGAAGTAGGAGAACATGGAATAATCCAGGGAAAAATCACTAAGGAAGGGACAAATATATCTTTTATACCTTTTAGCAAGAGGATATTTATAGAAAAGGAAATAGAACTAGATGAGACCATGGGCTATGTGGACATTATAAATAGAATACAGGCTTGTGATGATAGGGAAAATAAAAATAAAAACCTATATAGGCTCATATTAAAAGGAATAATAAGCCCTACAGTGGACTTGAATGTAAAGGATATTGAAGAAAGTCTGAAAGAGGATTTTTACCATATAGAAATAGTAGATGATACAACTATTGACTATGATTTAGATGCTTTAGCAGAGGAAAACAAGGACAATATTATTGGTTACTTTATTGAGGAGATGAAGAAGAAGGATTTAAACAACAGAATAAATAAGCAAGCCTTATACTTAGGCTTAGAGGCATTATTGAAAGGCAAGGTGGAGTTATGATATTAAAAGAACTCAATATGGTTTCCTTTGGAAAGTTTAAAAATCAGATAATAGAACTTAAGGCTGGCCTTAATATAGTCTATGGGGAAAATGAAGCAGGAAAGACAACTATTCATAATTTTATAGAGGGTATGTTTTACGGCTTTTTAAAACCCTATGCAAAAAGGAGATATTTTTTGGAGGAATTGGATAAATATAGACCTTGGCATGGGGAAAAATATGTTGGAATTCTTACTTTACAAAAAGGGGATAAAAGCTATAGAATAGAAAGGGATTTTAATAAAGGGGAAGTAAAGGTATATGATGAATTAACTGGTAAGGATATAACAGCTGAAATAGATTTAGGAGAAAAGATTAAAATTCACCTGCCAGGCTTATACTTTTTTTCTTTCAATAGCTTTGTCTATAGGAATACCATATCTATAAAGCAGCTGGGGAATAAGGTAGATGCAGACCTTTCTAAGGAGATAAAGGACAAGCTGGCAAATATAACTACCAGTTTAGATGATGATATATCAGTGAAGAATGCTATTTCCTATTTAGAAGAAAAGTTGGAGCAGCTTGGTACAGAAAGGGCCTATACAAAACCTTATGGTAGAGCTGTAAGAGAACTGGAAAGACTACAGAGAAGGAGAAAAGAGGCTTTACAGAAAAAAATAGACTATGAAGAAACTGAATATAGATTCCTGCAGCTTAAAGAAGAGATACAAGAGAGAGAAGGGGAAATTTTCCAATTAAAAGCCCAGCTGGAGAGAGCAAAGCTATTAGAGATGAAAAAAACTTATGATGAAGCTATGAAATTAAAAGGGGAAATAGATATTTTAGACAAGCAAATAGCAACCCTAAAGTCTTATTCTAGCTTACAGGAAGAAGATTACTATGTAGCTTTAAAGCTAGATAACCAAATTAGTATGCTGACTAAGGAAAGGGATAGCTTATCTGAAAGGCTTAAAAGCATAGATGATAAGTTGGAAGAAGTAAGGAAAAAAGAAGCCCAAATAATTGAAGGTAAGGCTAAATATGACCAGCTTTATGAAGCTTTTGTAAAATACAACCAGCTGGAGGAAGAAAAGAACACCCTATTGATTAATAGTTTAAAGGATAGACTTGAAATAGCTATTACCCAATTGAAGGCAATAAGAGAAAAGAAGAGGAGTGCTACTATAAAAGCAATAATTTCTTTTATTGTATTATTAATTTCCCTAGGTCTATATCCTGTAAGTAGCGCTTTTTTAGTACTAGCTGGTATAGCTACAATTTCTGCTGTATATTCCATATATTTAAATATTAAATTAAAGAAGGAAGAAAAAGAATTAGAAGTAAGGATAAAGGAACTGGAATATAGAGAAGGGGAAAGGGAAGACAGACTAGACTATATTCACAAGGAGCAAAGGGCTATACTTGAAAAATACAACTGTTCATCTAAAATAGAGTTTAATGGCTTATACGAGGATATAAGATTTAAAATAACTAGTAGAAGTGCCCTTTCAAATGAAATAGAAAGCTTACATAGGGAAAAAGGGGAAGTAGAAAAACTACTTGCAGAAAAGGAAAAGCAGAAGTTAGAATTAAAATATGAATTAGAGGGCCTAATGGATAAAAATAAGGTAAACTCTTTAGAGGCATTTAAAGAGGCATTAGGTAAAAAAAGGGATTACCATAATTTAACTAAGGATAGGGAAAATAAGTTAGGATTATTAGACAATCTACTTAGAAACACTAATTTGGAAGAATTGAAGGAGAAAGTAGCCCAATTAGAGGATGAGGCAGACAAAGAAATTGGAAACATTAATGTAAGAGAAAGAGAAGAGGAAGTAAAGCTTAAAGAAAAGATTTTAGAAGAGCTTAAGTATGAGTACTCAAAGCTGGAAGAGAGAATGGACATATTGGACGGTCATATACAGGAGTTGATAAATATAGAAGAAGCTATAGCTAAAATAGAAAGGGATATAGAGAGCCTAAAAGAGGAAATACAGGCTATAAATATAACTAAAAATGTGATAGAAAAGTTATCAGAAAGGATACATAAGCAGTTTGCTCCTGAGATAAATAAAAGTGTAAGCCAGCTTATAAGCTTTGTTACTGATGGCAGGTATGGAAATATTAAAATAGATGAAAATTTAGATATAGCCATAGAAAATTCAACTACAGGAGAGATTATTCCCCTTGAAAGCTTAAGTGGGGGAACTATAGACCAGATATATTTTGCCTTAAGATTTAGCATAATAAATTCAATGAAGAAGGACAATTTCCCATTAATATTAGACGATTGTTTCATTCAATATGATGATAGGAGGCTTGAAAATATATTGAACTTTTTAGTTAAACTAAGTGAAAGAAAGCAGATTATACTTTTTACCTGTCATCATAGGGAAAAGGAGATACTTGACAATATGAATATAAAGTATAATTTCATAAGTTTAAGTTAAAGTATTAGGTTAACCCTAAAGGGGCTGAAAATACAGGATTATAAACTTAAAGTTAAACTTTAACTTTAAAATTAATAGGAGTGGTGTATTTGATATATGCAATAGGAGATCTGCATTTAGATTATTCAAAGGAAAAATCAATGGATGTATTTGGAGAAAAATGGACAAATTATGAAGAAAGGATATTTGAAAACTGGAAAGAGGTTGTAAAAGAGGAAGATTTAGTGCTGCTGCCAGGGGATATTTCCTGGGCATTAAAAATTAAAGATGCTATTTTAGATCTTGAAAGGATTGATAAGCTACCAGGCCAAAAGGTCATATCAAAGGGAAATCACGATTTTTGGTGGCAAGGGCCTAAAAAGTTAAGGGAGTTAGGGCTGGAGAGGACCTTTTTTATACAGAACAACAGCTTTACTTATAATGGTAGGGTGGGTATAGGTGGCACTAGAGGTTGGATATCCAAGGATTGGGAGGGTTTTACAGAACATGATGAGAAAATATTCAACAGGGAGCTAAACAGATTACACCTGTCCTTGTCCAGTATAGACAAAGGGGTAGAGACTAAAATAGCTATGCTTCATTACCCGCCTTTTAATGCCGATTCAACTCCCAACGAATTTGTAGATGTAATGGTAGAGTATGGAGTAAGTATTTGTGTATATGGTCATCTTCACGCTGAAGGTCACAAATTTGCAGTGGAAGATGAAATAAGAGGGATCCAGTTTTTCTGTGTCTCCAGCGATTTTATAGATTTTAAACCTAGAAAAATATTGTAAGGAGGTATGATATGAAAGTAATTATTGAAAAAAACTATGATGCTCTTAGCAAAAAAGCTGCTGAAATAGTCAAGGAAGAGATGATGAAAAAGAAAAATATAGTATTAGGTTTGGCTACAGGCAGTACTCCTTTAGGATTGTATAAGGAGTTAATTAGGATGCATAAGGAAGAAGGTTTAGACTTTTCACAGGTTACTACTTTTAACTTAGATGAATACATTGGAATAGACTATAATAATCCAAATAGCTATCACTATTATATGGAAAACAATTTGTTTAAACATATAAATATAGATATGGATAATACTTTTGTACCTGATGCCAATAGGGATGACTTAGAAGATTATTGTAAAGAATATGACAAATTAATAGAAGAAAAAGGCGGTATCGATCTTCAAATATTGGGTATTGGTGTAAATGGTCATATTGGTTTTAATGAGCCTGATGAAGAATTAAATGTAGGCACAAGTGTAGTAGACCTAACTGAATCAACTATTGAAGCAAATTCTAGATTCTTTGATTCTATAGATGAAGTGCCTAAGAAGGCTGTAACCATGGGAATTGGTAGCATAATGAAGGCAAAAAAGATAATACTTTTAGCTAGTGGCAAGAGTAAACATGAGGCTATTAAGAAGCTTTTAAAAGGGGATAAGGTGACAACCCAGTTACCAGCAAGTTTCCTCCTACTCCATCCAGCTGTTACAGTTATAGTAGATGAGGAGGCTTATAGAGGATAGTATTAGGGGGAATATCTATGGAAAAGGAAATAGAAGTTAAAGTGCTAAATGTAGACTTAGATGAAATAGAAGAAAAATTACTTGAAATAGGGGCTAAATTGCTTGGTAAAGAATTACAGGTAAATACTGTGTTAGATAATAAAGATAGATATATTCAAAAAAAGTTAAATGGTCATTTTAGAATCCGTGAGACTACAGACTTAATAGATAATAAGAAAACTATAAATTTAACACTAAAGAAAACTATTGGTACTGTAAAAGCAAGGAAAAATATAGAGATATCAACAAGGATAGATAACAAAGAAGCTATGATAGATATATTGAAAGAGCTAGGCTACCATGTAGTTGGAGAAGGTATTAAAAAGAGAATATCATATATCTATGATGGTATTAGGTTTGATTTGGATAGATGGGATGAAAATACTTATCCCTATCCCTATGTGGAAATAGAAGTAGAGAAAGAAGCAGAGCTTGAAAAGGCTATAAAATTGCTTAATATTGATAAAAAGAATATTTCAACTAAGTCTATAACTGAATTAAGAGAAGAATTAAAAGCAAGCAGAGATTCTTAAGAATCTCTGCTTGCTTTTTATTGTGAAAATACCTTTTACAGTAACCAAAGCCTCTTACTTGAATATTATATACTAAGAAATCTATGTAGGGGGATTTTTATGAAAAAGATGACTAAGCACTTTGATGAAAGTCTTATACTTATATTTTTGCTTTTATTATTGTTTGCTTGGGGACATGATGGCCATGGCAGATACGGTAAAAAATTTGATGATGAGTTGTTATTTATACTATTAATATTATTAGTATGTTTCTGTTAAATAAGTTAATGTCTAATGTGTTCTTTCTCTGTCTCTAAATAGGAATTTGATTGAGTAAAGGCCTGCCAAACCTACTAAACCATATATTAGTCTACTAATGGCAGAAGTTTGCCCTCCAAATATAGCGGCTACTAAATCGAATTCAAATAGTCCAATAAGTCCCCAATTTAATGCTCCAATTATAACTAATACTAATGCTAATGTATCCACAGAATCAACTCCTTTCTTTTAGAATAGGATACCTAAAATATAAAATAATTATTCAAAATAGTAACCATAACTTGTTGTTAATCATAGTATACATTGAGAGAAAAAATTAAGGAGGTTTTAATATGGTAGAAGATGTAAGAGGCGATAAAAGAAGAGAAAGAGACTTTTTTGGATTCGATGATGATTCTTTACTATTCTTCTTCTTACTATTAGTAATCCTATTTGGTGGAGGCAAATGGTCCTATAGCGGAGATGATTCCTTACTATTCTTCTTCTTGTTATTAGTATTATTCTTTACAAATGGCTGGTATTAAAATCCCGTATCCTGCATACGGGATTTTATTTTTTAACTCTTTTGAAAAAATCACACAATATGGTAAAATTATATAATATACTATTGTATAATAGACTTGAAGGAATATAAGGAATATTTAGAAAGGAGGTTTTTTTGCTTGCCTTTTGTAAAAATATTGTTACTTTTTTTTGCCATTATAATGTACAGATATAATTTCAATCCTGTTTACTTATATGCTTCACTAATCCTAGTTTTAGCGGCAGAGATATTAACTTACATAATTAAAAGGAAGGACAATTCTTTACTGCAAATAGAAAAGGGAATTGAAGAGGTTGCCAATGGCAACTTGTCTAAGAAGTTCAAAACAGGGGACAAGCATTATACTAATATTGCTGAAAACTTAAATCATATTATGTACAACTATAGGAGTGCTCTAGCTCAGATTGGCTACTCTTCTCAAAGAGTATTAACTGTATCTAAGGATTTAGCAGAAGCTATGCATCAAAGCAGCCAATCTATAAACGAAATAGCATCTTCTATTGAAGAAATAGCTATAGGTGCAGAAAGACAAAAAAATCAGGTGGAAGAACTATTATCTATGAACAATAGTCTTCGAATCTTATCCCAGGAAACCACTGAAGAAAATAGCAAGGCTAAAGAAAAATGGCATTATACAAATGAAACCTTTTTTAGAACAGGAGAAACTCTTAATAAATTAGTACATAACATGGAAAATAGAGCAGAAAGGAATAGAAATCTAATTAAAAGTGCAGAGGTTATTTCAAAAAATGTAGATGAAATAAATGACATTGTGGATTTAGTAAAGGATATATCGGAACAAACAAACCTATTAGCCCTAAATGCTGCCATAGAGGCTGCAAGAGCTGGAGAACATGGTAGGGGTTTTGCAGTAGTAGCAGAGGAAGTAAGGAAGCTGGCAGAGATGACAAGGGATTCAACGGACAGGATTAACAACATGATTGGGGAGTTTGCAAGCCAAATGAATAGTTTACTGGCTAATTTAAAAGAAATAATAGAGGAAGAATATAGGGATGCCCAATTGGTTAGGGAAACAGAAGATTATTTCCAAGAGTGTATGGATAGCCTTAATACTATCAAAAGTGTTTTAGAGGCTACTGATAGTAAGATGGATGAGCAATTAGGCTCCCTAGATAAAATAATAGAGCAACTAGAATTTATAAGCGACATATCTGAAGAATATGTATCCCAAACTCAACAAATATCAGCAGCCATTGAAGAACAGGCAGCTATTACTGATAATATAAGCAATAATGCTGACATAATAAATGATATGAGTAGGGAATTAGGAGATGAAGTTAAGCAGCATTCAAAGATTGTAATGGACAAACAGGTGTTAGATGGAATAATTGAAGGAAACTTAAAAGCAGTCAATAAAGTTAAAGATAATCCAGATATAAGGAGCCTTAATACACAAGCTCACAGCAATATATATAAGGACATTCTAAGGGAGTATCCTAATATTGAGTTAATCTACTTTTATGATAAAAACGGAAAACTCATATCTTCTAGTGATTATATTAGTGATGATATTGATATAAGAAATAGGGAGTGGTTTATAGGCGCATTAAATAAGGGCCTATATGTATCAGATTTCTATTTCAGCATATTCAATAATGAAGTCAACAAGACCATATCAACTTCAGTTAAGGATATGGCTGGAAATGTAATTGGAGTAATAGGTTTTGATGTTAGAATAGAAAGTTAATATATGGCCTAAGTATATAACCTCATAAATTATGAGGTTATATTTTTTTTAAAAAAAACATTAAAAAAGTGTAGCATAATTAATCAAATATGCTATAATATATAGTGATTATTGAAAAAATAGGAGGAATAGTATGGCTCGTCTAAAGTATATAAGATGGTTTAATGAAATAGACAAAGAAGATATACCAATGGTGGGAGGCAAAGGTGCCAATCTGGGAGAATTAACCCAAAAAGGCTTAGAAGTACCCCCTGGTTTTTGTGTTACAGCTGAAGCATATAGGTATTTTATAGAAAAGTCAGATTTAGGCCATATAATCAAAGAAAAAATTGGAAGCTTAGATGTAGAGGATTCTGCTGAGTTACAAAAGGTTAGCAAAGAAGTAAGAGATCTAATAGTAGAAAAGCCAATTCCTCAGGATTTGGCTGATGAG
The DNA here is from genome assembly GCA_937967955.1 of uncultured Bacillota bacterium. Lineage (GTDB taxonomy): Bacteria > Bacillota > Clostridia > Tissierellales > Tepidimicrobiaceae > JAAYHX01. The sequence goes on along the minus strand of CALBUB010000116.1, from coordinate 1,985 downwards.
ATAAAGACTGCTTATGAAGAATTTAACAATATTATAGGGGTAGAAGATGGAGAAGTTGCAGTTAGATCATCAGCTACAGCAGAAGACTTACCAGAAGCATCCTTTGCAGGCCAGCAAGATACTTACCTTCATATAAGAGGAGCGGAAGAATTACTTAATCATGTAAGAAAATGTTGGGCTTCACTATGGACTGCTAGAGCTGTATATTATAGAGAAAAGCAAGGCTTTGACCATTTTGAGGTAGCCCTAAGTGTAGTAGTACAAAAGATGGTTAATAGTGAAAAAGCAGGAGTAATGTTTACAGCAAATCCAGTTACTAATGATAAAGACCAAATTATGATAAATGCTAGCTGGGGCTTAGGGGAAGCAGTTGTATCCGGCTCGGTAACTCCAGATGAATATGTAGTTGATAAGAAGACTAAGGAAGTAGTTGAAAAACATATTGCTGAAAAGTTAGTAATGGTTGTTAGAAAAGCTGAGGGAGTAGGAACTGAAGAAGTAGATGTTAAAGATTACCTAGGAAGTGAATATGTAAATAAACAGTGTCTAACTGATGAAGAAATACTACAATTAGTAGAGTACGGCATGAAGATTGAAGATATGTATGGAAGCCATCAGGATATAGAATGGGGTTTTGATAAGGATACTAAGAAGTTATATATATTACAATCCAGACCTATAACTACTTTAAAAGGAGAGAAGGAAATGGAAAAGAGTGTAGATAATACTCAGTTAAAAGCCTTAGTTAGAGGTTTGGCAGCATCACCAGGTATTGGTAGGGGTAAAGTTAAATATATTAAAGATATTTCAGAAATTGAAAGGGTACAAGATGGTGACGTATTAGTTACCGTTATGACAAATCCAGATATGGTACCTGCCATGAGAAGGGCAAGTGCAGTAGTAACAGAAGAGGGCGGAAGAACTTGCCATGCTGCCATAGTATCAAGGGAGTTGGGAATTCCTTGTATAGTAGGTGCTAAAGATGCAACCAAGATATTGAAGGACGGAATGGAGATTACTGTTGATGCAAAAAGAGGGGTAGTTTACGAAGGCTACGTTTTACAAGAGGAAGAAAAAGAAGCAGCTGACATAAAAGTATCAGCAGGTACAGCTGTAAGTGAAGATATAATCCATCAATTGGCACCTGTAACAGCTACTAAGATATATATGAATTTAGGAGAGCCAAATATAATTGGCAAATATAAGAACTTACCATTTGATGGAATAGGCCTAATGAGAACTGAATTTATATTCACTAATATGATTGGTGCCCATCCAATGTATCTAGTTAAAACTGGCCAAGGCAAGTTTATGGTAGATAAATTGGCAGAAGGAATTACAATGGTAGCTCAGGAAATCTATCCTAGACCAGTTGTAGTAAGATTGTCAGACTTTAGAACTAATGAATTTAGAGGCTTAAAAGGTGGAGACGAAGTAGAGCCAATAGAAGCTAACCCAATGATTGGTTGGAGGGGAGTATCCAGATATATTTCTCCAGCTTATGAAGAAGGTTTCAGACTTGAGTGCAGAGCTATGAGAAAGGTAAGAGAAGAATTTGGCCTTGATAATGTATGGGCAATGCTACCATTTGTAAGAACCACATGGGAATTAGAAAAGGTAAAAGAAATAATGGCAGAAGAAGGGTTAGTACAAGACAAAGGCTTTAAGATTTGGATTATGGCAGAAGTACCATCAGTAGTATTCCAGGCAGAAGAGTTTGCCCAAATGGTAGATGGTTTCAGCATAGGAAGTAATGACTTAACTCAGCTGGTAATGGGTGCTGATAGGGATTCAGGTATTCTTAATACTATGGGATACTTTGATGAGAGAAATGAAGCAGTAAAAAGAGCTATTTCTATACTAATTAAAGCAGCCCATAAATACGGAAAGACCATATCCATTTGCGGACAAGGACCATCCCAGTATCCAGAGTTTGCTGAATTCCTAGTAAGAGAAGGAATAGATAGTATCAGTGTAAATCCTGA
>CALBUB010000115.1 GCA_937967955.1 uncultured Bacillota bacterium | reverse complement strand
AACCACCGACACGAGGATTTTCAGTCCTCTGCTCTACCGACTGAGCTATCTGGGCTGGTTGGTACATTGATTAGTATACTACATAATTTGTTTATTGTCAATAAAAATTTATATATTAAATCCCCATTATATAACATTATATAATGGGGACTATTTCAATAGTTTTATCAAGTCATCCTTAGAAAACCTATATTTAGTATTGCAAAAATGGCATACAACCTCTGCTTTTCCATCTTCTTCAATAATATTTTTTAATTCTTCATTTCCCAAACTAATCAATGCACTTTCTATTTTTTCTACACTACAATTACATTTATATTCAACTGGTATTTTGCTTAATAGCTTTACTTTGAACTCACCAAATATCTCCTTTAATATTTCTTCTGGAGTTAAACCCTCATCTATTAATGTGGACATAGGCTTTATGTTTTTAAGTATCCCTTCTATTTTCTCAATATCTTCCTCTGATACACCAGGCAATAACTGGATCATAAAGCCTCCTGCAGCCCTTACAGATATGTCCCTATCTACTAATACACCTAAACTGATGGCTGAAGGCTGTTGTTCAGAATGATAAAAATAGTTTACTAAATCTTCTGCAATTTCCCCTGTAACTAAATTGCTATAGCCAGCAAAAGGCTCTTTAAGTCCTAAATCCCTTATAACGACTATATGGCCATTTTTACCTACAAGTCTACCTACATCTAATTTCCCATCAGCTCTGCTGGGCACATCTGCTTGAGGATAATCTGCATATCCTTTTACTTCTCCCTTGCTATTGGCTACACATACTATATTTCCAATAGGTCCATCCCCTTGTATCCTTATGGTTAAGGTATCCTTCTCATTTTTTAAAGTAATTCCAATCATGGCTGCTGCAGTAAGTACTCGTCCAAGGGCTGCCGTAGCTGTAGGAGATGTATTATGTATTTTTCTTGCTTTCTCTACTAAATTGGTTGTAGAAGCTACAAAAAATCTTATAGTCTCCTTTTCATCTATTCCTCTTATTATATAATCCTTCATATTAACCTCCTATATTTTATTAAATATTTAAAGCCCCTGATACAGGGGCTTAATTTGCTACAGTAAAAACTACACTTAAGAAACTTAACTATAGTTTTACTACATCTGTAGCTTGTGGTCCTTTTTCACCTTGAACAATTTCAAATTCAACTTCTTGACCTTCTTCTAAAGTTTTAAATCCATCTCCTTGAATAGCTGAGTAGTGTACAAACACATCTTCGCCATTCTCTGTAGAAATAAAACCATAGCCTTTTGTTGCATTAAACCACTTTACAGTTCCTTTAACCATTTAAAACATTCCTCCAATACAAACTTTTTAAATAGATGACTTTTCCATTCATCTACTTTCACTTAAGTCTATCATAGACCTTATATATTTGTCAATTAATATTCCCTACAATAATGTTAAATATTCTCTATATTTTTTAGCATTTATGGAAATGCAATAAAACATATTCGTTGGCTTGTATCTTTTGGAGGAATGAAGGTAAAGGAAGCAAAAGCATCTATTTTGCTAAAACCAGCCTTCTTTAAAAAGGCAATTATTTCTTCTACAGTATAAGCTTTCTGAATATGCTCCTCATCAAACCTTTTATAATATCCATTTTTTTCTTTTACAAAAAAAGTTAAATAGAATTCTCCAATCCTTTCTTCTTCACAAAAATTATTCGTCCAAGTATAAAATATATCCCCTCTATCTTCTACAAATATATTGTTTCCTATTACATGTTTTAATTTATAGTAGGAATTTATATCGAATATAAAAATTCCATCTTCCTTAAGATGTTCTTTTACTCTAGTAAAAGTATTTAGCAAATCTTTTCTATCAATAATGTAATTTATGCTATCACAAACACTTAATACACAATCAAACTTTTTATATATATTAAAATTGGTCATGTCTTGTTTTAATAGGGTAACATTTTTGAAAGCAGCTAATTTATTATAAGCAATACTAAGCATGTCATCAGATATGTCGAAGCAAGTTAAATCATAACCTTCTCTTGCCAAATAACAAGATAAATTTCCAGTGCCACAAGCCATTTCCAATATGGAATTGGGTTTTTTTCCAAATCTATTAAAAATTTCCTCTATATAGTTAAACCAGCCTTCATAATCTACATCATCCATTAGTTCATCATAGACTAGTGCCATATCCTTATACATATTTGTCCCCCTTATAAAAGCTACTCTTCTTTCTTTTGTTGTTTTTTCATATTTCTTTTTCTTACAGTAATAAGGCCTCCAATCCTTCCTGATTCCTTAGCAGTTAAACCTCCCCAGCCTACTTCTTTTATCTTATCCATAAGTCCCAGCTCTTCGGCTATTTCATACTTTAATTTATCCTCTAATGTTAATTCTTTTTTCTTCTTTTTCTTTGCCATATATTCTTCCCTCCCAAAAGTTCTTGTTGTAGTTATTATTAGGAAGAATATATGATTTTATACTTATGCAAAAAATAAGATATAACTATATATAAAAAATATAAGAATTACTAAGACTATGGGTGTTGCCTCTATAATATTTATCCTTGTTTTTATAACAGGGACAAATTGAATATATCCATCATTATTTAAACTAGTTTCATCTACCCTGGCAGGGAAGGAAAGTAAAAGTTTCCTAACAAGCAGGAAAAAAGCAAAAGCTATAACTCCTAAAATAATGCTACCATAAACCATTGTGCCTGCATCATGTGTGTTTTCTATAGAGGCCTGTTGAATATCGCTTGATAGAAAGCCAATTGTTAAGGCTATTGTATTATTTACAGTATGCCCAATAATAGATGAAAGTAAGGATTCAGTTTTATAGACTAAAATTCCAAATAATATACCTAAAAATATAGGACCTAATAGATTTTGTAGATTAAAGTGGAATAGGCCAAATAGTATTGCTGATAATATAATAGCCTTTTTTCTACCATAAACTTCATAAGCTTTCATTATCATTCCTCTAAACATTACTTCTTCACATATGCCAGGTGTAAGTGCTACAATCATAAATGATAATAAAAACTCATTAATATCAGAAGGTATGGGAATAGGATTTGGTAATATTCTACCATATTTACTAAGGAATAATATTCCTACATAGTTGAAGAATACTGCTATGGGATAAGAAAAAATAACAATTAGCACTATATACACAACTTGCTTTAAAGTCAAACTTTTTATTCGCAAAAAGCCTTTTAAATTATAGCCTCTTCTTTTTAAGTAGAGTACTATTGGAAAAAGTATAATTAAATACTGGGTTATTAAAAGCCCAATAAAAAGGTGTCTACTTTGCACCCATGCCCCTATACTTAAAAGCAAAAGGGCTATTATTAAGAAAAGAAAATTAGTATCTGTAATAGAAGGCCTTCTACTTTGCAAACACTTTCACCCTTTTCATAATACTAATAAAAGATAATAAAACCTGCAGCCTAGCTGTAGGTTTATTAATCATCAAAAGTAAATATATAAGGCACATTCCTATAATAATCTCCGTAATTAAGCCCATAGCCAACAATAAACACATCTGGAATAGTAAAGCCTACATAATCTGGAGTGATTTCCACTTCCCTTCTGCTAGGCTTATCCAACATAACACAGGTCTTTATGGACTTAGGACCTTTTCTCCTAATATATTCTACTACTTCCTTCATGGTATTCCCAGAATCCATTATATCATCAACTATAAGTACATACTTATCTTTTATATCTGTTCTAATATCGGTTACAATTTCCACTAAGCCAGAAGATTCTTGATTGTATCCATAACTGGAGGTTGTCATAAAATCAATATTTACTGGTACTTCAATAGCTCTTACCAAATCAGCTGCAAATACGAAGCTTCCTCTAAGCAAAGATATAACTACAATTTCTTTTCCTTCATAATCTTTAGTTATTTCTGTGCCCATTTCTTTAACCCTTTTAGCAATTTGTTCTGCATCAAATAAAATTCTTGGCTGTTTTTTCAACTCCAAATTAACCTCTCCTTTCTTCCTTGTATAATCCTATGGTTTTCTTTGTAATATTTGCTTTATTTCTCTTAATTCTAGTAATATTTTATTTAAAGTATACTGAAGGCCTATTAGTATTATAAATAGTGTAAAAATAATTACTAATTTTAAATTCATGATGATTCACCCATCACTTATTAATAATATTAAAATAATAATTATTGTGTTGATTATAACATAAAATATAAATTTGATGAAGATATAAAAAAATAATACCTACCATATTTTCATATGGTAAGGTATTTTATAAAATTTAAACCTCCCTTACGGCCTCCTCTTGGGCCTCATCCTTAGATTTTTTTAGCCTATTATTATCATTTTCTATATATTCTAATTTTGAAATAGATACTTCATAAGCCACTCTTGTTTCTACTTCTCCATTTTCTAACTTCTTTTGATATTCACGACTTTGTATTCTTCCCCATATTTTTATATGGTCCCCTACTAATATGTTGCTGCAAAACCTAGCATTTCTTCCCCAGGCAATACATGGTATGTAATCTGATTTATTATAAGCTCTATTTACTGCTAAAAGTAAGTCTGAAATCTCTCTTCCAAAAGGAGTGGTCCTATAAACTGGCGGTTTACAAATATATCCATCTAAAAATATTTCATTTGGCGACTTTAAATTTTCTTTTATCTCTTCTTCATCTTCAAGTAATTCAATATCTCTTGCAAATACAGTTAGAATTAGCTTACTAGCTCCATTTACATATCGGTTATAAGATCTTAACTGTCCTATTATTTTAACATAAGTGCCTTCTTTAAGTTCCATATTAATGATTAATCTTTCCGATATGCTTACTGGTAAGACATCAACCGTTTCACTAAGCCTTGGAACTTCAATAAAGAAGTTATAAAAGCCTTCACCATATATTTTATGGCTAAATTCAATAGGTGATACTATTTTACCTGTAATCTTAACGTAATTGGTTTCTAAAATGCTGTTTGTCAATAAAATCATCTCCCCCTTTATCCTTATGTATCTTATTATTTATATTTATGTTTATTCAGCTAGTTATACTATTATGATTGCGGAATGATTTTTTTATGGTTGTTTCCTCTTTTGTGGTTTGGTAACATTTTATCAAAGCTGTAGAGTTTTTTCTATATAATTTTATGCCAGCTACTTATTTAGCAGGCATATTATATCTTTAACTCCTTTTACAGCATCTTTACCTAATATAAGTAAAATGTCTCCCTTATTTAGAGAGTTTATGGCTGAAAATACACATTCCTGCAGTTCTGTATAAAAACTATAATCTAATATTTGATTAGATAATAACGATTCTATATTTCTTGTTATCAAACTGTTTTTTTTATCTAAAAACAAAAATAATTTTTTTATATTAAATACTTCTTGCCAATCAAATATAACTTTTAAATTAGATTTTATTTTAAAAAATTCTTCATCCTCGTCTATTCCCTTTATTACATAAAGGTCATTATGCTTCATATATTGGATTTCTTCAAATACAAAATTATAATCAGAACTATCTTTGCAGTAATTAGCTAATATAATACAGTCCTTATGATATATTTTTTCAAGAAGTCTAGAATTAACTTTAATATTTAGTAATGAACTCTTTATATTTTCTATTGGAATACCATAAATAAGGCCAAAGGCGATGGCTGCTAGACTATTATAAAAATTACTTCTACCTACTAAATCTATGGTTATTGGAAATTCCATAGGCTCTATCTTGTTTCCCTTAATAGTAGTACATTCTCTTTGAAGGCATATATTAGTTTTTATGTCCCTATCAATAGTTAAACTAGATGCTGTAACTGTTGCTTTTTTATTAAGGCCATAAGTCAATATTAAACTTTCTATATTTTCACTTAAAATATTAACCGAATCCTTTTCATCAATATTCATTATGAAGTATTTAGACTTTTTTACTAAAGCTCTAATAGAGGGATTATAGTAGTCCTTCTTGTTTAGGCCTGAATCGATTATTATATCTAAGCACAAATTTAAACCTTTTATCTTTTCTGCAATCCCCTTGGTCAAATCAAAAATTAATATAAAATCATCTTCATTAGTCAATATGCTAAAGGTAACATTGTTATAAAGGAACTTATAGCCACAGTTAGCCAATATTTCTTTAACTATATGATAAGCACCATTATTTTCTTTTTGGCATAATACTCCAATGGATACAAGTCTTTTTGTCATAATATTACTCCTTTAAAATTTAGATTATCATTTGTTTGGTATTTGCCTACCTGTATTATCTATGTGGAAATCATCTTTATATATTAAATCTGAAACTGTTACAAACTCATAACCTTCAGCTTTAAGCCTTTCAATAATTACTGGAAGAAATTCTAATATATATTTTGCATTGTTATGGAATAAAACTATAGAGCCATTTCGTACATTCCTAGTTACCCTATCAACAACCGGCTGAACTCCTAATTCTTTCCAATCTAGGGAATCAACATCCCATTGGATTACATAATAGCCTTTTTCCCTACACAAGTTTATAACTCTGTCGTCATAATCTCCAAAAGGTGGCCTAAACAGTGTTGGTCTTTTACCAGTTAAATCTTCTATTTTATCTGAGGTAATTTCCAACTCCTTTATTATCTCATCATCTGAAAGTTGGCTCATGTATGGATGATTAGTTGAATGATTGCCTATTTCATGTCCCCTTTTAGCTATCTCCTTAACATGGTCTGGATGTTCATCCACCCAAAAGCCTACTAAAAAGAAGGTTCCTTTTATATTGTGTTTATCTAATATATCTAAAATACCTAGTGTATAATTATCTCCCCAAGCTGCATCGAAGGTAAGGGCAACTTTTTTGTCTTCAGTTTCTACACTATATATGGGAAGTTCTTTTTTATAGGAGAAGACTTCCATTATATTAATGTTATTAAATTTTATAGTTGAATATAGTACAGATATAAGTATTAGAAAAGTTACAATAACTATTCTATATAGCATATTATGCCTTCCTGAGATACTTTTCAAAATATCTCCCCCTTATCTCCTATTAATATAATTTATTCCATAAGAATTTTTATATTACATGTTCTAAGCCACTTATCTAAAAAATTGTTATATAGTAATATTATTATGTTTCATAAACATTCTTTAATAATGCTTAATATTTCCTTATAATTAATTTATTATTAACTTTAAAACCATTAATTATAGATTGTAGTTATTTTTACCAGAATACTTTTTTGTATGCCAGGTTATATTATTACTGCAGCAACTAAAAAGTTGTTGTAAGGAGGAGAAAAAAATGGCTAATAACAATAAAATACTAGTTCCTGAAGCAAAACAAGCTTTAGAACAAATGAAGCTAGAAATTGCAAGTGAATTAGGAATCACTAACTATAACACTATAGATAAAGGAGAACTACCATCAAGGGTAAATGGTTATGTAGGCGGCAACATGGTAAAAAGGCTAGTTGAAACAGCTCAAAGCCAACTAGCAAATAAATAATTTAGATAATTAAAGAAGCAAGTGGATTTCCACTTGCTTCTTTTATGTGTTATAATTGAATAGAAATATCATACAATTATTAGAAGAGGTGGCCAGTATGTTTTTTGAAAATACAGAAGAGCTAGCTCAAAACAAACTGCTCTTATTATATATAATAAATGAATCCAATACACCCCTTACAAACAATGAGATTACAGAATTTATATTAGAAAATAACTATATGAACTATTTTTTAACCCAACAATATCTATCTGAACTAGTGTCAGCTGGTTTTATAGATTATAAAAAAAATGGTGTTAAAAATAAGAGTGTTTACATATTATTAGAAAAAGGTAAAGCTACCTTATCCTTTTTCCAAGATAGAATACCTGAAAAAATCAAAGAAGAAATATCCTCTAAATTTAAAAATGGCACAAAGTCCAAAGACAAAGCTGCTCAAGTATTCGGGGAATATTACAAAAAAGACAATAACGAATACATGGTAAATTTAAGGCTTATTGAAAAAAAACGAACCATATTAAGTATCTATTTAGACATTCCTTCAGAAAATGAGGCAAAGGGGATCTGTGATAACTGGAAGAATAATACTGAGTATATTTATAAAAATCTTCTAAATATGTTAGTTGGAGACAACATAATTTCTATCAACGACTAATATGCCATTTGGCTCTTTGCCTACTTTTATACTATCTATTGGCTTGTTTTCCTTAATATCAAATACAGTAATAATATCTGTCAAAATATTGGAGATAAAGAGTATATTATCTCCATCCCATTCCAATTTATTAGGCATACCCCCTAAATAAATTTTACTTAATAAATTCTTTTCCTTCATCTCCATTCTATATAGATAGCCATTGTCCATACTTGTAATAAAAATTACTTCCCCTCCATTTATCTTTATCATATTGCTGAATATACCTTTAAGATTATCCATGGTTTTTATACTATATGTTTCTAAATCCATTACATATATATTGCTATTGTTTAATAAGCCATTATTTACATTGGATAAAATATACATAATTCCATCATCGATTACCAACTTAACTGGATTGTCCACCAACTTTATTCTCTCTTTCCTTTTCCCATTTAAATCTATTACATCTATACTAAAACCATTACCATTAGCTATATATAATTTGTCGTTTTTTTCATCTACTTGGATATCTATTGGCTTTTCTCCAACAGGAATGTTTTCAAGTAATGAAAAACTACTTTCTTCTACAACTGACACTGAATTAGAATCGCTATTAACTATATATAAATTGCTCTTATAATATCTAATACATGCAGGATATTTACCTACTGGTGCTATATCTAATACTTTTCTGGTCCTTAAATCAACCTTTACTATTGAATTATCATATACATTAGTGCAGTATAAGTAGTTTTTTCCATCTGTTGCTAAATCATATGGTCCAATATTACAACTTTGAAAATTTCCCCTGAGCTGTTTTGAATTAAAACTATCCAAATCTTTTATTTTTAAGTTTTCTATTTTTTTATCCATCCAATTATCAATAAAGGTTAGTGTATCATCCCTTGTATTAGCTACAACTATTGTCTTATTATAGTTCAAAGCCTCACCTCCATCCACTATATAAGTTAATCTATGCTTATAAGTGGACTTCGGTGATAAAAACTGTTACTCTTTAAATAATATCCTCTTTATAAATACATCCTTTTCTAAAGTTAGTTTCCTCTTTTTTATCTCAGCTATTAGCTGATTTACCCTAAATTTAGCAAGGTTATATTGCTCCATATTATTCTGCTTAAACAATAAGTTTAATTTTTCTATTTCCTGCAATGCATAAGCAAGCAGCTGTTTATCTGTTAATCTATCTATTCTATCCATAAATAACCCTCCTATAGAATATATTTAATGTATATTCCATAGGAGGGTTACATATAACTAGTAATTTTCAGTATGGAGCCTTCTTACATCGCCAATTAAGTATAGGGAGCCGACAAACAATATTAAGTCATCTTCATTGGCTAAAGCATAAGCTTTATCTATAGCCTCTTTTATATCCTTTTCCACATGGGTATTTTTATTATACTTGTTTATTACCTTTTCTAAATCTTCTGCTTCCATCCTTCTATATATATTTGCCTCAGTTATTACTATTTCATCAGCCAATGGTGCTAAATATTTTATCATCTCTTCAACGTCCTTATCCTTCAAAATGCTCGTTCCTAATATTAATCTATTGTATTTAAACCTCTTTAAATTATTAACTAATGTTTTTATTCCTTGTATATTATGAGCTCCATCTATTACAAAGAGGGGCTTTCTACTTAATACTTCCAATCTTCCCTTCCACCTTGTATTTTTAAGTCCGGCCCTTATTTGTTCATCATTAATATTTACCAAACCTTTTTCCTTTAATAACAAAATAGCTGTAACAGCTAAGGCTGCATTGTATACCTGATGTTCCCCTATAAGGCTAATTTCCAGTTTTCTAAGTAGGAAACTATTAAAATGGTAATGAAATATACCCCCAAATTCGTTTAGTTCAACTATATTAACATTTTCCATTGGGCAGATGGTAAGCTCTGCCTCCTTTTCTTTGCAGACCTTTTTAATTACTTCTATTGCCTCTTTTTGTTGAGGATAGGACAAAACTAAAGCCTTTTTCTTAATAATGCCTGCTTTTTCGTATGCAATCTTTTCCAAACTATCCCCTAACACATCCATATGATCATAATCTATGGTGGTTATAACAGACATAAGGGCTTCCTCTATTACATTGGTAGCATCTAACCTGCCTCCAAGACCCACCTCTAGTACAACATAATCTACATTTTCTTCTTTAAAAAATACAAAGCCAATAGAAGTAATAATTTCAAAAGTAGTGGGATGGGCATATCCTTCTTTAAGCATTATCTCAATCTTATCTTTTATTCTCTTTGTAATTTCAGCTAGCCTTTCATCTGGAATATCTACTCCATTTATAGAAATTCTCTCATTAAATCTTTCTAAATATGGAGATGTAAAGAGGCCTACCTTATAGCCGGCCTCTTTTAACATAGTTGCTATATAGGAAGCAGTTGAACCTTTACCATTGGTACCTGCTATATGGATGTATTTTAAGCCTATATGTGGATTCCCTAATAGCTCAAGTAGCTTTCGTATTGTATCTAATCTTAAGTTTGAGCCAAATTTTTCTTTATCATGAATGTAGCTTAGGGCTTCTTCATAATTCATGTTAATCCCCCGCTATCCTATTGTATTTATTAAAAATCTTTTACCTACTATCCTTTAATGACTCTAATCTTTGTAATACTTTTTCCAGCATACTTTCATATTTTTGAAGCTTTTCTCTCTCTTTTTCAACTATATGTTCAGGGGCCTTTTTCACAAAACCTTCATTGGAAAGCTTACCTTTTGCCCTTTTTATTTCTGCTTCTAGCTTTTCTTTCTCCTTTTCAAGCCTTTCTATTTCCTTTTCAAAGTCTATTAAATCCTTCAATGGAATAAATACTTCACATCTATCTAGCACAACTGATAAATTATTATCCCCTAAATTGGCTTTATCATCTTTAATTACAATACTATCAGCACTTGCTAGGTTGATGAAATATCTTCTACCATAGTCTATTAAGCCTTTAACATCTTCATCTTTAGTTACAAATATTAATTGTGCTTTCTTAGATGGTGGTATATTCATTTCCTGTCTAGCGTTTCTAATGCCCTTTATAGCATTCATTACAAAGTTCATTTTTCTTTCTGCTTCTTTATTTTCATCTTCTTCCTTATATGTTGGCCAATCACTTACTATAAGAGGTTTCTCCCTATCAGGTAAATGGTTCCATATCTCTTCTGTAATAAAGGGCATGAAAGGATGGAGTAGTTTAAGTATGTTTTCTAATACGTATATAAGCACTTTTTGAGCAGTTTTCTTACTTTCTATATTATCTCCATATAATCTAGGTTTAACCATCTCAATATACCAGTCACAGTATTCATCCCATATGAAATCGTATATGTTTTGAGCTGCTATACCTATTTCATATTTCTCCAGATTATTGGTTACCTCTTTTATTACTGTATTGCATCTTGAAATGATCCACTTATCCTCTTCTTCCAATAGGGCCCTATCAATCTTTTCAGTAGCAACAGCCTCATCTAAATTCATCAATACAAATCTAGTAGCATTCCATAATTTATTGGCAAAATTCCTATTGGCTTCTACCCTTTCCATATAAAAACGCATATCATTACCAGGAGTATTTCCTGTAACCAATGTGAATCTTAAAGCATCTGCTCCATATTCCTCAATTACATCTAGTGGGTCTATACCATTACCTAGAGATTTACTCATCTTTCTTCCAAGGGAGTCCCTTACTAAGCCTGTTAAGAATACATCTTTAAAAGGAACTTTACCCGTCTGTTCAATACTTGAAAATACCATCCTTATAACCCAGAAGAATATAATGTCGTAACCAGTAACCAACACATCTGTTGGGAAGAAGTAATTTAAGTCTTCATTCTCCTCAGGCCAGCCTAATGTAGAGAAGGGCCACAAGGCAGATGAAAACCATGTATCTAATGTATCTGGGTCCTGATATATATCTTTACTTCCACATTTACTACAGCTTTCAGGCTTTGTTCTTGTAACCATTATCTCACCACAATGGTTACAATAGTAAACAGGCAATCTGTGTCCCCACCAAAGCTGCCTTGAAATACACCAGTCTTTAATATTTTCTAGCCAATGGACATATATCTTACCAAACCTTTCAGGTATGAATCTAAGCTTTCCTTCCCTATAAGCATCTAAGGCTGGTTTTGCTAAGGGCTCCATCTTTACAAACCACTGTTTAGATATAATTGGTTCCACTGTAGTTTTACATCTTTCACAATGGCCTACACTGTGTAAGTGTTTCTTTTCTTCAACTAAATAACCTTGTGTCTTTAGGTCCTCCACTATCTTCTTCCTAGCTTCATATCTATCTAAACCTGCATACACTCCACCATTTTCATTTATAGTACCATCATCATTCATTATCTTCAGCTGGCCAAGATTGTGTCTAGCTCCTACTTCAAAGTCATTAGGATCGTGGGATGGAGTTATTTTAACTGCTCCAGTACCAAATTCCATATCCACATATTCATCTGCTATTATTGGGATTTCTCTATTTACTAGAGGAAGAATGGCCATTTTTCCAATTAAATCCTTATACCTATCATCTTCTGGATTTACCGCTATAGCTAAGTCTCCTAACATAGTTTCTGGCCTAGTAGTAGCTATAGTTATGAATCTATCTTCATCTTTAATTGGATATTTTATATGCCATAGACTTCCCTCTTTCTCTTCATGCTCCACTTCAGCGTCAGAAATAGCTGTTTTACAATTAGGACACCAGTTTATTATCCTATTTCCTCTATATATTAATCCTTTGTCATATAGCCTAATAAATACTTCCTCTACCGCATAGCTTAGTCCTTCATCTAGAGTAAACCTTTCCCTTTCCCAATCGCAAGATACCCCTAGTTTTTTAAGCTGATTATTTATATTTCCTCCATATTTTTCTGTCCATGCCCATGCTTCTTTTAAGAAGCCTTCTCTTCCTAGCTCTTCCTTAGTTTTCCCTTCATTCTTTAACTTTTCAACTACTTTTGCCTCTGTTGAAATGCTGGCATGGTCTGTACCAGGCTGCCACAAGGCTTCATAGCCTTCCATACGCTTCCATCTTATTAGTATATCTTGTATAGTGTTGTTTAAAGCATGGCCCATATGAAGGTTTCCAGTAACATTTGGTGGAGGCATCATAATAGTAAAGGGTTTTTTATCCTTATTTACTCTAGCTCTAAAATAGCCCTTATCCATCCAAAATTTATAAATCCTATCTTCAAACTCTTTCGGGTTGTAGGTTTTAGCTAAGTTCTTTGTCATGATCTGTTCCTCCCTTTCTCCATTGTGTTCCAATTAAAAAACCTTCGCACCTAATCAAGGGCGAAGGTATAATCCGCGGTACCACCTTGCTTCCATAGATAACTATGGCACTCATAGAATATAACGGTTCTACCGTTTAAGCCTACTAAAATTTCAGCTTAAAGGCTCAGAAGCTACCTTCAGTAAACATTGCCTAGAAAAGCCTTTCAGCCTGTGGGCTTTTCTCTCTGTATAGGTTGTTTACTTACTCCTCTTCTTCATAGCCAATTATGAAATTGTTATCCATTATTATACATTTATCAAAATATAAAGTCAACATTACCTGATAAATTCTTCATCCCCATTACTGAAAAGAAAAATTCTAAAGTAATTAAGAAAAGCTATTATGTTTAAGGATACGGTAATAATAATCAACAATTTTATAAGATTTGGAAAAGGAATCATCAATACTATAGCAGAAATGGTTATATAGAAAGAAACCGTAGCCGCCTTGCCAAATTTGTTGGACGGAAGAACCCTTTTTTCTTTAAAAAGATACAGTATAATGCCACCTAAAATCATTAGAACCTCTTTAATTCCCAGTATCATTACAACCCACAAGGGTATTAAATCTATTGATGTAAAGCTAATAAGTACTGCAAAAGTCATCAGCTTATCTGCTAGTGGATCTAAGGCTGCCCCTAATTTGGAGGTCATATTATACTTTCTTGCAATTCTACCATCTAAAGCATCTGTTAGTCCTGCTAGTGCAAAAATTAAGCCTGCATAAAATATATTTTCTAGATTATAGAAAATATAAAGATATACAGGAATTAATATGATTCTTATTATAGTGAGTATATTAGGTATATTCACTCTAAACCCTCTTTCTGAAATAGATTTTATTTAGTAACCAATTCAGCTAGTAAGAATATTATAGCTAATAAAGCTACCATTATTTTTATAATATTATAAGGGTGATAATATGTCAAAGGGTTTTAGGATCTTTTCCATTATTTTATTGTTGACAATTGTGCTGAGTATTATTGCAGTTGGCTGTCAAAAAGAAGAAGATTTAAGAAAAGTTAGATTGGTAGAAGTAACCCACTCCTTATTTTATACCCCCCAATATGTAGCTATAGGCTTAGGCTTTTTTGAAGAAGAAGGCTTAGAAATTGAACTTATAGACGGAAAAGGAGCAGATAAGGTTATGGCAGCCCTATTAAGCAAGGATGCTGACATAGGCTTTATGGGACCAGAAGCATCTATCTATGTATACAATGAAGGAAGAGAAGACTATGCCATCAACTTTGCACAACTAACCCAAAGGGACGGTCAATTCTTAGTTGCAAGGGAGCCAGATCCTAATTTTACCTGGGAAAAACTTAAAGGTAAAGAGGTTCTTGGTGGTAGAAAAGGCGGAATGCCCTATATGACTTTAGAATATGTTGTTAAAAAGAATGGCTTAACTCCAGGTGTTGATGTAAACCTAAGAACAGATGTACAGTTTGATGTGCTTGCAGGAGCTTTTGTAGGGGGAGAAGGAGACTATGTTACCCTTTTCGAACCTGTAGCTTCTAGCCTTGAGAAGGAAGGTAAAGGATATGTGGTAGCTTCTGTGGGAGTTGAAGGAGGCTATATCCCATATACATGCTATTCAGCCCTAAAGAGCACCATAGAAAAGGAGCCAGAATTAATTCAAGCCTTTACAAATGCCCTATATAAGGGTATGCTCTGGGTACAAAACCACAATACTGAAGAAATAGCTGAAGTGGTAAAACCTTTCTTCCCAGATGTGGAGGATGAAGTATTAATATCCTTAATCGATAGATATAAAAACCAAGACAGCTGGAAGCCAGAACCAGTTATATCTGAAGAAGGACTAAATCACATGATGGATATAATGGAAATGGCAGGAGAATTAGATAAAAGACCAGAGTACGATAAGATAGTAACAACAACCTTTGCAGAAGAAGCCATCAAAAATGTAAAATTAGATGAAGTTAAATAAGTAGGTTCTTAAACAAAAGATAAAGTATAAAAACTACATAAGTTAAGAAATATTTAGGTATAAAAAGCATATGATAAAGATTGCTTCTTTATCATATGCTTTTAATTATGTCTATAAAGCTACCTAGCAACAAAGCCCACTTTTTTATATACTTTTCGTAATGTCTTATTTGATACATAATTAGCCTTTTCTGCCCCCTGTTTGTATACCCTCTCAAGAAAATCCTTGTTTGCCATATACTCCCTATATTTTTCCTGTATTGGAGCCAAGCCTTCTATTATTATTTCTGCTAAATCCTCTTTAAATTCTTTATAGCCTTTGCCTTCATATCTTTTCTCTATTTCCTCCATAGAACAACCGCTGAAAACTGAATAAATAGTCATTAGGTTCATAATGCCTGGCTGTTCTTCCCTATATTTTACTTCCCCAATAGAATCGGTTACTGCTCTTTTTACCTTTCTCCTTATGTCATCAGGTTTATCTAGTATGAGTATATAGGCATTTTCATTTTCATCGGATTTAGACATTTTCTTAGTTGGATCCTGAAGGCTCATTATTCTTGCCCCTTCTTTTTTGATCAAAGGCTCTGGAATCTTAAAAGTAGGACTATATCGATTATTGAACCTTTCTGCTAAGTCTCTAGCAAGCTCCAAGTGTTGTTTTTGGTCTTCTCCTACAGGCACTAAATCTGCTTGGTATAAGAGTATATCTGCTGCCATAAGCACTGGATATGTGAATAGTCCTGCATTTACACTTTCCCCTAATTTTTTTGATTTATCCTTATACTGGGTCATTCTGCTTAATTGCCCCATATAAGACATAGTATTTAATACCCAGGCCAGTTCAGCATGGGCTGGTACATGAGACTGTATAAATATAGTGCTCTTTTCTGGATCTAGGCCACAAGCTAGGTATAAGGCTAATACTTCTAAAGTACTCCTTCTCAAATCTTTCGGAACTTGAGGTACTGTGATAGCATGCAAATCAACTATTGAGTAATAACAATCATATTCATCCTGTAAAGAAATCCAATTCTTAATAGCACCTATATAATTTCCTATAGTTAAACTGCCTGAAGGTTGAACTCCACTGAATACTACTTTTCTTTCCATTAACATACCCCCATCCTAATTCTAAATATTACTTCCTTTAATAAAAAACCCCTCCATCTCAAAAAACAGAGACGAAAGGGTTACTTCCGCGGTGCCACTCCGATTGGACTAAAGCCCACTTTAAATCCTTTAAGGGAGATTAGCCCTAATATCCTACTAAATTTCAGATATTAGCTCTCAAGTCCATTCAGCATAATAGTGTCATCAGGCTTCCACCATCCCTGACTCGCTATAGACCTTTATTATGCCTACTAGTCTTGATCATAGCTTTTTCCTTATTCTATTCTACTATTATTATATTAACTATTATACAATATTTTTATTAATTGTAAATATCCATCTATTATATGACATACATTATATAGTCTCTTTTATTACTCTTAACTACCTTAGCAGGTATACCTACTACAGTAGTATATGGGGGTACATCATCTAATACTACAGCATTTGCTCCTATTTTAGCTCCTTTTCCTATGGTTATAGGACCTAAGACTTTTGCTCCAGCCCCTATCATCACATCATCTTCTACAGTAGGATGGCGCTTCTTATTAGGCTCTCCTCCAATTCCTCCAAGGGTTACGCCATGATACAGGGTCACATTGTCTCCAATTTCTGCAGTTTCTCCTATAACTATCCCCATGCCATGATCAATAAATAGGTTTTTACCTATTTTTGCCCCTGGATGGATTTCTATACCTGTTATCCTCCTTGCCCTTTGAGAGATAATTCTTGCTAGGGTATATTTTTTCTTTTTATACAGCTTATGGCTTATTCTATGGTAAATTATTGCCTTTAAACCGGGATAGCAAAGTAATACTTCAAGTAAATTTTTAGCTGCTGGATCCTTCCTTAATATATTCCTTGCTTCCTCTATTATCATTTTAAAAAACATAGTATCACTCTCCAACAAATAATGCTGTAGATAGATATCTTTCGCCAGTATCAGGCAGCACTGTAACTACTTTTTTGCCCTTTCCTAATTTTTTAGCAATTTCAATAGCTGCAAATACATTTGCTCCAGAAGATATGCCGCAGAATATTCCTTCACTAGCTCCAATTAGCCTTGCCGTTTTCATAGCATCTTCATCTTCTACAGCTATTATTCCATCTAATAGGTCCCTATCCAATATGCTAGGTACAAAATTTGCCCCTATTCCTTGTATTTTATGGCTTCCTGCCTTTCCTTCAGAAAGTAGTGGAGAGCTCTTTGGCTCTACTGCCATCACTAAGGCAGCTGGATTTGCTTCTTTTAACCTTCTTCCTACACCTGTAACAGTTCCTCCTGTGCCTACTCCTGCAACAAAGGCATCAAAACTTCCTCCCATAGCTTCTAATATTTCTACCCCAGTAGTTTCATAATGGGCTTTCACGTTGGCAGGATTTTCAAACTGGTTAGGCATAAAATAGCCATGCTTTTCCTTTAATTCTAAAGCTTTATCTACCGCTCCCTGCATACCATATTTGCCTTCTGTTAGAATTAGCTCTGCTCCATATGCTTTCATAAGCTTTCTTCTTTCAATACTCATAGTATCAGGCATTACTATAATTACCTTGTAGCCTCTTGCAGCTCCAATCATAGAAAGAGCTATTCCAGTATTTCCACTTGTAGGCTCTATAATTGTTCCACCCTTTTGAAGAATTCCTTTTTCTTCTGCATCTTTTATCATATATAAAGCTGGCCTATCCTTAACACTACCAGCTGGATTAAAAGCTTCTACTTTAACGTATACATCAGCCATACTTTCATCTGTTAAATTATTTAGTTTAATTAAAGGTGTTTTACCAATAGTTTCATAAATACTTGAATACTTCATTACTATTACCTCCACTATTTATTTTTTTATTGCTAGCAAAAATACAAATAAAAAAACCTTTTACCTCATGTATATAACATACAGAGGCAAAAGGTTACACCTTTCGCGGTTCCACTCTGCTTAGGACATAAAAGTCCCATCTCTTTTCGAGTACTAACATACTCTAGTTCTATAACGGGAACTCCCGTTTAGGTCTACTATAATTTCGACCCAAGGCTCTGTGGCGCACTTCGAATATAGTAGTATGGATTCCTCCCACCAAATGGAATCCTCTCTGGGATACATCCTATATTCTACTTTACCACTTCATTGCCTTTATAAGTATTTGCTTTACATTTAAATATACCATAGTTTATTTAAAAGTAAACAGCTTTTTGAAAAATTATTTAAACATCATAAGAAAAAGCAGTGAATATAGATATGCTATTGGTTCTTCCTTTATATTTCCCCCATAACTATTGATTATTTCCTGAGCTTTCCCTTGACACTCCCCATGACTAAAGTCAGGGGATTCTCTGGTGATTAAATGCCAGTC
>CALBUB010000114.1 GCA_937967955.1 uncultured Bacillota bacterium | reverse complement strand
TTCATGTTCTTCGTTCCTATCACTATAAATGGGACAAATACTATTCCTGTAGACCACATTGTAAACTTCATTAAAACCATACCCAACTACGGACCTATATACTCTGGAATAATAGTTACTATTGGAGGATTGTTACCCTTTATCAACAAGAGCTGGAAGAAGGATACATCGACCATAATCTTTTCTCTACTAAAATTATTAGGAATTGTATTCATATTCATGGCTATCTTCAATGTAGGCCCAGCTTTCTTGATGAACGAGGATGTAATACCATTTATATACAACAAGATAGTCATAACAGTAACCACAGTAGTTCCTATCGGTTCCATATTCCTTGCCTTTTTAGTAAACTTTGGATTAATGGAATTCATAGGAGTTCTTATGGAGCCTATTATGACACCCGTATGGAAAACTCCAGGAAGGTCAGCAATAGATGCGGTGGCTTCCTTTGTAGGCAGTTATTCAATAGCCTTGCTTATTACCGATAGAGTATATCAAGAAGGCAAGTATACAGGAAAGGAAGCAGCCATAATAGCTACAGGTTTTTCCACCGTATCAGCTACCTTCATGATAGTAGTAGCTAAGACTTTAGGTCTTATGGATATGTGGCTATTGTATTTCTGGCTAACTTTAATAATAACCTTTGTGGTTACAGCAATTACTGCAAGGATTTATCCATTAAGCAAAAAACCCGACACCTACTATATGGATCAAAAAGGAACTTCAGAAGAAGTGACAAGTGGCAATAGATTTAAGAGAGCTTATATAGAAGGAATGAAGGCTTTTGATAGTGCTCCTACTGTTGTTGAAAGTGTAATTGACAATTTAAAATCAGGAATCAAGCTAGCTTTATCCATTGGACCCCTTCTCATGTCCATTGGAGTTCTTGGAATAGTAGTAGCTGAGTATACTCCAGTATTCGATATAGTAGGATATATATTCTATCCATTTACACTTATTACAAGGGTTCCAGAGCCATTGCTTGCAGCTAAAGCAAATGCCCTTAGCATTGCTGAGATGTTTCTTCCAGCTTTACTAGTAACAGAAGCTCCTCTTAAAACAAGATTTTTAATAGCTGTGGTCAGTGTATCAGAAATACTATTCTTCTCAGCTTCAATACCATGTGTGATGGCAACTCAGATACCTCTTACAATGAAGGACTATATAATAATTTGGATAGAAAGGGTAGTGCTTTCTATATTAATAACAGCTCCAATTTTACATTTGATATTTTAACTATAAATTGAATACTATATAGTAAATGCATAGGGAAGGGATGTAATATCACTTCCCTGTTTCTATGAAAGATAGATAAAAGGTGATAGATCATGAAATATAAAAAAGACCTTGCCGTCATAAGGGGCGGAGGAGATTTAGGCACAGGTATTGCCTACAAGTTCTTTAAAGCAGGCTATAAAGTAGTAATATTGGAAATAGAAAAGCCTATAGCCGTAAGAAGGGCTGTTTCCTTTTGTGAGGCAGTCTATAATGGAGAAATTGAAATAGAAGGGGTTAAGGGGATTTTAGCAAAGGATTTAGAGGATATATATAGAATAATCAATAAAGGCTTTATTGCTGTATATGTGGATCCTCAGGCTAGGGTACTTGATAAGTTAAGGCCTTTAATACTTGTGGATGCTATTATGGCTAAGAAGAATATGGGTACCAATAAAAATATGGCCCCTATAACTATAGCCATAGGGCCAGGCTTTGAAGCAGGAAAAGATGTGGACTTAGTTGTAGAGACCAATAGAGGTCCTAACCTTGGAAAAGTAATCTATAGGGGAAGGGCCCAAAAAAACACAGGAATTCCTGCAGAGGTAATGGGCTATACAGTAGAAAGGATCTTAAGGTCTCCTGCAGATGGCATAATTAAAACCTTTTATAAAATAGGGGATAGGGTTACAAAAGAGGACGTTTTAGGTAAAGTAGGAGAAGTAGAAATAGTTGCAACCATAGATGGAATATTAAGGGGTATTATAAGGGAGGGCCTATATGTAAAAAAGGGCCTTAAGATAGGGGATATTGACCCAAGGGGTATAAGGAAATTTGCCTTTACTATTTCTGATAAGGCTAAAAAAGTAGGAGAAGGAGTATTAGAAGCAGCTGAATACTTAAGAAAAAAGAAGAATATTTAAAAGGGGGATATGAATATGCAGGATAAGAAAGTACTATATAAACTTATGGAAGCTTTAGAGAAAAACCTACCTGTTGCAACAGTAACCATAATCAAGGCAGAAGGTTCTACTCCGAGGGAAATAGGAGCTAGTATGCTAGTAGATAAAGAGGGCAACTTATTGGCCGGTACCATTGGGGGAGGCATGTTGGAAGTAAGGGCTATAAAGGATGCTGTCAAATGTATAGAAGAAAATAAAAGCCAAGTACTAGATTATAGTTTAGGCCTGCCTAAAGAAGCTGAAGAGGAAGTATTCCTGCCCGCTACCTGTGGAGGAAAGGTAAGCTTATTTATAAAAGTTTATCCTTCTAAAGAAAGGCTTATAATAGTTGGAGGTGGCCATGTAGGACAAAGCTTAGCTAAATTGGCTTCATTTTTAGGCTACTTAGTTTCAGTCCTAGACGATAGGGAAGAAACACTTACCCCTCAGGCTTTTCCACCAGATGTAGATTTAATATTGGGAGATATGGTAGAAAGCCTTAAAAAGATGGATATAGACTCTAATACATATATAATTATAGCCACTTACAGCCATGCCCATGATGAAAAGGCCTTGGAGGCTGTTATAGGCACTAATGCTAAATATATAGGTATGATAGGAAGTAAAAATAAGGTGAAAAGCTCCTTTGAAAATTTACTTAAAAAAGGCTATAAAGAAGAAGCCCTATCTAAAATATATGCTCCCATAGGCCTTGATATAGGAGGGGAGACACCAAAGGAAATAGCCTTATCCATAATGGCAGAGGTCCAGGCAGTAAAATTTAATAGGGAAGCCCTCCATATGAAAAGGTGAGCTAATTGGAAGTCTGGAAGGCCTTAGACTTAAAGGAAGGAGATATAGTTTCCTTTGTAGGTGGGGGAGGAAAGACTACTACAATATTTAAACTGGCTAAGGAGTTGAAGGCTTTAAATAAAAGGGTCCTTCTTACTACCACTACTGCCATATATGAGCCAGAAGAGGAAAGTTACGATTATTATTTTTTAGGGGCTATAGATGACTTTCTACCAGCAGCTGGAACAATTACAATTTTAGGCCATAGGGTAAAGGCTGGGAAGCTATTAGGCCCTTCACCAGCTATAATAGATGGAATAGCAAAAAAGCAATTGTTTGATTTTATTCTAATTGAAGCTGATGGTTCAAAAAGGAAGCCTATTAAGGCCTATGCCTATTATGAGCCGGTGATACCTAGCTGTAGCACAAGGACTATAGGTTTAATAGGACTAGATTGTTTAGGAAGGCAGATAAAAGATATAGTCCATCGGCCAGAGAAGTTTGCAGAAATTATAGGAGCCCATTTAGATGATGTAGTTGATGAGAATATGGTAGTTAAATTAATATTAGACAATAAAGGCCTATTTAAAAGTTCTAGAGGAAGAAGAGTTTTGCTATTAAATAAAGCAAGAGAAAAGAATTTAATAGATCAAGGAATAAAAATAATAAAAAAAATATACAAGGAAGGTTTTAAGGGGATAGCTTTAGTTGGGGATGTAATGAGTAATAAATTTTATAAGTAAAAACTCTTAACCTTAGGTTAGGAGTTTTTTGTGTAATAAATTAGGCTTGTATCTAATAAATTTATAGAGAGTACACAATGTAAAAGTTTAATTTATCTGTTAATATATTTGTACTACAACAACAGGGGGGATAACTGTGGAGAAAAAATACATATTGGCTGTTCCAAATTTTAGCGAAGGTAGAAGGAAAGAGGTAATAGAGGCTGTTGCCGATGAAGTAAGGAAGGTTGAAGGGGTTACTTTGGTCAGTGTAGAGCCAGAATACGATTTCAACAGGACTGTTCTAACTATCATTGGAGAGCCTGAACCACTTAAAAAGGCCCTAATCAATATGGCAGGTAAAGCCTATGAATTAATTGATATGAGGGTCCAAAAGGGAACCCATCCAAGGATTGGCTCCCAGGATACCATACCTATCTTCCCGCTTATGAACATAAGCCTTGAAGAATGTATACAATTAGCAGAAGAAATAGGCGAGGAGCTATTTAATAAATATAAGGTGCCAATTTACTTCTCTGGCCAAAATGCAAGAACAGAGGAGAAAAAGAGCATCTCCTTTATAAGAGAAGGCCAATATGAAGGCTTGAAAAAATTACTGGAAGATAAAGACCATCCTGACTATGAAAAGAGGAAGCCAGATTTATCTGTAGATGGAAAGTTAAGTGAAAAATGGGGTGCTACCATTGTAAGTGCAGATACAGAAGGACTAACAGCCTATAATGTATTCTTAGCAACAGAAGATTTAAGTATTGCTAAGAAGATTGCAAAAGCTGTAAGAGGACCAAGTGGAGGCTTTTCTACAGTTAGGGCCGTAGGAATTAAATTCCCTGAAAGGGATGGGGTAGTAGTTTCCATGAATATGTTTGACTGCAGCAAAACTCCCTTATATAGAGTTTTTGAATTTATCAAGAGGGAAGCTAGTAGGTACGGAGTAGCTGTTACTGGCTCAGAAATAGTAGGTCCAGTAAAATTAGATTATCTGTTGAACAATTTAGAGTACTATTTAGGCTTAGAGGGGCTTAGAAAGGAGCAGATACTAGAGACCCATCTTATGAAATAGCTACAAGGCTAAGCCTTGTAGCTTATTTCATACCTAGAAAGGAAGGAAAAAAATAAAATACATAGAAATAATTACAAAGGAGGGGTAGTATGGGAAGAAAAAACAGGATCCAATATTATGGAGCCATATATTATATAAACCAAAGGGGAAAGGAAGGGGATAGGCCCTTTTTTAAAGATGAAGACAAAGCCTATTTATTAGAGTTAATAAATGAGGCCAAGGAAAATAAGGATTTTAAAATATTTGCCTATGTGATAATGGATAATTGCTACCAATTACTTTTACAAACATTGAATATTCCTATAAGTAGTGTAATGCACTATGTAAATTTTAAATATGCTAACTACTACAATAAAAAGTTAAATAGGACAGGGCCAGTCTTCCAAAAAAGGTATAAATCTATTTTAGTTCAGGATGAGAGATTTATACTACCAATTATAAAGTACATCCATAGATATCCTGTTGAAATAGGCTTGTGTGCAACAATGGAAGAATACAAATGGAGTAGTGATGCCTTCTATAGGGTGAATATGGAAAGTGTAGTCAACATAGAGCAGGTATTAAGCATGTTTTCACCTAATAGGCTTGAAGCCATAGAAAAGTATATAGAGTACATGGAGAAGGAAGAGAAAAATTGGGAGTTTATAAAACACATGTGTGAAAATAGTTTTATTATAGGAACAGGGGAGTTTATTAGGAGAATGGAGGGGAAAAATAGGACAAGCCTAGAGGTGTTATTAAGAAAGTCCTGCCCTACGGAAGCAGAATTTAAGCTTATAAAAAAGGGCTCTAGGGAAAGGTATCTGACCAAGTATAAGGTTGAATATATTTCTCTAGGAAGAAGGGAAGGATACACCTATAAGGAAATTGGGGAATACATAGGTATAACTGGCGCAGCAGCAAGGGGTTTATTGATGCAGAATAAATA
This sequence comes from uncultured Bacillota bacterium, assembly GCA_937967955.1. Classification (GTDB taxonomy): domain Bacteria; phylum Bacillota; class Clostridia; order Tissierellales; family Tepidimicrobiaceae; genus JAAYHX01. The sequence continues at coordinate 3,647 of CALBUB010000114.1, read as the reverse complement.
ATTAACTAAAACAGCTTTAAGCTATATTAAAATAATCATAATAGGAGGTGGCTTATGAAAGAAATAAAGTTTACAGATATAGAAGGTATAAAGGTTGGACATGCTCAGGATTTAGAAGCTGCTACCGGCTGCACTGTAATATTGTGCCCAGAAGGTGCCATTGGAGGAGTAGATGTAAGGGGAGGGGCACCTGGCACTAGGGAGACAGATTTACTAAAACCAGAAAACCTAGTAGATAGGATCCATGCAGTAGTATTAGCTGGGGGAAGTGCCTTTGGCCTTGATGCAGCCTCTGGAGTTATGAAGTATTTAGAGGAGAGAAATATTGGTTTTGATGTGCAGCTTACAAAAGTTCCTATAGTATGCAGTGCAGTCCTTTTCGATTTGGATATAGGAGATTATAAGGTAAGGCCTGATTTTAAAATGGGCTATGAAGCTTGCTTAAATGCAGAAAAGAACCAATGTCCCAATGGCAATGTAGGGGCAGGTACTGGTGCCACTGTAGGCAAGCTTTTAGGTCCTTCTAGGGCCATGAAGGGAGGTTTAGGCACCTATGCCTTACAAGTAGGAAAGCTGCAAGTAGGAGCCATAGTAGCAGTAAATGCCTTAGGAGACATAATAGATACTGAAACAGGAAAGACCATTGCTGGCCTGTTAGATGAAAAGGGAGAAAAAATAATTAATACGGAAGAAGAAATGGCCAAAGCTTATGATAAAAACAAAAATCTATTTAGTGGAAACACCACCATTGGGGCAGTAGTAACCAATGGAAAATTTACTAAAGCCCAGATGAATAAAATAGCCTCTATGGCCCATAATGGTTATGGAAGGGCCATTAGGCCAGCCCATAGTCTATTTGATGGAGATACTATATTTGCCTTGGCTACAGGCAAAATAGAGGCAGACATAAATGTGGTAGGCTTTCTTGCAGCTACAGTCATGGAAAGGGCTATTGCTAATGGTATAAAAAGTGCTGATAGCCTCCATGGGTATAAAGCCTACAAGGCTTTAAAGGGTATATAAAAGATAAAAGCTAGAGAGCTAAAATTTAAGCTCTCTAGCTTTTATAGTACAGGGATGGTTGTTGTCCTATTTATTATTCAACCTTAATGCTGCTTAACATTCTTTGCAGGTCGTCAGCTAAGGCAGCTAAGCTTTCAGTAGAAGAAGTAATTTCTTCCATGGCAGCCATTTGTTCTTCAGTAGCAGTAGATGAATTTTGTATCTGTAAGGATATATCCTGAGACATTTTTTCTATGCTAGTGGCAGAGTTAACAAGGGAGTCAATATGTTCCTCCACATTTAATATGGCTTCTAGTACTTGCTGGATTTTACCGGCTATTTGTTCAATTAATTCAGCAATTTCTCCAAACATTTCACTAGCATTGAATACGGTTTCTACCCCTCGTCTTACTTCTTCATTATTAGAATCCATCTTTTCATTAGAGTTTTCTATTACTAGATTATTAGCCTTAATTATTTCGCTAATTTCCTTAGCAGATTTTTTAGTTTCTTCTGCCAGCTTCCTTATCTCATCGGCTACTACTGCAAAACCTAGGCCATATTCTCCGGCTCTAGCAGCCTCTATGGCCGCATTTAAAGCCAATAGATTTGTCTCTTCCGATACATTCTCTATTAGCTTTAACATTTCCTCCATTTTCTTTGAACTTTGACTAATATCCTCTAAAGACTTCCTTACCATTTCAGTACTGTTTTGGATATTGTTCATCTGTGAAATAGCCTCAAATATTCTGTCCTTACCAATCTTTGTTTTTTCCAATATTTCAGAGCTTAAGCATTCTGTATCTTTTGCTTCCTCTGATACATAATCTACCTTATCAGATATTTCCTTTATAGAATCGGCTATATTCATTATCTCACTGTGCTGATGCTTAGAAGATTCAGCTATATTATGGGATGCTTCTGCAATACTTGTAATAGCTGCTGTAGATTCTTCTGATATGGCAGCCAGCTGTTGGGAAGATGCAGCCACTTGTTGTGAGGATTGGAGTACCTCTTTAGCAAAATTTCTCATATTATCGATTACTATTTGTAAAGAGTTACCCATAACCCCTAACTCATCTTTCCTTGAGAGGATTTTCTTATCTATATCTTTACTGAAATCCAGCTGTGAAAGCCTGTAGCTATACTCTGTAATCCTCTTTATTAATTGGGTTATGCCCCTACTAGATAGGAAGGAGAATACAAAGGCTACAACTATGGCTAATCCTAAACTATACAACAAGGTTTTGGTTAAAGGCTTAACTCCTGCCAGTATTTCATCTTCCTCTATGCTAACTACCAAAGTCCAATTGGTAGATTCAATAGGGGCAAAGCCTACATGAATCGTTTTCCCATCCCTTGTATAAGTTCCAACTCCTATTTGCCTGTTCTTAATTTCTTCTTCCATTTTTATAACATTATCAACAGAATCCTTTTCAACTAATTCCTTTAGGCCGCTAAAGTTAGCTGCTGTGCTCTTTGTTGTTGCACCAGATCTAATAGTAGGATGGGATATTATATCAGCAATTTCATCTAATATGAAGGCATGGCCTGTATCACCAAATTTAATATTTTGAGCAATCTGATAGAATTCACTAGCCGATTTAAAGGCCACTACTGTGCCTTGTACAATATCCTTATATATTAAAGGAGCAGCAATTATTATTTCAAGCTTATTTGTCAGTGGATTTATCATAGGCTGAGAATAATAAGTTTCCCCTGCTTTAGCCCTAAGGAAGTATTCTGTTTCATATATATTAGCCTTTTGCCCATCATTAAGGACCAAATTTCCATGTAAATCTGCTATACCTACATAGGAAAAATCGAATCTATCCTTTTCAATCTGTAGGTTATCTAGTTTTTGTTCAACAGGTATTTCTGGATTAGAAATCAGCTCTAATTTTCCAAGAGTTTCAATGGAAGTAACATAGCCTTCAATCTCTTCGCTTACAATCTTAGCTGAATCAACAGCCTTATGGTGTAGTAGCTCATCGTATGTTGATAAAAGTTCCCTACGGACTATGTACAAATTTATTAAGCCTAAAATTAAGACTATCCCCACAAGTATAGCTGTGGCAGTAACGATCATTCTTCCCCTTAAACTCTTGTCCACCTTTAAAGCGTTGGTATTTTTCTTATTTTGCTCCATAGAACTCAGCTCCCTTTATTATTCTTTATAAAAAATATGTATTTTTTATACTAATTAGACATTTTTTTTATAAATCCTCTAATTTTTTCAAACAATAGTCGCTTTTATTAGAAGAAACTAGGAATAATACCATAACCATGAAATATCTATATTAATAGGAACGTACACAATATATATAATATATATCCTTAAACTTATAACAATATTCACATTAGAGAAAACATTCGGACACAATTTATTAACGAACTTTTTCCAAGGCTAAAGGAAAGAAGCTGGCAAAATGAAGTATTCAATATAATAAAGACCTTAAATGAACAAGGTAACACAATCCTTTTAGTAGAACAGAATGCTAAGAAGGCTTTAGAGATAGCTGATTATGCTTATGTGTTGGAAACAGGGGAGCTAGTTTTAGAGGGAACTGGAAAAGAGCTTTTAAAGGATCCAAGAGTTCAGGAGGCATATTTAGGGGAAGCAGTAGGCAAGCAATAGGGCTTTT
>CALBUB010000113.1 GCA_937967955.1 uncultured Bacillota bacterium | reverse complement strand
GAAAAGCTAGGAGCTATTGCTACAATTATGGAGTTCTCATGAACTCCATCCTTTATCTCCTCTATTACCTTTTCATACATATTTGGTTTCACAGCAAGAACTACTATCCTTGAGTTCCTAGCCACATCCCTGTTATCCTGACCCTTAACTATACCATATTTAGTAGCAAGCTCTGTAAGCCTTTTCTCTGTATTAGTATGTACTATAACATCCTCACCGCTTACAAATCCTCCCTTTAATGCCCCTGAAAGCATAGCTTCTCCCATGTTGCCACAGCCAATAAACCCTAACCTTTTCATATTATCCTTCCCTTCCTATATGCTTGTGAAAAATTATTGCCCTAATACCATTATAGCACTTTATAGGGATAGCAGGAGGATTTTTAGTAACACAGCACTTTTTTATGATTTCTTATAGCATCATTTTGCAATATAATCTTTTATATAGTAGTATAAAAACTATAAATAATAAAAGGGGGTATAAATATGGAAGCAAATTCAAGAAAACTGGAATTCTATGGGGGGAGAATGGGTCTCTTTTCTACCCTTCGTAATCTTTCTTGGATTGGTAATTCTAACCACCTTCATCTGGGCTTCCACTTCAAACGGTGCCCTTTGGATTCCTGCCTTTAGTGCTCTAATCATAGCTTTTTTCTTTGCAAAAGATAAGAAGCTCTACGCAGAAACCATCATAAAGGGAATGTCCAGCACCGATGCAATAATTCCCATAGTATGCTGGATATTTGCAGGAGTATTTGCAATGATTCTTCGTGCATCAGGTTTAGCCAACGGTATTGCAGGTTTAGCTGCTTCAGCTGGCATTAAAGGAACTTTCTTCATCGTAATAAGCTTTATAGCTTGTGCTATATTCGCTACTGCTACTGGTACAGGCTTTGGTACCATAGCTGCTGGTATGGGAGTTCTATATCCTGCAGGAGTAGCATTGGGATGTCACCCTGCTTTGCTGGCTGGTGCCATAATCTCTGGAGGAGCTTTTGGGGACAATCTAGCTCCAGTATCTGATACAACCATCTGTTCAGCCACATCTCAAGGAGTAGATGTCCCTGGAGTGGTAAAATCAAGACTTAAATATGCCCTTACAGCTGCAGTACTGGTTATCATTGGAATTGTCATAATAGGCTCTGGCTATGATGGCTCTGCTGCTTCTTCAGTAACCATAGACTATAATCCAAAAACCCTGTATATGCTAATTCCTGTAGCATTAACCATATGGATAGCCATAAAAGTCGGGGATATAATCATAGCTACTACCATAGGTTCGGTTATAGCAGCAATTACTGCTGTGGCAGCAGGACTATTGGATTTTATCCAAATAGACCCAGTTAATGCAACTAAAAATGCTCTCATAAGAGTCTACGGTACTGGCTTGGACAGAACTGTTGACGGAGTAATTTACGACGGAATTAACAACATGATTCAAGTAATATTACTGGCTCTCTTACTATTTGGTTCCATAGAAATAATGAGAGCTGGCCACGGAGATATTAAGCTATTAAATGTATTAGGAAAAATTGCAAAATCGCCAAGGGGAGCTGAATTTGTAATAAGCGCTATGATAATAATCCTTTCTGCCCTTATGGGTTTAAATGCACCAGCAATACTAACTGTAGGAGCATCTTTTGCTAAACCATTAAGTCAAAAATATGGCATAAGCCCTTATAGAACTGCAAACCTTCTAGATGCTCAATCCAACACATTGGTATATTCAATGCCATGGACACCAGCTATAATCTATACTATAGGCTTTGCAAAGAATAGTGCTGTGCCATTGCAAGCAGCAGAAGTTACTCCCTATGTACTATATTCCTACGCCATGTTAGCAGTAATGTTCGTTACAATAATCCTTGGCATCGGAAGATACGACAACATGAAAAAAGCAAAAAATTAGCCACGTTATGATATAATATTAATTGTACATAAACTATCTAAAAGGTAGGTATGAGTATGGATAGAAGGTTTATAGAAAGCTTAGGAGTGGAACTTCCACGCCTTGGCTTTGGCTGCATGAGGCTTCCTACACAAGACGGAAAAATTGATTTTTACAAGGCTGAAGAGATGATCCACTATGCAATGGAAAATGGACTAAACTACTTTGATACTGCCTACAACTACCACAATGAGGAATCGGAAAAGTTCTTAGGAAAGGTCCTATCAGAGTTCCCAAGAGAAAGCTACTTTTTAACCACAAAGCTTCCCATATGGAAGGTGGAAAAAGAAGAAGATGCAGAAAGGCTCTTTAATGAGCAGTTGGAGAGATTGCAAACCGATTATGTGGACTTCTACTTACTCCATGCCATGGGAGCAGAAAGAAAGGAAATAATGGACAAGTTTAACCTCTATGATTTCCTCGTTCAAAAGAAAAATGAAGGAAAGATAAAGCACATAGGCTTCTCCTTCCACGACAGCAAAGAAGTATTAGAAGAGCTGGTTTCCCAGCACAAATGGGACGTAGTTCAGCTTCAAATTAACTACTGGGATTGGGAAGAAATTGACGCCAAAAGCCTATATGAAATCCTTGAAAAACACTCCATACCCTGTTTTGTAATGGAACCGGTTAGAGGAGGATTTTTGTCCACATTCACCCCTAAAGTTGAAAAGCACATGAAGGAGTATTCATCTAACAGCATTGCATCCTGGGCCATCAGATGGGTATCATCCCTTCCCAATGTGGCAATTGTATTAAGTGGCATGTCCAACATGGATCAACTAAAGGACAATATAAACACATTAACCAACTTCCAGCCTATAACTGAAGAAGAACAGAAAGTAATAGATAAGGTAATAGAAGAGCTAAAAAGCATAAATCCAGTACCTTGTACAGGCTGTAGATACTGCATGGAATGCCCCTTTGGAGTCAACATACCAAAAGTATTCAGCATATATAATGATTACAAGAAAACTGAAAACAAAATCATTACCCATAGGAGCTACTTTGAATTCTTAAGTGAAAAAAACAGAGCGGATAGATGTCAAAAATGCAATAGCTGCGTAACCAAATGCCCACAGCATATAAATATACCTGAAGAATTGGAAAAAATCCATGAAGAGCTTATAGCTTTATAAGGCATATAAAACTCCCTTCTATGTAGAATAGAAGGGAGTTTTGCTGTTTAAAGCTAACTAAGGCTTAAGAACTCTATCCATCAAATTCAAGAAATTCCTGTAGCTAATCTTTTCAATATCCTCCTTTGAAAATCCTCTATCTTGAAGCTTCCTTATTAGGTTTGGAGCTTGAGATATATCCTCTATACCAGGGGTACCTCTGTAAGGGTCCTCTATAAAGCTTTTTGATTTATCTTCTTCTAAATATTCAAAGAAGTCGAAACCAAAGGCCACATGGTCTATTCCAATTAGATCAACTATATGTTCAATATGGTTTATCAGATAATCCACATTCCTCTTATCCCTATCCACATGTATGAATTCATTGAAAGCATTTATGCCAACAAGTCCACCGCTTTCTCCTATGGCCTTTATCTGCTCATCAGTTATATTTCTGGGAACTGGACATAGGGCCCTTGCATTGGAATGGGAAGCAATAATAGGTTTAGTTGCCACATCATATATATCCCAGAAAGTCTTATCATTAGCGTGGGATACATCCAATATAATTCCTAATTCCTCCATTATCCTTATAGCCCTCTTTCCCAATTCAGTAAGACCTCTGTTTACATCTCCTCTTGTTCCTGTAGCAAAGGCATTTTGTTCATTCCATGTAAGACTAATCTGCCTAAATCCTAGCTGATATAGTGTATATATGCCCTCTGGATCCTCTCCTAAAGGGCTTAACCCTTCCATGCCAAGGACTACTGCCATTTTACCCTCATCCACTGCATGATAGAAATCCTTAGAGCTGTATATAACCTTTAATATATCTTGATTTTCCCATATCTCTTGACACATATACTTAATAATCTCTAAAAACCTCTCTTTAGGTCTTTTTTCGGCATGAGGAGGATCAATCCATACTATAAAGGTGCCTCCTGCCATATTTCCCTTTCTGAATCTTTCCAAATGGTATCTCTTAATTATATCCCTTTCTCCTAAGCTTCTCTTTATTGCTACATCTGTCCAGATGTCTCCATGTATGTCTATTAGCATAGTACACCTCCAAAAGTGAGGGGTACTAAATCCGTACCCCTTTATAAGTATTGTAATAAGTTGCCCATGAATATTCCTAAGTAGTTACCAATTATATATCCCAATATTCCTGCTAGTATTATGGGACCAATGAGCTTATTCCATCCTTTAGCTATGGCCATAGCAGCTGCTGTAGTTGGTCCTCCTATATTGGCATTGGAAGCTAGAAGTATCTCCTCAAGGCTAAACCTAAATATCTTCCCCAATATTAATGATACTGCCATATTTATGATAACTATTATGGCTGTAAATAGCAAAAGCAGTGGAGCTCTTGTTAATATCAATTTTAGGGATGCCGGTACTCCTATTACTACTAAGAAGATATAGATTAGGAATGTGCCTATTTCTTGTGCCCCGTGAATGTTGCTCATAAAATTGGGCGCAAAGGTTGCCAACAGTACAGTTAATGTAGTTATAATCAAATATTTATTTCCTAAAAAACCATTGAACAAATCTAGAATGAAATTTCCAGTAGGTATTACCCTACCTAAAAAGCTTGCAATTTCAGTTGATATCCAAACTATTGTAAAGGAAAGAGCTACTCCAAAGGCTATGTCCCTTAGGGAAATATCTTTTCGCCCCCAGTATTGAGCTGCTAAAGTTTCTCCTTCTTTCACATCTACATTTCCTTCTACCTCATCTATATGTGGGTGGATAAACTTCTTCCTGAAAAAGCCTATAGAAGGTATTGCTAATAGCACAAAGAAATATAGAGCCATCAATAAATTATCCGCTACAACTAAGGCAGAAACCCATTCAGCATCAGTTCCAAAGGATTCTGCCATAGCAGCAAAATTTACTCCACCGCCTATATATGAACCAGTCATCATAGCAGCCATTCTATAAAGCTCTGAAATTTTATCTTTTAGCAACATATAGGAAACAAAAACTCCCAAAAGGGTACCTATAGAGCTTAATAAAAACATGATGACTATCCTACCGCTTTCCCGCCAAATCTTTTTAACATTTGCATTAAAAAGCAGAAGTGGTATAGCCAAGGGCACTACATAATCCCATACTATGTCATAAGTAGTTGCTTCTATTGGAATAAGGTTTATATTAGCAAGAAACATTGCAAGAACAAGACCAATGATTGCCCCTGTAACCTTTGATGCCCACTTATAAGTCTGCTCTAGATAAATGCTGACAGCTGTTATTAAAGTTAGGATTGCCCATAAAGCCCACGAGTTTTCAGGACTAATTAATGAATTCATGGT
>CALBUB010000112.1 GCA_937967955.1 uncultured Bacillota bacterium | reverse complement strand
CATATCTTTTACATCAAGGAATATTTCTGTGTTTTCTATATCTTCATCTGAAGGATAAGCTACTCTACTATTTTTCATATAATCTGGCAGTAATTCTCTAGCAGCAGCATTTGGTGTTGAGTATCCAATATATTCTGCATTTTTGGCAGCAATTTCTGGCCTGTTCATAAAATTAATAAATTCTTCAGCTAATTCTTTATTTTGTGCATTTTTAGGTATAACCATATTATCAAACCATATGTTTGAGCCTTCTTTTGGGATCACATAGTCTAGATTCTCATTTTCTCTCATCATGGCAACTGCATCTCCCGACCATACAACTGCCAAAGCTGCTTCTTCTGCTACCATTAGCTCTTTTACTTCATCTCCCACATATGCATATACTAGTGGTTTTTGTTTAATTAACTCTTCCTTGGCTTCTTCCAGTTCATCTAAATTTCTAGTGTTCATTGAATAACCTAATTTCTTTAAAGCAACTCCAATAGAATCTCTTTGGCTATCTAACATCAATATTTGTCCTTTATATTTCTCATCCCAAAGTATATCCCAGCTATCTACTTCATCATCTACCATCTTCTTGTTATATACAATTCCAACTGTCCCCCACATATAAGGTACAGAATACTCATTATTTGGATCAAAATCTAAATCTAAGAAATCTTCATCTATATGTTTCAAATTTGGTATATTGTTTTTATCTATCTTAGCTAGTAAACCCTCAGCTATCATTCTTTCAATCATGTAATCAGATGGAAAAGCTACATCATAACTAGTACCACCTTTTGCTATGCTTACATACATATCCTCATTGGTAGCAAAGGTATCATAGTTAACTTTTACATTGAACTCTTCTTCGAATTGTTCAATTACTTCTGGATCGATATAATCTCCCCAATTATATACATTTAGTGTAGGTTTACCCTGACCACAGCCAACAATGCTAAAAGCAACTGATACAATTAGAGCAATTAACAATAGTGCCTTCATTTTCCTCATATACTTTCACCTCTCTTCTTAGGATTAAAATTCTTCTGGTCTTTTTTATTTATAATTATAAGCAGTATTAATAAGCTAACAAACATCAAAGCAGACAAAGCATTTATAACAGGATTAATACCTCTTCTGGCCATTGAGTATATGGTTATACTCAAATTGGTGACTCCCACACCTTTATTAAAGAAACTTATTACAAAGTCATCTATTGACAATGTAAAAGCTATTAATGCCCCATTTATTATTCCAGGCTTAATTTCAGGAATTACCACCTTTCTCAAAGCATAAAAGGGGGTTGCTCCTAAATCCATAGCTGCTTCTGGTAAATGCTTATTCATCTGCCTCAGTTTAGGAAGCACCGATAGTATTACATATGGTATACAAAAGGTTATATGAGATAACAACAAGGTAATAAAGCCAAACTCTAATCTCAAAGATTTAAATAAGGTCATTAAAGAAACTGCTGTTACAATATCTGGATTCAATACTGGTAAATAGTTTAGATTCAATATGACCTTTTTGCCATAACCATGCATCCCATATATACCTATAGCAGCAAAAGTTCCCACTATAGTTGAAATAATAGATGCTAATACTGCTATGGCAATTGTATAATATAGGGCTGATAAAATCTCTGAATTAGTAAACAATTCAGCATACCACTTGAGAGTAAAGCCTTTCCATGTACCCCTAGATCTGGAATCATTAAAGGAATAGACTATCAGTACTATAATGGGAGCATATAAAAATAAAATCATCAAAAATATATATAGTTTTTTTAAAATATTCCTTACCATAAGCCACTGCTCCCTTCTTTTTGAACATCAAATTTAGAAGTAATAGCCATAGCAATTAATATGAAAATCATCATTATTATTGAAATGGCCGAACCAAAATGCCAATCTCCAACCCATAGGAATTGCTGCTCTATTAAATTACCTATAAGCATGTACTGGCCACCACCAAGTAGCCTAGATATTACAAAGGTACTAACAGCAGGCATAAACACCATAGTGATTCCAGTTATTATTCCAGGAACACTTAGGGGTAATATTACTTTAGTAAATATTTGAAATCTATTAGCCCCTAAATCTTCTGCTGCTTCAATTAAGCTTTTATCAATCTTTGCAAGTACAGAATATATGGGCAAAACCATAAAAGGCAAAAAATTATATACCATTCCCAACAATACTGCTCCATCATTATACAATAAATTCAATGGTTCAAAACCTAATAAAGTAACTATAGAATTAATAATTCCATTCTTTCCTAACAAAGTTAACCAAGCATAAGTTCTAAGCAAAAAATTCATCCACATAGGGATTACAAATAACAATATCATAGTATTCCTCTTAGAAGGCCTTTCCCTGGCAATAATCATTCCTATTGGATAGCCTAAAAGTAAGGTTATAACAGTGGTTTGCAAGGCCAGTTTAATAGAAATCCAAAGCACATCTAAATAATTAGGATCAAGGAAGCGTTTCATATTACCTAGAGTGAACTTTAAGCTTCCTCCATCATATATGGTCATTGCATACAGCAATACTAAAAATAGAGGAGCAACAATAAATATAACCAACCAGAGTATATAAGGATATGACAATATTTTCATCTTCATCTTTTCATCGCCTTCTTCATAACATGGATATTTTCAGGAGATACACGCATTCCCACTTCTGTACCTACTGGTTTGGCAACAGTAGAGTGTATTTTCCAGTCAAAATGTCCATCATGGGATATCATTTCATAGTGGACTCCCTTAAAGGTTACAGAAGTTATAGTACCTGTTAATTGCCCCTCCTCTGGTTCAGTGATTACTATGTCTTCTGGCCTAATTACTACTTCTATTTCTTCATTCTTATCAAAACCTTTATCTATACAGTTAAACACCTGGCCAGCAAATTCAACAATATAATCTTCTCGCATTATGCCATCAATAATATTGCTTTCACCAATAAATTTAGCTACAAAAGAATTTTTAGGTTCATTATATATATCAACAGGAGTTCCTATCTGCTGAATAACTCCTTTGTCCATTACTACTATAGTATCGGACATAGTAAGAGCCTCTTCTTGATCGTGAGTTACATATATAAAAGTAATTCCCAATCTTTTTTGCATATTTTTTAACTCAGTCTGCATTTCTTTTCTCAGCTTTAAATCTAATGCACCTAGGGGTTCATCTAGAAGCAATACTTTTGGTTCATTTACTAAGGCTCTTGCAATAGCAACCCTCTGCTGCTGTCCTCCACTTAGGGACTGGATACTTCTTTCTTCAAAACCTTCTAGATTTACTAATTTCAACATTTCTTTAACTCTCTTTTTTATTTCTTCCTTTGGCAGCTTTTTAATATGCAAACCAAAGGCTATATTTTCAAATACATTCATATGTGGGAACAAGGCATATTTTTGGAAGACTGTATTAATCTGTCTTTTGTAAGGGGGCAAGTTTGTAATATCCTCCCCTTCAAATATTACTCTTCCTTCAGTAGGCTGCTCAAAACCACCGATTATTCTGAGAGTGGTGGTTTTGCCACATCCACTTGGTCCTAATAAGGTTACAAATTCATTCTTCCTAACATAGAAACTAATATTATCAAGGACTTTTGTTCCATCATATTCCTTGCTAATAGCTTTTAAATCGATTATATGGTTATTTTCCAATTTATTACCCCCTTTCATGACTAAAAATTTGGCGGTGTGCTTACCCAAATCACAGTAGCCTTTGATTTTCCAGCATTAGAAATATAGTGGTTGTAATTAGCTTTGTAATAGAAACTTTCACCTTTTTTTACTTTATATTTTTCACTTCCTATGTGTAGATAGATACTTCCTTTAATAACGTATCCAAATTCTTCACCATGATGGGGAGGATCTTCCTTAGTTTTTCCTCCTGGTTCTAATTCTATTAGTATTGGCTCCATTTGGTTTTTCTGAGCATTAGGTACTATCCATTTTAAAGTGTATTTAAGCTCTTCATTTTCTGTAACAAATATGTCATCCTTGGTAAAAACAACTTTCTCATCTTCAATTTCATTGAAAAAATCTCTTAAATTGGTTCCTAAACCTTCTAGTATATCTATTAATGTAGCAATTGAAGGTGAAGTTAAGTCTCTCTCTACTTGGGAAATAAAGCCTTTGGTTAGCTCGCACCTTTCTGCAAGCTCCTCTTGAGTCAGAGAATTTTGAATTCTTAGACGCCTAATCTTCTTTCCAATCTCCACAATTATCCTCCTCAGATAAATTGACTATATTAAACTATTTGTTTATGATTACTAAACAATAATTGCACCATTACATTATAAGCAATATGATTTAAAAAATCAATATATTTTTTGTAAATTTTTTATTGGATGAAAGCTAGTTGTTTAGAGGCTTACAGATGATGAATAATATGTTTTTCCTAGTGAATAGAAAATGGGTTTTATAAGAGATAATAATCAAGTTTTAGAATTGGAGATTCAAACTTTATATATTCTGTACTATAAAAAATAAAGCCAGTGCTTACACACTGGTTTTCTTTAAGCCTTGATATACAATTATAATCAACAGTATAGCTAAAGCAGATAATACTATAGTTCCTCCTGTAGCTAAATTTAAATAGTAGGAAAGCATGAGGCCAGCAATAACGGATATGACCCCAAAGGTCAAAGAATATATTAGGCCAGACTTAAAGCTGTTAGCTATCAATAGGCTAGCTGCAACAGGTAGTACCATCAGGGATGAGATTAGCAACACCCCAACTATTCTCATAGATATGGCTATAGTTAATGCTACTAGTACAGAGAAAAATATATTTATTTTTTTTATAGGAATGCCAGCAAGATATGCACTTTCCTCGTCAAAAGTCATATAGAATAGTTTATGATATAAGAATACTATGGTTCCCATTATTATGAGGCTTAGAATAGTAAATAGGCTTATCTCTTGTGAGGATACTAAAGATAAACTTCCAAATAGATAGGATAAAACCCCTTGGGTATTGCCCAAACTTATTAAAATGGAGGCCAAACCCACTCCCACTGATAATATAATGGACAAGGACAATTCTGCATAGTGCCTATACTTTCTTCTAAGGCCTTCAATACCTAAGGCAGCTATCACTGTAAACAGTATGGCAGTAAGGACTGGATATGAATTAGTCAACATTCCAAAGGCTGCTCCTGAAAGAGCCACATGGGATAATGTATCTCCAATTACGGATTGCCTTCTAAGGACTAAAAAGTAGCCTACACTGGGAGCAACAATCCCGATCATAATTCCCATAATAAGGCTTCTTCTCATAAATTCGTAAGTTAACATATCCATCCTCCTAATGTTTATGGAATAGAAATTTTACATTTTCCCCATACAAATTCTTCAATATATCACTAGCTCTACTACCTATATCCTTAGTTAGATCGTGCTCATAAACCTTTCCATTAGAAAGGCAAAATAGTTTATTAACCTTTTCTGATATGATGCCAATATCATGTGATACCATCACAATTGTGATATTGTAATCCCTTCTTAATCTATCTAGCAAATTGTAAAATTGGTTTTGGGAATCTAAATCTAAGCCTATTAAAGGTTCATCCATAAATAGAATTTCTGGCTTGTTTATTAAAGTCCTAGCTATAAATACTCTTTGCTTCTGGCCTCCAGATAGATTGCCTACCTTCTCTTTCTTATAAGCCAGCATATTAACCTTTCTTAACACTTCATCTATTTTTTCTTTGTCTTCTCCTCTAATTCTACTGATAAGGCCTTTTCTAGCATAGATTCCTGCCCCTACTACTTCTTCTACTGTAGCAGGAAACATCTGGTTAAAATTCCTAACATTTTGTGAAATATAACCTAGCCTATAATAAGCCTTAAAAGTATTTATATCCTCACCAAATAGCTTCACTTGACCTTTACAAGGCTTTAATAAGCCTATCATCAGTTTAATTAGGGTAGTCTTTGCAGAGCCATTTGGCCCTACTATACCTACAAAGTCTCCCCTTTCAATAGTTAAATTGACATTGTTAAGTACTGCTTTTTCTCCATAACTAAAGCTTACATTTTCCATACTAACTATATGTGTACCCATATTACTCCATCACCAATGCTTTCTTAAGATTTTCAAGGTTTTCCTCCATAATGGTGATATAGTCTTCACCCTTTTTAATCTGTTCTTCTGTTAGCCCCTCTATTGGATTCAAGGTAAGAATTTGAAGGTTAGCCTCTTCTGCAATTACTTGTACCGTTTTAGGGCTAGCTAATGTTTCTAAAAATATATATTTTTGCTCTTCTTTTTTAGCAAGTTCTATTAGCTCTGCTATAGTCTTTGGACTTGGTTCTTGCTCTGGGGATATGCCTGCTACTGGAATTTGTTTAAAACCATACCTTTCAGCCATATAGTTAAAGGCAGCATGGGAAACGATTATAGAATTTCTATTTCTTTGATCTAATTCTTCAGAAAATCTATTGTCCAATTCCTTTAATCTATTGGCTAAAGCATTAAAATTGTTTTCATATTCAGCTTTATTTTCTTCATCTATTAAAATGAGTTTCTCCTTAATAGCTTCACCTATTTTGAGCATATTTTCAGGATCTAGCCATATATGAGGATCTGGCTCATTATCTACCATTAGCAAATGGACTAATTCACTAGCATTAATAGTTTTATTTTCATCTATAATATTACCTACAACTTTATCTGACCAGCTTTCAAAATTAGCCCCATTGTATATGAAAAGCTGGGCATTTTCTATATCCTTAAGCTGCTCTATACTAGGTTCATAATCATGAGAATCTACTCCATTAGGCACAACCATCCTTAACTCTATATTGTCTCCTCCTATTTCATTAGCCAAAAAATAAAGTGGATAAAAAGATGCGTATACTAGCTTTTTTCCACCTTCGTTATAAGTAGAATCCTTTTGTGAAGTACAACCAACGGCCATTAAGACTATTAAAGTGAGGAGTATAATAAATCTCTTCATTGGCTTTCTCCTTCCTTTACCATCTTCCACCAGCGCCGCCTCCTCCAGATCTGCCATCGCCTCCTCTGTTGCTACGGCCTCCTCTACTGCTATATCTACCACCCCTAAATAAAAGGGAGTAGGTAAAAAAGCCATTAAAAAATTTAAAATCGATTACCAGAAATATAACAAACCCTATAGCTATGAGTATTCCCCTAAAACCACTAAATATATCATCTTCCTGTCTAATTTCATCTATATTATATAAATTTTGGTTTATCTTATCTCTTTCTAATTGGATATCATATTCCTTTTCTACTTCATGGATTATACTATTAAAGCCGGCAATTATACCTTCCGAATATCTATCTTCCCTAAAATAAGGGAGGATGGAATCCTCAATTATTTTTCCTACTTTGCTATCAGGCAAAACCCCCTCTAAGCCATAGCCTACCTCTATCCAAAGCTGCCTTTCTTCAGTAACTATAAGCATAAGAAGGCCATTATCATATTCTCTGCTACCTATACCCCATTCTTCAAAAAGCTCTACTGCATATTGGTTTATATTAGCCCCCTCTAAGGAGTCTATAGTAACCACCACTATTTGAGCTCCAGTCCTTTTATAAAGTTCTTCATTAGTTCTAATAATATACTCTTCAGCTTCTCCATTTAATATATTTGAGCCATCATATACATAAAAGGAAGGGTTTGGTTTAGGTATTTCTAACTGGGCTGCAAAGCTGGGGACAGTAAGAATTATAGTTAATATGCACAATAGATACAAGTATTTTTTTCTCATAACTATCACCTAGAAATTGACTTCTGGCACTTGTCTATCTTCTTCTTCTATTTCAAAGTATTGTTTTGGTTCAAAGCCGAACAAATTGGCTAAAATATTAGTTGGGAATCTTTTAATGGTAGTATTATATTGTTGGACTGCTTCATTGTATCTCATTCTTTCTGTTGATATCCTATTTTCTGTACCAGCCAATTCATATTGAAGATTAGAAAAGTTTTCATTTGCCTTAAGCTCTGGATAGTTTTCAACTACTACATACAGATTTGACAGGGCTCTTTCTAACTGAGCATTAGCTTCAGCATATTCATTAGGCGTATTTGCTCTATTAAAGCTTGCTCTTGCTTCTGTTATCTGGGTTAATACTTCTTCTTCATGACTGGCATAGCCTTTAACTGTATTGACTAAATTAGGAATAAGATCAGCCCTTCTTTTTAATACATTTTCTACTTGAGCCCATGCACTGTCTACATTTTCTTCCAATTCAATTAAATTGTTATAGCTGTTAGCTAAAAGTATGCCAAATACAATTATTGCTGCAACTATTATAATACCAGTTCTCTTCATAATTAGCCTCCTTACTTTGTGTATTTGAATTATACCCTAATTCTATTATATTCCAAAATTATTGTTTTCTATAAAAATATTGTATTAAGAAATAAAACTGGGAAGGGCTCCCAGCTGTATTTTCTATTGATAGCCTAATTATTCAATTTCATAGACTTCCATAGTCTCTAAAGCTTGGTTAATAAGGCCTTCCACATCTAATTTATTTTCAGACCTTTCTATATCCTTTAATCTTGGCTTAGTCACTGGATGTTTTGGTAAAAAGAGGGTGCAGCAATCATCATAAGGCAATATGGATGTTTCGTAAGTTTCTATTTCCTTTGCTATATCTATAATTTGAATCTTATCTAAGCCTATTAATGGCCTGAGTATAGGCATATTTACTGCTGCATTGGTTACAGAAAGGCTCTGTATAGTTTGGCTTGCCACTTGCCCTAAACTTTCTCCAGTAATAAGGGCATTTATTCCATTTTCAATAGCAACCCTTTCAGCAATTCTCATCATAAATCTACGGGAAAGGATAGTCATTTCATCTTCAGGACAGTTTTGGTTTATGGCTTTTTGTATATCCAATATATTAACACTGTACATCTTTATCTTGCCAGTATATGAGGACAATATCTTTGCAAGAGTTTTTACCTTTTCCTCAGCCCTTTCACTGGTAAAAGGATAGCTATGGAAATGTATAGCGCTTATTTCTACACCTCTTTTAGCTATAAGAAAACCTGCAACAGGGCTATCAATTCCTCCTGATAAAAGTAGAAGGCCTTTGCCATTGGTACCTACAGGCAGTCCTCCATAGCCTTTTATCTTATCAGTGTATACATAGATATATCCTTTTATATCTATATATACATAAACATCCGGTTTATTTACATCTACCCTTAAACCTTCTATATTTTTTAATATAACAGCACCCATTTGGCGGGAAACTTCTGGAGATTTTAAAGGGAAATTTTTATCTGTCCTGCGGGTTTCTACTTTAAAAGTTTCTATGGAACTGTTAGCCTTTTTATGCCTCATCACTTCAAGTACAGCTTTTTTCATTTCTTCTATATCCTTCTTAACTCTCAAGCATGGGCTTATATGAACAATTCCAAATACCTTTTTAACCCTATTTATAATTTCTTCGTAGTCATCTCCTTCAGCCTCAATATATATTTTTCCTTGCTCCCTGTATATCCTTCCATATTCTACACCTTTTAGGGTGCTTTTAATCTGGGATATGAGTTTATCTACAAAATATTTCCTATTTAGTCCCTTTAGTGCTATTTCACCTACACTAATACTTAGTACTTTATCCAATATTATCACCTCATAGTTACTTGTCTTATCTCTTCCACTGAAGCCTTTAGTACATCTATTGTATAGTCTATATCTTCCTTTGTTATTTCATAAGATAGGCAAAATCTTATAGCTCCTTCTATTTGTATATCAGTCAAGCCTAATTCTTTAAGAACTCGACTTTTCTTAACTCCTCTTGAAGAACATGCTGAAGTAGTGGATACATATATACCTTTGTTTTCTAAATAATGGAGTAACACTTCCCCTCTAACATATTCAAAGGAAACGTTTAATATATAAGGAGAAGTATGTTCAGCTGGGCTATTGATGCGTATTCTATCAATTTCTTTTAGTCTTTCTATAAAATAGAGCTTCAAATCTCTTACATAGTTTTGCTCCTTTTCAAAATTTTTGTCCATAAGCTCTACTGCTTTACCTAACCCAATTATGCCAGGTACATTTTCAGTACCTGAACGGAAGCCCCTTTCTTGCTCTCCTCCATAGATTACAGGCTCAAGTTTAAGCTTATTATCTATATATAAGGCACCTATACCTTTAGGGCCGTGTAACTTATGGCCACTTATGGAAAAAGCATCAATCCCCCAATTCTTTAGTTGGATTTTTATTTTTCCAAAAGCTTGCACTCCATCTACATGGAATAAAGCTTTAGAATTCTTATCCTTAATTATCTTTTTAACTTTCCAAGTTGGTTGAATACTGCCTACCTCATTATTAACCTGCATTATGGATACTAAAATAGTATCCCCCCTAATGCTATTAGCCAATTCTTCTAAGGATATAATTCCATTTCTATCTACCTTTAAATAGGTTACATCATATCCTTTATCTTCTAATTTCCTAATAACATTCAGCACAGAAGGATGTTCTATGCTTGTGGTAATTATATGTTTTCCAAATCTACTCTGCTTATTTATGATGCTATTTATAGCTAGATTATTGCTTTCTGTCGCTCCAGAAGTAAAGTATATTTCATCTGGTTTGACTTTTAGAGCATCAGCTATTATCTGTCTGCTATCTTCTACCCTTTTTTCTGCTTTTAGCCCTAAGCGATGAAGAGATGATGGATTGCCATAAATATTATTGAAGGCATCCATCATCTCATCTATTACTTCTTTTCTAGGCTTTGTAGTAGAACAGTTATCTAAATATATTTCCAAATTATCACCTCATTTTACCTAGAATCCCAATTCTTCATTTACAATGTACACGTTCACATTTGCACCTGTTGGATTCTTATGTAGTATAATCTCTACATTACACAATCTATCTGGGGAGCTGCAATCGTTACAGCTGCCAGTAAATTTACAAGGGGTGTTAGTATTAAGCCTTTTAGCATTTTTAGGAGCAGCTATATTTTTAATCCTTTTTGAAGCCTCCTCATAATCTTTACATATTTTGTTCTTTCCAACAATAACATATACTTTTTTATGACCAAAAGCAATAGATGCTACCCTGTTACCTACTCCATCCATATTAACCAATTTACCATCTAAGGTTAAAGCATTAGTACTAGTTAAATATACATCGGTAAGAGCAGCCTTTAATCTTTCACTTACTTTGTCCTCTACCTTCCAGTGCCAATAAACTTCATTTCCTCTTTCTTTTAATTCTTCATATAAACCTAATTCCTCTAAAGTAGTGGAACCTCCAAAGGCTACAGACTCATTAATGTCTATTTCATTTAATAGAGCCTCCTTTACTTCTTCAGCAGTTTCGAATATTTCTACATTGAAGCCATTTTCCTTTAAACTATTTTTTGCTAATAACAATTTATTATCCATTAATTAGCCCCCCCATAAGTTAACTTTATAAATTATGCTATTCATTAATCATTATATATAATTTCAGGTATAGGTTAAAGGAATAATTTAATTGTAAAATTTTTTAAAAAAACTCTTGCAAAGTTTGTCGTAATTTGCTATACTTTATAAGTGGTTATCCCCCTGGTAACCTCAAATAAGATCTCTATTCCCAATACCCCTTTTGAACGGTTTAT
>CALBUB010000111.1 GCA_937967955.1 uncultured Bacillota bacterium | reverse complement strand
GAGAGAAGGTGTATCAAAACATGGAGACAAGGGTAATTAAGGTAAACCAAAGAGAACCAGAAGAGGAATTGATAAAGGAAGCAGCAGAACTTATTAAGGCGGGTAAGCTGGTAGCCTTTCCTACAGAAACTGTCTATGGCCTTGGAGCCAATGGACTAGATGAAGAGGCAGCTAAAAGGATATTCCTAGCCAAGGGAAGGCCTCAGGATAATCCATTAATCCTTCATGTAGCTAGTATGGAGGAAGTAAAGCCTCTAGTAAAAGCTATTCCAAAGGAAGCTGAACTAATAGCTGAAAAGTTTTGGCCAGGCCCCATTACTATGATATTTGAAAGGAGTAGTTTAGTCCCAGATGTTATAACTGCTGGCCTTGATACGGTAGCCATTAGGATGCCTGACCATAAAATTGCCTTAAGCCTTATTAAAGCCAGTGGAGTTCCTATTGCTGCACCTTCTGCCAACACCTCAGGCAAACCAAGTCCTACTTTAGCCCAACATGTAATAAAGGATTTATATGGGAAAATAGATATGGTCATAGATGGAGGAGCTACAGGGGTTGGCTTAGAATCTACCGTATTAGACTTAACTGGTGATAGGCCAACCATATTAAGGCCAGGAGGAGTTACCCTAGAAGATTTAAGGCCCATAATTCCCAATGTAACCTTAGATTTGAGTATAATAAAGGATGGAGAAAAAATAATTCCCAAATCCCCAGGGCAAAAATATAGGCATTATGCCCCAAAGGCGGATATGTTGGTATACAGTGGACAGATAGATAATATAGTAGAGGCCATAAATATGAAAACAAAGAAGCTAATTGAAGAAGGAAAAAAGGTAGGCATAATGGCCACTGAGGAAACCAAAGATAAGTATAAGGAAGGAATAATTATCTCTGTAGGCACTAGGAAGGATAAAAGGACTATTGCCCATAATTTTTTTAATGTTCTAAGGCTCTTTGATGAGAATAAGGTGGATACAATACTTGCTGAAGGGGTAGAGTTTAAAGGTTTAGGAATAGCAATAATGAACAGAATGAAGAAAGCTTCTGGAGGAAATATTATAGATGTATAAGGAGAGGTTAGTATGAATATTTTGTTTGTCTGCACAGGCAATACTTGTAGGAGTCCTATGGCTGAGGCCTTAATGAAGGAAATAGCTGAAGAAAAGGGGTTAGATATAAAGGTTAAATCAGCAGGTACCTTTGCATTGGACGGCCAAGAAGCTTCTGAGGAAGCCATTCAGGTAATGGAGGAAGAGGGAATAGACATATCTAATCACAGGGCAAATATTATCCATAGAAATCTAGTAGAAGAGGCTGATTTAATACTTACCATGAGCAGGTCTCATAAGCAGCAGCTTTTATCAAAATACGATTTTATAAAAGGGAAGGTGTTTACCTTAAAAGAATATGCCCATTCCCGAGAAGAGGATATAGAGGATCCCTTTGGTAGGGGAATAGAGGCTTACAGGCTAGCAAAGGCTGAAATAAAGGAAGCCTTAAAGAAGGTAGCAGCTAAATTAGAGGATGGAGGTAGATAATATGAAAATTGGACTAGGTAGCGACCATGGTGGCTTTGAATTAAAGGAACATATTAAGGAGTATCTTGAAAAGGAAGGTATTGAATATATAGATTATGGCACTTATTCTGCTGATTCAGTTGATTATCCTGACTATGGAAAAAAGCTTTCTCAAGCTGTGGTATCTGGGGAAGTAGATAGGGGCATTGCCATCTGCGGTACTGGCATAGGCATATCTATTGCCTGCAATAAGGTAAAGGGAATTAGGTGTGCCCTGTGTAGTGATACCTATTCTGCCAGAATGAGTGTGGAGCACAATAATGCCAATATACTTGCCCTAGGAGGAAGAGTTTTAGGCAAAGATTTGGCATTAGAGATAGTTTCCACTTGGTTAAAGGCCAAATTCCAAGGAGGAAGACACGAAAGAAGAATTAATAAAATTTCTAGCATAGAGGAAGATTTATGATATAATTATACAGAACTGAATCCAGATGAAAGGAGATTTTTTATGGGCAAGGTTGTTGTACTAGATCATCCATTAATCAAGCACAAACTGACATTTATTAGAGATAAAAACACTGGACCTAAAGAGTTTAGGGAGCTAGTTAAGGAAGTTTCTACTTTAATGGCTTATGAGGTAACAAGGGATTTGCCTTTAGAAGAAGTAGAGATTGAAACTCCTTTAACAACTACCAGGTCTCAAATCATTTCAGGCAAGAAGCTAGGACTAGTACCTATTTTAAGAGCAGGCCTTGGAATGGTAGAAGGGATGCTAGATATTCTACCTGCAGCAAAGGTTGGCCATATAGGACTTTATAGGGATCCTAATACTTTAAAGCCTGTAGAATACTATTGTAAACTACCTGAAGATGTGGAAGAAAGGGAATTAATAGTATTGGATCCAATGCTTGCAACAGGTGGTTCTGCCGATGCAGCCATAAACTTCCTTAAAAAGAGGGGAGCTCAATCCATAAAATTAGTATGTCTTCTTGCAGCTCCAGAAGGACTGGAAGTAATACAAAAGAATCATCCAGATGTGGATATATACTTAGCTGGTATTGATGAAGGCTTAGATGAAAATGCATATATTGTGCCAGGTATTGGAGATGCAGGAGACAGGTTGTTTGGTACTAAGTAGATTTAACGAGCTAGTTTTCTAGCTCGTTTTTGTTTTCCATAGAGTAGTTATTTTAAATATGAGCTTATTAAGGCATATAGTAAAACTGAAACTTTCCTTCTATGCAATAAATTGGATTTTACATTATAAGCTGTTGTGATAAAATATATAAATAAATTTTTAGAAAGGAAGGTAGCGATGATACTAGGAATCTTAGGAGGCATGGGACCACTAGCTACTTGCATCTTTTTCGAAAAAATAATTAAACTAACTAAAGCAGAAAAAGATCAAGACCACATCCATGTGATAATGGATAGTAACACTAAAATCCCTGACAGAACCGACTATATTCTAGGAAAAGGGCCAGATCCTAGGCCAGAACTTATTAGGTCTGCTGTAAAATTGGAAAGTATGGGTGCTGACTATATAGCTATACCTTGCAATACTGCCCACTATTTTTATGATGATATTGTAAAACATACAAAGGCAAAAGTATTAAATATGATTGAAGAAACGGCTGCCTACCTAAAGGAAAACTACAAAGACCATAAGGACTTTTTACTTTTGGCCACCAAAGGAACCTATG
The DNA here is from genome assembly GCA_937967955.1 of uncultured Bacillota bacterium. GTDB lineage: Bacteria > Bacillota > Clostridia > Tissierellales > Tepidimicrobiaceae > JAAYHX01. Next base: position 6,469 of record CALBUB010000111.1, on the reverse strand, counting down.
AAGCAGAAATATATAAAAATGTATTTAAAAAATACCAATTGAATATAATAGTACCAGAGGAAAAGGACAAAAATATAGTAATGGACTGGATATATGGGGTGAAATCTTCTGTATTTGATGTTACTGCTGAAGATTTTGAAAAGCTCATAGACAAATACAATAATGGTAAAAATATACCAGCCATATTAGGCTGTACCGAACTTTCTACCTTAGCTGAAATGCTAGATATATCTAGAAGCTATGTGGATCCTCTCCATTTATTAGCCCAAAAATGCATTAAGCTCCATGAAGAAAAGAAATAAGTTTCTCTTTTTAGAGAAGCTTATTTTTTAATACTCATATTTCTGCAAACAATTTCAAATAATAATAGGGAGAATCTTTGTATTAAGGTGGGAAGCACCCATGGAAAATATATTCCTTTCCTTTATTGTTGCGGCAGCCATAAGTTTATTTGCTACACCTATAGCTAGAAAGTTGGCCTTTAAAGTAGATGCCATTGATATACCAAAGGATGAAAGAAGAATCCATAAAGAACCTATGCCCTTAATGGGGGGCTTAGGTATTTATATTGCCTTTGTCATAGCCTGTTTAATTTTCCTTCCCATAGATAGACCCCTTTTGTCTATAATATTAGGAGGAACTTTAATATTGACCTCTGGTATAATTGATGATATAAAAGACTTAAGCCCTAAGGGAAAGCTTATATTTCAAATAGCAGCTACTATAATCTTAATACTTGGAGACGTTAAAATAGATGTAATAACCAATCCTTTTTCTAATACTAATTCGGTTGTACACTTAAATGGGCTATCTATACCCCTTACCATATTTTGGGTAGTAGGAGTTACAAATACATTAAACTTAATAGATGGCCTAGATGGGCTGGCAGCAGGAATTGCAGCTATAGCTAGCTTAGCTTTTGTGTTTTTAGCTAGGGAACTAAACTATGTATCTATAATGCTAATATCAGCCATTGTGGCAGGGGCTTGCTTTGGCTTTCTATCTTACAATTTCCATCCTGCCAGAATATTTATGGGAGATACAGGAGCCTTATTCTTAGGCTTTATTCTGGCGGCTATTTCTATAGAAGGGGTTATGAAATCGGTGGCTACCATAGCAGTAATAGTTCCCTTGATGATATTGGGGCTTCCCATATTTGATACTACCTTTGCCATATTTAGAAGATTTTTAAATGGCAAATCTATTGCAGAAGCCGATAAAGGCCATCTTCACCATAGACTGCTGGCAAGGGGCTATTCCCAGCAAAAAACTGTATTAATCCTATATGTTATAAGTTTCATATTCAGCCTTATAGCAATTTTAGTATCAAAGCTTAATAGCAAAGGAGCAGTTATATTTTCTTTTTCAGTATTTATTACCGCCATAATACTGGCAGCCAAAATGGGTTTAATAAGCAGCAAAGGAGAGGATAAAGAATGAAAATAAGGGTGATGACAGTATTTGGAACACGACCAGAAGGGATAAAGATGGCTCCCATAATAAAGGTTATGGAAAAAGTTCCAGAAATAGAAAATGTAATATGTGTTACAGCCCAACACAGGGAAATGTTAGACCAAGTACTTAATCTATTTAATATAGAACCAGACTATGACCTAAACATATTTAAACCTGGACAAACCTTAACAGAAATCACCATGAGGGCCCTAGAAGGCTTAGAAAAGGTCATAAAAGAGGTAAAGCCTGATATACTACTGGTACAAGGAGACACTACTACTGTCTTTTCAGGAGCCTTGGCAGCCTTCTACCAAAAGGTGAAAATAGGCCATGTGGAGGCTGGCTTAAGATCTGGAAATCTCTACTCACCCTATCCAGAAGAAGCCAACAGGAAACTTACAGGAATACTGGCAGACTTCCATTTTGCACCAACTAAAACTAATAAGGAAAATCTTTTAAAGGAAGGCTATCCTGAAGAAAAAATATTCATTACTGGAAACACTGTAATAGATGCCCTACAATATGCAGTAAAAGAAGACTATGAATTTGCTATACCCTTATTGAATGAAATAGACTTTAAGAATAAGAAAGTAATACTCCTTACTTCCCACAGAAGGGAAAACATTGGAAAGCCAATGGAAAATATTTTTTCAGCAGTAAGGGATATTACCTTAAAACACGAAGATGTGGAAGTAGTCTTCCCAATCCATTTAAATCCAAAGGTAAGGGAGATAGCCTACAAAGTATTTGAAGGAAATAATAGAATCCACCTAATAGAGCCCCTAGATTATGAACCCTTTACTAATTTAATGGCAAGAGTACATATGGTGGTTACCGACTCTGGAGGACTGCAGGAAGAAGCTCCAAGCCTAGGCAAACCAGTGCTAGTAATTAGGGAGGAGACAGAAAGGCCAGAAGGAATAGAAGCAGGAACTGCAAAGCTAGTTGGGACAAGCTATAAAAAGGTATATGAGGAGATGGATCTTTTACTATCTAACCAGGAAGAATACATTAAGATGGCCAATGCAGTAAATCCCTATGGAGATGGAAAGGCTTCAGAGAGGATTGTAGATATTATACTTAAATATGGTAAAAAACTAATATAAAGGTTCTGTTTAAAACAGAGCCTTTTTGTTATTTTTAGGACTAATATCTATTTGATTCTACCAAAAATTAACAATAATAATATAGATAATTTTGGGTATAAAGACTAATGTTTGATGAATTATGCAACATATTGTTAAACTTTGTATAAATGTTCCCAATATTGTCTACATATTGAGGCAATAAATAGTTTTGATTAATGAAAAGATATTAATATTTCTAAATTGTTGTATTGATACAACTAGAAGCATTTGTTATAATTATAACGAATATTGCTTATAATTAGATGATTATAAGTTAAACGTTTTTCTTTCAGACGAACAATGTAAAAAAATATCACATTATACAACAAGTCCTAATGATAGACAAGCAAAAAATATGCTATAATATTTCCAATATTATATAATATTAAGCAAACACTACATTTTGTAAATTCTTTTCAAATTATTTGAAATTATATTCGACTTAATGTATATTATTGGTAGATGTTTATTGTATACATATAAATTTTTTGGAGTGTTTTCATGAGGAAGAAGGATAATAGAAATGTATTCAAAAATCTAGCCTTAATAACCCAAATTGGTTTATCCATGGTAATTCCAATTATTATTGGTGTCTACTTAGGCGGCTTTATAGACGACAAAGTAGGCACTAAAATGGTGTTTAGACTTATATTCCTATTATTAGGCGTTGCCACAGCTTTTGTAAACCTATTTAAATTAACAAAATAGGACAGGATTGGATGTGAATAAAATAAATGTTTAATGACCATAATCTCTCCTATACCATTATAAAGAGAACTATAGTATACACTCTAATAATTATTGGAATAATCTTATTAAGTTTTAAGGAACCGAAACCCTATGTCTTAGGCTTTGTATTTGGCACAAGTATAGGTATTCTTGGCTTTAGGCTGCTGGAGCTGACTATAAGAAAAGCTGTAACCATGCCCCCAAAGAGGGCTTCTGCATACACTATGGGCCAATATATGATAAGGTACTTTATATATGGTATAGTTCTTGTTGTTGCAGCTTTGGCTGATTATTTAAGCTTTCCTGCAGCAGTCCTAGGGCTTTTAATGATCAAGATAGTAATTATTACCTATGCTGTCTATGATAACATAGTAAGTAATGTGAAAAAAAGTCTTGATAAGATGAAAAATAGTAAATGATTGTTTAGTTTCTAATTATTTATTTTATAAAAGAAAGGAGGGGAAAAAGGATGTTTGAAATAACATTAAACCTAGGTGGTAAGGAGATAGTAATAGCCGAAACCATTGTAAATACGTACATAGTAACCTTTTTACTAATTATATTTGCAATAGTTGTCAACAGGAAAATAAAGAATGCTAAGCCAGAAGATACACCTTCAGGTTTACTCAACGTAGTAGAAGTAGCTGTAGAAGCTATACAAACCCTTGTTAAGCAAAACATGGGAGAAAAACAGATTTGGTTTGCTCCTTATATATTTTCTCTTGCATTTTTCTTGGTGGTATCCAATTTGTTTGGCTTATTTGGTTTTACACCGCCAACATCTGATTACAATGTAACCCTTACATTGGCTTTAATCACATTTACACTTACCCAATTCTATGGAATCAAGAACAATGGAATAGTGGGATATGCTAAAGGCTTTTTAGATCCTTTACCATTCTTATTACCCCTTAATATATTGGGAGAATTGGCAAATCCAATATCTTTGTCATTCCGTCTCTTTGGAAATATACTAAGTGGTGTAATTATAATGTCCTTATTATATAATGCTTTAGGGCTAATTGCACCTTTAATAACACCAGTATTACACGCATATTTTGATGTCTTTTCAGGCATATTACAAACCTTTATATTTACTATGCTGACCATGATATTTATTGGTGGTAGCTTTAATGATTAAGTATTTATTAATGTAATTATAATTAGTTGAAATTGCCAATGCTCTAATATACAAGGGCATTAGGCATAAATATACAAATTTTGGAGGGAGGAAATAATTATGTTACAAGGAATAACAAGTGAAGCTTTCATATTAGGATGTTCAGCAATAGGTGCAGGTTTAGCCATGATTGCAGGTATAGGACCTGGAATAGGACAGGGACACGCTGCTGCTCAAGGTGCTGCAGCAGTAGGAAGACAGCCAGAAGCTCAAGCTGATATAATAAGAACAATGCTTCTAGGTCAAGCAGTTGCAGAGACAACTGGTATTTACGGTCTAGTAATTGCTATAATTCTTCTATTCGTTAGACCACTACTTACAGCATACCTAGAGTTAGGATTATAATCAGAGGATCCCAATAAATTGGGATTCCTCTCTACCCCTTATAAGAAGGAGGCTTAGTATATGGAGATAAGGGTTTTACCAGAACTTAAAGATGTAATATTACAGCTTATAGCTACAGGAATCTTATTCTTATTAATGTGGAAGTTATTATACAATCCAGTTGCAAACATGCTGGAAAAGAGGAAGGAAAAGATACAGGAAAATATTACTAGTGCTGAAAGTTTAAAGGAAGAGGCTCTTAAATTAAAAGAAGAATATGAAGCTAAAATTTCTCAAGCTAAAAAGGAAGCCAATGACATAATAGAAGGTGGCAGAAAGAGAGGAGAAGAGCTTAAAGAAAACATACTGGCTGAAGCAAGGGAAGAAGCTAAAAACATAATAGAAAGGGCAAAGAGGGAAATCCAAGCAGAAAAGGAAAAAGCTCTGTTAGATATAAAAAGCCAATCAGCAGATATGGCTTTACTTATTGCTTCAAAGGTAATTGAGGAGGAATTAAGCAAAGATAAGCATCAAAAGCTAATAGATAAATTTATCGATGAGGTAGGGAGTCAAAAATGGCAGATTTAGTGAGTAAAAGATATGCTTTAGCCTGTTTTGAAGCTGGTTTAGAATTAGACAAACTGGAAGTTTTTAAAGGGGATCTGTCAAAAGTTGCAACTGTATTAGAAAAAGAAGAAGACCTTAAAAAAGTACTATTCCATCCAAAGGTAAAAAAGGATGAAAAGAAGGAATTGTTAAAAGCTGTATTTGAAAGGCTAGTATGCCAAGAAATGTTAAACTTCCTATACGTGCTAGTAGATAAAAGAAGAGAAAATTTAGTATTAGACATTCATAAGGAGTTTGAAAAGCTCTATAATGAACACCAAAATACTGCAGAAGTAGTTGCAATAACCTCTGTTAAAATGGATGATACCTTAAAGGAAAAATTAGCAAAAGCTTTAGAAAATAGGTTAAACAAAAATATCAAATTAGTAAACAAGGTGGATAAGGATATAATTGGTGGAGTACTTTTAAAGATTGAAAACAAGGTTATTGACGGAACTATTAAAGGCCAATTAAAAGAAATTGAAAGAGTAATAAAAGGTGCATAAAATATAGAAAGCTGAGGTGAAAAAATGGAGTTAAGACCAGAAGAGATTAGTTCTGTTATTAAAGAACAGATTAAAAGATATGAGAAAAAATTAGATATGGTTGATGTGGGGACAGTCCTCACAGTAGGGGACGGTATAGCCAGAATTCACGGCTTGGAAGGCTGTATGGCCAATGAGCTAATCGAGTTTCCAGGTGAAGTTTATGGAATGGCTCTTAACTTAGAAGAGGACAATGTAGGTTGTGTATTATTAGGTTCTGATAAGCACATAAAAGAGGGAGACCTGGTAAAGAGAACCAATAGGATAGTAGAAGTTCCTGTTGGGGATGAGATGATTGGAAGGGTTGTAAACGCTTTAGGACAGCCAATAGACGGCAAAGGGCCTATTAATGCTAAGAAGTTTAGGCCTATTGAAAGGATTGCCCCAGGGGTAATCACTAGACAGTCAGTAAATGAACCCCTTCAAACTGGAATCAAATCTATCGACTCCATGTTCCCAATAGGAAGAGGCCAAAGAGAGCTTATAATTGGAGATAGGCAAAC
>CALBUB010000110.1 GCA_937967955.1 uncultured Bacillota bacterium | reverse complement strand
CCCTGGTAACCTCAAATAAGATCTCTATTCCCAATACCCCTTTTGAACGGTTTATATTCATGTTCACCTTTTATGGGTGAGAGGCTCCAATAGGAGCCTATTTTTTTATGCTTTTTTCTCCTACTGTGTTAAAATATAATTATAATCATAAAAGGAGGAGTGCTATGTCCAACAATAAAGTAGCCATCATATTTACTGGTGGAACTATTTCAATGAAGATAGATCCTAGAATACAAGCTGCTATTCCTGCTCTTACTTCTGAGGAAATAATAGCTATGGTAACAAATATAGAAAAATTTGCTGATATAGAGATAATCAATTTTTCTAATCTACCTAGCCCCCATATTGATCCTCAAATGATGATGGAATTGTCTAAATTAGTCAACAAGACTATAAAGAGAGATGATATTACAGGAGTAATAGTCACCCATGGTACAGACACTCTAGAAGAAACCGCTTACCTGCTGGATTTAACAGTAAAATCAGAAAAGCCTGTTATTGTGGTAGGTGCTATGAGAAATAGTTCAGAACTAGGCTACGATGGTTCTAGCAATTTAGCAGCAGCTGTGTGTACAGCTATTTCTCCAAATGCCCGCAATAAAGGTGTATTGGTAGTTATGAACAATGAAGTAAACGCAGCCAGCGAAGTAACAAAGACTAATACCCTTTCCTTAGATACTTTTAAATCTCCAGAGTTTGGACCTTTAGGCATAGTAGACAATGATGAAGTAATATTTTATAGGGAAATACTGAAAAGACAACATATAGATACAGATAAAATAGAAGAAAAAGTGGGCCTAATAAAATGTGGACCTGGTATGGGTTCAGATATACTGTATTTTTACATAGATAGCGGTTATAAGGGCATAGTAATTGAAGCCCTAGGTAGAGGGAATGTGCCTCCTTGCATGGTAGATGGAATAAAAAAAGCCATAGAAAAAAATGTTCCTGTAGTCTTAGTATCCAGGTGTCCTACAGGAAGAGTTTTAGATACCTATGGCTATGAAGGCGGAGGAAAACATTTAAAAGAGTTAGGGGTAATATTTGGAGGTGCCCTTCCAGGTCAAAAGGCAAGGATTAAATTGATGTTAGCCTTAAGTATAACAGAAGATATGGAAAAAATAAGGACTTTTTTTGAAGATTAAATAGATGTTACAATTGTAACATCTATTTAATTCTATAAAAACGTCTACTCCTTCTAGCTAGAAATTCTTCAATATACTCTACCCTTTCGGTTAACAATTGGAGTTCGTATTCTTCCAATTTATATTCTATTTCCTGCACTTTCCTATACAATTCATCTATTTTTTCAAGTATTTTATCTAATTGATTCCCGGAATTTTTTTGGGAAACTGGCTGAAAATCTTTTTTTTTATGGGCACTTCTTCTACATTATCTAATGGACCAAAACCTATGAAGCTAATATCATCTTTTATTTTACCGAAGGAATAATTAAATATTACTTCCTCATCCTTTTTCCAGCTAGAATACTTGTATCTTACTATACTGCTTCTAGCCGATTCTCTCCATAGATATATCGGGCTCCATGTACTTCCTTCATCATAGCTATACCTACTTAGAACCTTATCATGCTCTATCCATGAAAGCCATAATTTATCAGCAAAGTAGATTAATGTAGGCTCTTGTTGGCTACCTAAATTAGACATGGTCTCTTCTATTTCTTTAGATACCTTCCCATTTTCATAATTGAATCTTTCGTATTTAACTACTAGATTTCCTTCTTCATATTGGCAGTAAGTAAGGTGGATTTTATTAGCCCTGTATATTAAGTCTAAATATAGTTTGTTATTTTTATTATCTGTAAGCTTAATCTTTTCTCCCCAGGCCCTTTCTCTTGTGTTGAAGGCTTTAATATAGATGTGTTCTTCTTCCAAGTCATAGTCTAAATATGCTACTATGATTTTATCCTCAGCCTTATGAAGAGAAAGGGGATTTAATAACTCCCTAACATTTATTTCATCGGCTATATTTGTAGTCCAATCCTGCTCTGCTAAATGATGATGGTATAGCTTATAAGCAATACCCCTTTCCATATCAGGAACAAAATAAAGTATATGAACTTCTCCCTCATGGAGAATTAAATTCAAATAGTAGGCTTCTTTACGAGGGGTAGCAGGAAGTTTTATCTTGTCCACTTTGTCGTTTTTTATGGTAGCCAACACTATATTGTAGTTTAAATCCTGATAGGCTAAATAAATGGTATTGTTTTCATCAATGTATACATCATATTCTTTATTTACATCTAAGGCTATGGTAAGCTCAATATTCCTTTTGTTCCTCCTGTTAAAATGGTATCTAATAAGCTGTTTATCAAATAATCTAAATAAATCCACATTGTCGTAGGAATCGGTTACTAAGGATACCCTATCCTTATAATAAGTCAAACCATCACCACCCATTCCTTCTTCTTATAAAATATATTAAAAAAACTGTCTAAATATTACACATTTATGTGTAACAACAACCCTAACCCCAGAATATAATGGAAGTGAGACAAGGAAAAATATTTTTGAAAGGGGAAAGTAAAATGACTTTAGATAGAAGAAAAGGTGACATTGGTCCAGAACTACCAGATAGATGCTGTGATGGAAATGTTATTTGTGAATGGGACGGTTCTTTAAGAAAAGTTAGAACAGAGCCTATATTTGTACAAAAAGTATATGATGCTACTTTAGTAAATCTTCAAGCTTTAAGCAATGCAGCCAATGTAAAATTTAGTCCAAAACTAGGACCTAATGCTCGAATTGTAAGAATAGAAGATATAAGATGTAGAAAATTCTTTAATCCAGAAAATATACATGATCCAAGAAATTTAGCAATAGAGCCAGAAACTCAATTATCTGGAGGCAGATTTGTAAAGGACGGCAAAGGGAAGCCAGTAGAAGTAATAGGACCAGATGGGCTAAGATCTGAAAAATTAATCTACGTAGACACTAGTGATTGTGACGAAGAAGGAAAAGGAACTCCAGTATTTGGCACTCAAATAG
>CALBUB010000109.1 GCA_937967955.1 uncultured Bacillota bacterium | reverse complement strand
ATTGTAACACTATTTTAGAATTAGGAGAAACAGTCTTTAAAGAGTATATAGTCAAGGAAACTGACAGTGCAGATTATATAGGGAATAAAGGTGTAACTGTATTATCAACCCCAGCCATGATTAAATATATAGAGCTGGCGGCAGCAAGTATTGTATTTGAAAGACTACCAGAAGGACATAGGCCTGTAGGAACTAAAATCAATGTTAAGCATGTAAACCCAGCCCCTGTTGGGGAGAAGATAAAGGTATAGGCTGTTACTACAGCTATTGATGGCCCAAGGGTTACTTTTGACGTGTAAGTATTAAATGGCAAGGTCAAGATAGGCTATGGAGAATATGAGCTTTATGTAATTGATTTAGATAGGTTTAAAAAGAAATTATAAAAGAAATGCTCTTTTCTGGAAAAGTTAATGTAAAACCAGAAAAGAGCATTTCTTATGCTCAAAGTTAACCTTGTTTTTAAGAAATTTTTAAGATTTACATAAAAAATATCTTAAGAATTAGATAGTACCCTAATTTTAAGAAATAAATTAATCCTTTATTAATTGCTTTTTAAGATTTTTTTAATGTTAAATTTAGATAATTTATTTAAAAAAGGGGGATTAGTATGAGGTCTGTATATGTAGTACTTACAAGGACTAATACTGTTATTTCTAGGTTAATCCATTATTTAACTAAGGATGAATATACCCATGCTGCCCTATCCTTAGATAAGGAACTTAAATACATGTATAGCTTTGGGAGAAAATGGACTTACAACCCTTTTGTTGGAGGCTTTAAGCATGAATACATAGACCAAGGAGCTTATAAGTTTTCCAAGAAACTTCCTGGAGTAATTATAGAGCTTAAAGTGCCAGAAGAAAAGTATTATAAGATGAGAAAAATATTAAGCCAATTTATTAATAACTCAGAGGTTTATAAATACAACTATTTAGGACTTATTCATAACTTAATAAAAAAGGAAAGCAAGTATGATAATAGATTCTTATGTTCAGAATTTGTCTACTATGTACTTAATAAGAGCCATATAATAGATTTTAATAAGCCTAGAAACCTTGTTAGACCACAAGACTTTTTGAGTTTGGATGGAAAGATAGTTTATGAAGGAGATTTAAGAAAATTAGAGGCAACATCTATTAGTAATAATGGTTTTGTCTCCAACAATTTATATTTTGAAATATAAAGTAAAAAAATACTAGCAAAGACCGAGCCATCTATAAATTTTGTGAAGTTGGCTCTAGTCTTTGCTAGTACTTTATTAACATATAGAAGGGCTTTTATAGAACTTCCTTTAAAACTCTTAGCCAGTTTTCACCAGCAATTTTTCTCACATTTTCTTCAGAATGGCCTCTTTCCAATAATAGTTTTATCAAGTCTGGAATTTTATCTGCACTTTCTAATCCCTTTACTCCAAAGTCTCCTAAATACATATTAAAGTCAAAGCCAAGGGCCACATGATCATATCCAACTAGGTTTACCATGTATTCTATGTGTTGAACAACATCATGGATGGTTTCTGTTTCATCATCACCTGTTCTAATCTTTTGTGGGTTATCTGGATCTACTTTAGAGAAATAGCATACAGCACCAATAACTCCACCGCTATCAGCAATGGCTTTAATCTGGTCATCAGTTAGATTTCTTGGATGATTGAATAGAGCTCTAGCATTAGAGTGGGAGGCAATAGTTGGCTTTTTATTTATTTTGATAACTTCCCAAAAACCTTCTTCATTTAAATGGGATACATCAACTAGTATGCCTAGCTCATTCATTTTCCTTATTGCTTTCTTACCTAGCTCAGTTAATCCTCCTGTTTTCTCCTCGGCACCGTGGCCAAAAGCATTCTTCTTATTCCATGTAAGCATTCCAGCTCTGACTCCAAATCTATAGTATATGTCCAACAACTCTAGGTTATCATACAATGGCTCTAATCCTTCTAAGGAAAGGACCATTCCAAGCTTTTTGGCTTTTAAAACATCATCTAAATCCTCTTTGTTCTTTATTAAAACTACATCTTCGCATTCATCAGTGATTTTTAATGTTTTTTCAACTTCCAATAGTCCTTGTATTAAAGAGTCTTCTTTTGTACCTTTAGTAAATATATTTGCAAATATTATATCTACTTTACCTTTTTTTAGCTCAGGATAGTGTTTATTTATAAATACGTTTTTTTCTCCTTTTGCTTCTCTTAGGTATACATCCCTAGGAATATCCGAATGGCCATCAACTATTATCATTTCTTCTATAATTTTTTCCATATTAATTACACCTCTATGAATTATATTTCAATATTTAATCCTATATTTTAGAAAGGACCATAATTAATCATAGTAGCTATTACTACGAATACTGCACCTAAGAGAGTCCATATTAAGAAAAGTTTTCCATAGTATTTGATCCATTTATCATAAGATATTTTAGCTATAGAAAGGGATGCCATTAATGTAGATGCAGTTGGTGTAAAAGTATTTGAAAAACCATCGCCAAAGTGGAAGGCTAATACTGCAGTTTGTCTTGTAAGTCCTAAAATATCAGCTAAAGGTACCATTATAGGCATAGTTGTTGCAGCTTGACCACTTCCTGAAGGTATTACAAAGTTAATGAGACATTGTACTATAAACATTCCTACAGCTGATAAGGCCTTTGGCAATTTGCTAATAACACTTGCTAGGGAATAAATAATTGAATCTAATATTAAACCATCTTGTAATACTATTAATATTGCTCTTGCAATTCCTACCACCAATGCACCAAATACGATTCCTTTAGCACCATTTATGAATTCCTGGGCCATATTATTGGGACCGATTCTTCCAATAAAGCC
>CALBUB010000108.1 GCA_937967955.1 uncultured Bacillota bacterium | reverse complement strand
GGATAAGCATATTAAGAGCCTTTATATATCCTTCCCAGGTGCTTATAATGGATGAACCTTTTAAATCGTTAGATGTAAACAACAAGCGCATAGTTATAGATTTTTTTAAAAAGCTTCAATCAGTGGAAAAAAGAACTTGCATTATAGTAACCCATGATATTGGAGAAGCAATGGAATTAGCAGATAGAATAGTAATACTATCAGATAAGCCTTCTAGAGTAGTGGAAGTTATGGATAATTATCTTATTTATAATCACGATAAGAACTATGAAATCAATATGAGGAATCAGATAGAAGAAATGTTGATGAATTGATTATGATAAAAAAGCTTCCCTTATTTAGCTTGGGAAGCTATTCTTACATATGTTAAAAGCCTTATTGCTTGTTTAAAATTTCTCTGCTTTTCTCTTCAATATACTGATTAGTGTATAGCCTATAATAGTATCCCTTTCTTCTAATTAGATCCTCATGTCTACCTTCTTCTACGATTTTTCCATCTTTAATTACCAGAATTTTATCTGCATTCCTTATTGTAGATAGTCTATGGGCTATTACAAAGCTGGTTTTACCTTTTAATATCCTATCTATGGCCTTTTGTATTATGCTCTCAGTTTCAGTATCTATAGAAGATGTTGCTTCATCTAATACAAATATCCTTGGCTTTCTGACAATTGCTCTTGCTAAGGAAATTAATTGTTTTTGCCCTGTAGACAATAAATTTCCTCCTTGTGATATTTCCGTATCATAGCCCTTTTCCATTTTTATAATAAAATCATGGCAATTTACAAGCTTACAAGCTTCTACTATTTCTTCATCAGTGGCATCTAAATTTCCATATTTAATATTATCCTTAATGGTTCCGCTAAATAGGTGGGGATTTTGCAACACATAGCCTAAATTTTCATGAATCCATACTTGAGGCATATCCTTATAGTTTATTCCATCTATTAGTATTTCACCTTTAGTAGGTTCATAAAATCTACATAGTAAGTTTACAATAGTGCTTTTACCAGATCCCGTTTCTCCTACTAATGCTATAGTTTCCCCTGGCTCCACTGTTAAGTTGAAATCTTCAAGGACCATTTTGCCATCCTCATAAGCAAAGGATACATTTCTAAATTCTACTTTTCCTTCTATTTTGGGCCATTTATCTTTTTTTGGATTAAAGAAGTCTCCGTATTTTTCAACTACTTCCTGCCTATCAATTATGTTAGGTACTTCTTTTATGAGTGAAAAAACTCTTTCAGCCGAAGCTTTGGCAGATTGAAATTCTGCTAAAATACCAGCTATCTGTCTTATTGGTTCAAAGAATTGCATTGAATAGGATATAAAGGCAGCTATGGTTCCATAGGATATAGCTTTTGTAGTTACCATTATTCCACCATAAGCCATAACTAAGGCCGTTCCTACGCTTCCCAGAACTATGACTATTGGTATATAGAGGGAAGATATGAAGGCAGCTTTAATTGATTCAGCTTTCATGCTTTCAGTAAGGGAACTGAACTCTAATAGATTAATGTTTTCTCTTGAAAGAATTTTTGTAGTTTTCGCCCCTGATATGCCTTCATTGTATTGGGCAGTTATGTGTGAATTTATTTTTCTTACTTTTCTTTGGGCATTCAAAATTCTTTTTTGAAAGTAGGTGCTGACTATAGCCAAAATAGGAACCACAGTCAGCGTTATTATAGCTAGTTTAAAATTCAACAACAACATGGAAATAGCTACTGAAATCATCATAGCGATGCCCCAAGAAAAATCTCCGAAACCCCACGATATTATTTCGCTAATCCTGTTTATATCTGAAGTAAGCCTTGCCATTAACCATCCTACTGCCTTTTTGTCGTAGAAGGATAAGGATTGAAGCTGTAAATTTTCAAAAGCTCTCTTTCTTACTGTGTAGGATATGATAGTTTCCATTTTGCCATTAAGAGCGACAAATAGATAGATATTGATGGATTGAACAACAATAATAATGGAGAATATAAGTAAGAATTTCTTTAATCCATTTAAAGATCTAGTGACGATAAAGTTATCTATAGTATATTGAGTAAATAAAGGAAAAACCGAGTCTAGAATTCCTATTATAATATTTAGTATTAGGAGCATTATAAACAGCTTTTTCTGTGATACTATCAGATTAAAAAATTCCTTCCAAACATTTATATTGGGTTTATAGTCATCCATGTATATCACCTCAGCTATATATCATCTATTGTGTTTTGTATTTGGTAAATTCGCTTGTAAAGGCCTTCTTCTTTTAATAGAGACTCATGATTTCCCATCTGAACTATTCTTCCTTTATCCAATACAATGATTAAATCTGCTTCAGACACTGTAGATATTCTGTGGGATATGATAATTGTAGTGGATTTATTTTTTCTCTTCTTTAATTCCTTTCTTATGGAAAGGTCTGTTTCGGTATCTACTGCTGATAGGGAATCATCGAATATGACTATTGGGCATTGGTTTATTATAGTTCTTGCTATGGTCATCCTCTGTTTTTGACCTCCCGAAAGGGATACACCTCTTTCTCCTACATAGGTGTCATATCCTTTATCAAAGCTCATGATATCCTTATGGATATTGGCAATTTTAGCAGATTCGTACATCCTTTCATCTTCAATCTTTGGATTAGCTAGCTTAATATTTTCTCTAATAGTTTTGGCGAATAAGAAAGGCTCCTGCTGTACAATACCTACATTTTTCCTAATCCAAGCCTTGTCAATATTTTTCAGTTCTATTCCATCAATCTTAATAGACCCTTTAGTATACTCATATAGCCTTGCCAATAGATGAATTAAGGAACTTTTACCAGAACCAGTAGGACCAATTATGGCAACAGTATCTCCTGCTTTTACAGTGAAGGTTATATCCTTTAATACAGGTTTGTTTTTTTCATATTCAAAATAAACGTGTTCGAAGGATATGTTTCCTTTGATTTCTGGCTTTAAATGATTTTCTTCAAGTATCTCTATTGGTTCATCTAAGATTTCGTTAATACGCCTCACACTTACCGCAGCTTTTCCCATATCAGTAAGAGTTCTTCCTAACTGCCTTGTAGGCCAAATTAGCATGTTAATATAGGTTATAAAGGCAACAAAAGTGCCTATTGTTATATGACCTTCAATGGTCCAAATACTTCCAAATAACAGCAATAAACCTATTTGAACATAACAGATAAAGTCGGCACAACCCCAATATGTGGCAAGAATTTTCATTAGAGTATAGGCTTTATCGGCATAATCTTTATTTTTTTCATCAAACTTTAAGATTTCATATTTCTGCCTAGCAAAAGCTTTAACTACACGGATGCCTGTTAAGTTCTCTTGAAGAACGGTTGAAATAGTTGCTTCGGCTTCATCCACTTCTTCAAATGTTTTCTGAACTTTTGTAAAGAATACGTATGCAAATGAGAAGAGTATAGGTAGAGTAACCATAGAAATTAAGGTCAATTTAACATTTAATCTGAACATAACATACAAAACAAAGGATATCATGAAAATAGAACCAGATACTTCAACAAGCTGGATTGCTAGAAAACGCCTTATGGTCTCTATATCCGAGGTACATCTTTGCACCAGTTCTCCAGTGTCAGCTTTTACATGGTATTTGTAAGGTAGCCTTTGGATATGATCATATACCGTATCTCTAAGGGATTTAATGGTGTTTTCAGCGGATTTACTAGATAGATAGCTTTTTAAGAACATAAAAGCTCCTCTTAGTGTAGCTGCAGCTATTAAAATAATTCCTATTATCCAAAGGTTCTTTCTCAAAAAATCCTTTCCTCCAAGAAGATCTATTATATTTGCTATTAGGTGTGAATTTATTTCTTCATCACCAATAATGAAATCAATAGCAGTTCTTATAACAAGAGGAGATAATACTGTAAAAAGTTCAGAAAAGATTACAAATATTATTCCCATTAAGTAAATTGTTTTGTTTCCTTTCATGTATTTAAGCAATGTCTTTATTTCTCTCATATGACACCTCCATTTTTATGCAAAAAAAACCATAGGTTATGAAAAATTCATTATCCTATGGTTTTGGGAATCTATAAAATATAATAAATATTTTTTGTTTACAATCTAAAACCATAGGCAAGCACGCCTATGGCCTATAAACTTAACAACTATTATCAACAATTAGCCATAGGTCGTGCTATTGATTCTATGAAATTATCTTTAGATTTGATTGTGATTAGCAAATTAATCATTAGCACGACCTCCTTTCGAAATTTTCAGCTAATTCTATTATAATTGGGATAAATATAAAAATCAAATTATTAATTATTTATTTTATTCAAGCATTGTTTCCTCTAATAGATCAATGTCTAAAATATATATTTCATTTTTATTAAAATCCAATAGACCTTCTTCTTTCATTTTTATAAGCTCTCTGGATAGGGAAGGTCTTGGTACATTTAACAGTTCTGCCATTTTCTTTCTGGTATATGGTAAAAGGATTGTGGTACTTTTTTGTTTTCTATATTCTGAAAGCAAAAAGCTGGCAATTTTTTTTCTGATAGTATCCTGGGACAGATTAGATAATCTCTCATTTAGCATCAGTATTCTCCTAGATAGAACAGTAACAAAATTTGTCAGTATTTCAGCATTTAGCATGCAAAGTTTAACTATATCTTCTTTCCTAATAAACATTATTTCAGCATCTTCCATCGCTGTTATAGTAGCAGGATAGGTGTGTCTATGAGAAAAAACTAAGGATTCACCAAATATATTACCAGCTTTGAAAGTGTTGATGGTTGTTGCTTGGCCAGAGGGAAATATCTTTTGGATTTCTATCCTACCTTTAAGAATTATTCCAAGGCTATTACAATCTTCTCCTTCTATGGCTATTACTTGGCCCTTTTTATATCCTATAATTTTATATGAAATCCTATTTAGAATATTTATAATTTCATCTTTATCTACACCTTTAAATAAAACGCATTTTACAAGCTCATCAATATATTTTTCCATTTTATCCTCCTTGAAAGAAATATAATTTACTGTATTATAATTGTAATATACTTAAATTTTTTTTGCACTAATTTAGTCTTTTTTA
This sequence comes from uncultured Bacillota bacterium, assembly GCA_937967955.1. GTDB lineage: Bacteria > Bacillota > Clostridia > Tissierellales > Tepidimicrobiaceae > JAAYHX01. The sequence goes on along the minus strand of CALBUB010000108.1, from coordinate 919 downwards.
TTAAAATACCTTGTAAAAAATTAACTTAAGGATGATTATTTTTTTAAAATTGGGTATTAAAAATATAAAGTGCAAAACAGGAATGCTGGACTATTATTTTTTATTTACTAGCTTAGGAGAGGAGTGAATTATATATGTTATAAACCCTATCAATATGGGCTTATAGGTTTAGTATTTATTCTCATATTACTGTATTTAGTATTGCTTTTATAGTATTCTTAGGTTAATTGGTGCAAAAAATATTATAATAACGTTGGTGAGGCGATCGATATGAATAGGACACTACTAATTAGTCGTTTAGATTTACAGGCCGATGTTGATAAAAAGCGGAAGATCTTTTTTACTATAGGAGGCATAAATACTCCAGAAGTAACTAATAGATTAATAAAAGTATTACATAGTTTTGACTTTATAGATACTAATGAGATAGTTTTTAAGTATAACGGTATTGAGCTTAATATAGTTATTCAACAAGTCCCTGCTATCATAAAGAAACTATGCGAAGAAGATATTTCCATATATGAAGTATACCAGCCATATAACCCTGAATAATAAAGCACCCCCTTTGTTTATTAAAAATCTAATTAACTTTTGCCTAGAAGCGTCATTTATCTCCTTTAGAAATAGGTGATGAATGACGCTTGAATTATAATAATACTGCCTACAAATAAATATATATAATATAAATCTATAGTTCATGGCTATATACATGTACAGGTTAGCAATAAACAAGGGGGGTTAAAGTTGAATACCAGATACAAGCTTATTCTAATATTGTTCATATTGGTACTAATAGTAATAGTATTAGGTAATTATATCCACCTTTTTTTTATCAAAAAGAATGTAAGCTATGAAAAAACTGATGTATTTTTAGAAAAGGATAATAATATATCAATTTTAATAGAAGTAAACAAAAAAC
>CALBUB010000107.1 GCA_937967955.1 uncultured Bacillota bacterium | reverse complement strand
TGTTGGACAATAAGCGGCATATCTTTTGAAAAGGCAGGCAAAAGGGTAGGCTCTAGAATTTCCATGCTGATAATGGCTTCTAGTCCTCCTATTACAGCTTTGATAGAATTCATTTTTTTGAAGGAAAAGCTAGATTTAATAAGCTTACTAGGTATGCTAATTACTGTATCTGGAATATCTATTGTAATTTTAGGCAAAGAAGAAGGTAAAAACAAAATCAAACTAAACCATTCTAAAAAAGGGCTTATATTTGCTTTTTTAGGTTCTTTAGGCCAAGCAATAGGGCTAATAATAAGTAGGATAGGAATGGGGGCTTACAATCCACTAGCAGCCACTCAGATAAGGATTATTTCTGGTTTCATAGGCTTTACCCTTTTAGTAATTTATCTTAAAAAGTTTAAGGATATAAAAACAGCCCTTAAGGATAAAGAAGCTATGAAAGGGATTATACTAGGTTCCTTATTTGGGCCTTTTATAGGGGTTACCCTATCATTAGTATCCTTACAATATACAAGTGCTGGCATTTCATCTACCATAACATCTATTACTCCTGTTACCATAATCCCTTTTTCTGTACTATTGTTTAAGGAAAAGGTAAAATTAAAGGAAATCTTTGGAGCAATTATATCAGTTATAGGTGTTGCCATATTATTTTTATAGTCATAATTTCTATATAACTTAATTGCCGCCAGTTGTCTTTTATTAATTATTTGGGTATTATCATATATATAAAATAAAGAAGGGAGAAGTGTATATGATAAGGGATTTAGAAGGAATAAAGCCTAATATTCATGAAGATTCTTTTATAGCTGAAACTGCAGTTATTATAGGAGATGTGAATATTAGAAAGGGAGCAAGCATATGGTATGGGGCAGTTTTAAGAGGGGACATAGATAATATTACTATTGGTGAGTATAGCAATGTACAGGATAATTGTGTAATCCATACAGAAGAGGGAGCACCTACTAAAATAGGCGATTATACAGTAGTTGGTCATAATGCAATAGTCCATGGTAGTACTATTGGTAACAACTGCCTTATTGGAATGGGAGCAATTATATTAAATAGAGCAGTAATTGGTGACAACTGTATCATTGGTGCTGGGGCTTTAATACCAGAAGGAAAAGAAATACCACCAAATTCTTTAGTGTTAGGAGTTCCAGGTAAAGTAGTAAGGGAAGTTACTGCTGATGAAGTTGAGGCCATTAAAAATAATGCTATAAGTTATAGCAAACTTTATAAAAAATATATAGGTAAAAAATAAAAGCTTTGAATATGTTCAAAGCTTTTAATATGCTTTTTTTGACGGGGATTGGGGATTATTTAAATATATCCATGGTATCCTTATTATGTAAAATATTGTGCTATAATAATTATATAAAATACTAGGGGGGATAAGGATGAAAAATAAAAAGCTAGTTATGATTCCTGGCCCAACACCTGTAGCTAGATCCATACAGGACCAAATGGGCAGAGAAACTGTGGCCTTTGGGGACCCTGCTTTTATTGAAGATTTCAAAGGGGTAATAGACGATCTAAAAGACATATTTAAAACTAAAGGTGAAGCTTTCGTAGTAGCTGGAACAGGAACTTTGGCTATGGAGATGGGAATAGCAAACGTTACTAAAGAAGGAGATAATGTATTAGTTATATCCCATGGCTTTTTTGGAGATAGGTATGTAGAATTATGCCAAAGAAGGGGTTTACAAGTAGATGTAATTTCTTCCCAATGGGGAAGTATCGTGCCATTAGAAAAAATAGAAGAAAAATTAAAAGAAAAAGCTTATAAAGCCGTAACTGTTACCCATGTGGATACATCTACAGGAGTTCGTGCACCTCTAGCTGAAATAGGGGAAATAGTGAAAAAATATGAGGATACAGTTTTGGTGGTAGATGGAGTATGTGCAACTGGGGCTGAACCAGAATACGTAGATGATATGGGCATAGACGTACTTATAACTGGCTCCCAAAAAGCCTTAGGAGTACCTCCTGGCTTGGCCATAGTACTTGCTGGAGAAAAGGCATTAGAAAGAAGGAAAGCCATAGGAACTATAAAAGACTATTATATGGATTTTGAAAAGTGGTTGCCAGTAATGGAAGAACCTTCTAAATATTTTGCTACTCCCCCAGTAAATATGATATGGGCTTTGAAAGAAGCTTTAAGAATCATAAAGGAAGAAGGTATAGAAAATAGGTATGAAAGGCATAAAAGGGTAGCACTAGCTATGCAAGCAGCTATAGAAGCTATGGGCTTTGAAATACTAGCAGAAAAGGAATACAGAGCAGTTACGTTATCAAATGTACTGTATATGGAAGGAATAGAGGATGGTGAATTCAGAAAAATATTAGCTGAGGAAGGGGTTATAGTAGCAGGAGGCTTGGGAGAATATGCTGGCAAAATGTTCAGACTTGGCCATATGGGGAATATAGATATGCATTACTTAGTATCAACAATGGCAGCCATAGAAAGAACCTTATATAGATTAGGTATTAAAGATGTTTTAGGAAAAGGGGTTGCTGTTTTAACTGAAAACTTAATGCAAGAGACTGCAAAAGGAAGGTCTTAATAGGCCTTCCTTTTTTGTATTGAAATTTAGTATCTAACATATGTTGACAATAATCGACTATTGTAGTAATATACATTAAAAAATTGGAATATAAAACACAGGAAAGGAGCCGGAATATGAAAATAGTAGTACTTGAAGACCTAGGCCTACCAGAGTCTGAGGTTAGAGAGATTGCAAAGCCTATTACTGATGAAGGGCATGAATTAGTACTATATGAAAGGACAGAAGATGTAGAAATTTTAAAAGGAAGGGTTAAGGATGCAGACATACTAGTAATAGCTAATATGCCACTAGTAGGAGAAGTAATAAGAGCAGCTGAAAATCTTAAGTATATTTCAATAGCCTTTACTGGTTATGATCATGTAGATTTAGATGCTTGTAAAGAGAAAAATATAAAAGTATCCAATGCTGCTGGCTATTCTACCATTTCCGTGCCAGAATTAGTATTTGGTATGGTCATTTCCTTTTTAAGAAGTATTCATATTCTAGACAAAACAACTAGAGACGGAAAGACTAAGGTAGGTTCTACCCAGAAAGAAATATATGGAAAGAAATTTGGGGTAATTGGCACTGGTGCTATTGGTGCAAGAGTGGCAAAATTGGCCCTAGCTTTTGGTGCAGAAGTCCTAGCTTATAGCAGAACTGAAAAAGAAGAACTAAAGTCCATGGGAGTAAAATATGTTTCCTTAGATGAATTGTTATCAGAAGCAGATATTGTTTCTATACATACTCCATTGACTGAGAAAACAAAGGGTCTAATAAATAGAGAAAAGCTAGCATTGATGAAGCCTACAGCCATATTGGTAAATACAGCCAGAGGTCCTATAGTAGATACTGAAGCCCTTGTAGAGGCCTTAAATGAAGGCAAGATTGCAGGAGCTTGCCTAGATGTATTTGACCAGGAACCTCCTTTACCAAAAGATTATCCAATCCTATCCACACAAAACACATTGCTTACACCCCATATAGGTTTTGCTACAGAAGAGGCAATGGTTAGGAGAGCCCATATAACTTTTAATGAAAATATTTATAACTGGCTGAAAGGTAAGCATGTAAATAGGGTAGAATTTTAGCAATACTTTAAAGATATAAACTCCCTTTCAATCACAAAATATTGGAAGGGAGTTTTCCATTTATGCTATAATATATAAAAGCTATAAGGAGATACTTATGTTACTTAATATATATGAAGGAGGTATAGGATGGATTATTTAGAAAAATATAAATACTGGGTAACCAATAAATTTTTTGATGAAGATACTAGAAGAGAACTAGAAGCTATAAAAGATGATGAGGAAGAAATAAAGGATAGATTTTATACAGACCTTACCTTTGGTACTGCAGGCATGAGAGGAATAATTGGGGCAGGCACCAATAGGATGAATAAATATACGGTTTCGTTAGCCACTCAAGGCTTAGCCCAGACTATAATAAACAAGGGCAGAGATGCTGTAGAAAGGGGTGTGGCCATAGCCTATGATGTAAGGCATTTTTCAAAGGATTTTGCAGAAGTTGCAGCAAGGGTATTGGCAGCAAATGGAATAATGGTGTACATATTTGATGATATTCGTCCAACTCCTCTTTTATCATATACTATAAGGAAGTTAAAGACCATATCCGGTATTGTAATAACTGCTAGTCATAATCCAAAGGATTATAATGGCTATAAAGTCTATTGGGAAGAAGGCTCCCAGATTCTTGACGACATAGCTAATGAAATACTTCATAACATTAAGGAAATCAAGGATTTTTCAGATATAAAAATTATATCTTTCCAAGAAGGCCTTGAAAAAGGATTAATAAATTATATTGGAAAAGATATAGATGATGACTATGTGGAATACGTAAAAAGCTTAAGCTTAAATGATGATATAGATAAAACTATTAAAATTGTATATACGCCTTTAAATGGAACAGGCAACAAGCTGGTAAGGAGAGTGCTTAGGGAAAGAGGTTTTGTTAACGTATTTGTAGTTCCTGAACAGGAAAAGCCAGATCCTGATTTTAAAACAGTAGGCTATCCTAATCCTGAGGATGTAAAGGCCTTTGAATATTCTATAAGGCTGGGTAAAGAAAAGAATGGGGACATACTAATTGCAACAGATCCAGACTGTGATAGAGTTGCTTGTATGGTTAAGGATAACAAGGGGGCTTATAAAGAACTTAATGGCAACCAAATAGGTGCATTACTTGTAAATTACATATTATCCTCCAGGGCTGAAGAGAACAGTTTGCCAGAAAATGCTGCCATAGTTAAAAGTATTGTAACTGGTGATTTAAGCAAAGCTATTGCTGATAAGTATGGGGTAAAGACCATAGAAACATTGACTGGCTTTAAGCATATATGTGGCAAAGCAAATGAATTTGATATAACTAAAGAACATACCTTCATATTTGGTTATGAGGAAAGTATTGGCTATGTTTATGGTACTAAGGTAAGGGATAAAGATGCTGTCATATCCTCCATGTTGATAGCAGAAATGGCAGCCTATTATAAGGAAAAGGGAAAGACCTTATTAGATGTACTAGAAGAGCTATATGAAGAACATGGCTACTATTTGAGCAACCTCATATCGCTTATACTGGAAGGTATTGAAGGAAGTGAGAGGATAAAGAGGATTATGGAAGCCTTTAGAAGTAGCCCAATTGAAAATATAGGCAATATGAAATTAGAAAGAACCATAGACTATCTAAAAGATGATACAGGCAATCCTAAATCTAATGTACTAAAATATTATCTAGATGATGGCTCTTGGTATGCAATTAGGCCCTCTGGAACTGAACCAAAACTTAAGATATACATCTACTCAAAGGCAGAAGATAAAGGCTTGGCAGAAAGCAAAATAAAGGAAATAGAAAAAGCAGTCCTTAACAGAATAGAAACTATTAGGTAATTAGCTCCACACAATTTTGTGTGGAGCCTTATTTTTTATGTATAAAATAAACATTTGTGCCACAAAATAGTCTATGAGTATCCATTAAAGGGGTGATTGCTATCAAGGGGATTATAATGTCAGGAGGACTTGGTACCAGACTTAGACCATTAACTTGTGATCTACCTAAGCCAATGGTACCGATTTTTAATAGGCCAGTAATGGAGTACGCAGTAAAACTTTTAAGGAAATACAACATAAAAGATATAGCTGTAACCTTACACTATCTACCCAATATTATAATCGATTATTTTGGTGATGGGAGAAAATATGATGTTAACATAGATTACTTTATAGAAGAAAGGCCTTTAGGTACTGGTGGAAGTGTGAAAAACACTGGAGGCTTCCTAGATAGTACAATAGTTGTCATAAGTGGAGATGCCTTTACAGATGTGGATCTAGGTAGAGCAATAGATTTCCATAGAAAAAGAGGCTCTAAGGCTACTTTAATACTAAAAAGAGAACCCGTTCCTTTAGAGTATGGGGTAGTTATTACTGACGATTGGGGAAGGATTATAAGATTTTTAGAAAAGCCAAGCTGGGGAGAAGTATTCAGCGATACAATCAATACTGGAATTTACATATTAGAGCCAGAGGTATTCGACTACTATCAAAAAGGGGAAAACTTTGATTTTAGCAAGGATCTATTCCCTAGACTTTTAGAAGATAATGTGCCCATGTATGGCTATGTAACTGATGAGTACTGGTGTGATGTAGGAGATTTAAACAGTTACGTACAAACCCATTTAGATATTCTCTCTGATGAGAATAGATACCATTTAATTGGAAGAGAACAAGGGGAAAGGCTTTGGGTAGGAAAAGGAACCATTATTGAAAAAGGAGCAAAGCTATATCCTCCTATAGTTATTGGAGAAAATACAGTTATAAAGGCAAATACTATAATAGGGCCTTATGCAGTAATTGGGAACAACTGCTTGATAGATGAAGGAGTTTCCATAAAAAAGAGTGTAATATGGGACAATGTAAGCGTATTTAAGAATAGTGAAATAAGGAAAGCTGTAATATGCGATAATGTGAGTATTGATCAATATACTAGAGTTTTTGAGGGCGTAACAATAGGTTCTTCCTCTAAAATTTCAAGAAATTGTACCATAAAGCCAGGAGTAAAGATCTGGCCTTATAAGCTTGTAGAAGAAGATACAATAGTTACAGAAAACTTAATATGGGAAGAGAAGGTATCAAAGAAGCTATTTGGCTATAGAAGTATCTCTGGCAGGTTAAATGAAACAATAACTCCAGAAGTGGCTACAAAACTAGGAGCTGCTTTCGCTTCTGTAATAAAACCAAAGGGAACTTTTATAGTAAATGGAGATGAACACAATACATCTAGTTTAATTAAAAGTTCAATAATATCAGGCATATCTAATACTGGTGGACTAGTTATTGACATAAACAACACCACAATGCCTATGTGTAGATTTGGAGTAAGATTTTTTAAAGCCGATGGAGGAATTCAGATTAGGGTAGATGATTTGGATCAAAGTCTAGTCCATATTGAATTCATAAATGGAAAAGGGGCTAATATAGACAAAGCTCTTGAGAAGAAGGTAGAAAACTGTTTCTTATTAGAGGATTTTAAAAGGTGCTATGAAAATGAAATTAGGGATGTAGTAAACATATATAATTTCTCTGAAATCTATTTAAAGGAAGGAGTAGATCAGCTTAAAAATATAGACAAGATTTTAAGGGTCAAACCTAAGATAATAATGTCTTCCCCATCAAAGAATATATTGAATCTGGCTGAAAACTTTTTAAAGAAAATAGGCTGTGAAACAAAAATTGTTGAGTACGATAAAAGTTTTACAATAGAGACTATAAGAAATATAGTCTTAGAGGAAGAAGCTTATTTGGGGATTCTATATAGTAGCGATGGTGAAAAAATGTCTTTAACTGATGGCTTCAATATAGTAGAAGACGATAGGTACTATATGTTGACCATATTGATGGGCTTTAAAACAGGCTCTATGAAAGAGGCGGTAATTCCGTATAATTTTCCAAGAGTAATGGAAAAAATAGCTAAAGAGTATAAAGGTAAAACCATATATAGCAAATCCAATATTTCGGATATAATCAACACCCTAATTGATAGGAATATAGATTTCCAATATATACTGAACTTCGATTCCATTTGGGCTACAGGAAAGATAATAGATTATCTAATTGGTAATGATATTACAATAGATCAATTGCTAAAGGACCTTCCTCAATACTATTATTTCAAAAAAGAAGTTCCATGCAGGTGGGATGATAAGGGGAAGGTAATTAGGATATTAGCAGAAGGTAGGAAAGAAGGTATGGAATTAAAGCAGGGAGTTAGATTCATAGATGACAAAGGCTGGGTTTTAATCATTCCAGATGATGAAAAGCCTAAGTTTAACCTATATATCGAAGGCTACAATGAAGAATATGCAGAAGAATTGTGGTTAGAATATGATAAAAAGATTAGAAAGCTATTAGAAAAATAGCAACCTCAAAAGATGAAAGGAAGGTAAGGAGTATGTTAGAAAAAGAGCAGATAGGTATTCCTGTTCTTAAAGAAGATTTATATATTCTATGTAAAACGGATAAGAAAGCAAATACAAAGAAATTTATGCTGGATAGGCTTAATTCCAGCTTTAGGAAGATAGAGAAAGTATATGAAGCTTTCAATAAACATTTGGTAGATAGCAAATCCTTACCTAAAGGTGCAGATTGGCTATTAGACAATTTCTATTTTATAGAATTGACATATAAACAGTTAAAACAAGATGTAGAAAGAGAAAAAAAGATTATTTTAAACGTGATAAAGGATGGCCTATACAAAGGCTATCCCAGAATATATCTATTAGCCTTAGAGCTAATACATGATTCTACGGGGAATATCAGTGAAGAAAGAATTATAAAATACATAAACCATTTCCAAAAGGATGAAATACTTTCCCTTGAAGAGATTAGCTTTCTGCCAAAATACTTAACCTTAGGCTTAATGGAGTATATAGGAAGTATTGTTACTAATATGCAGTATATAAAAGAAGTGTGGGATGAAGTAGATGCCATAGATTTTAGTTCAAGGGAAAAATTAGAGGAGATAATAGAAAACATTGATTTGGCTGATTCTGTAAGGACAGAGAGGATAATTGGAAGGATAAGGGAAGGCAAAGAGGACTTTCAGGATATATTAGACTTAATCGATGAAAAATTACAATTTTTAGACAAAACTATAGAGGAAATATTAGAAAGGGAATACACTATCCAATCCAAAAATAAAGTATCCTTAGGCTACGGCATAACATCTTTAAGAAATATTTCCACATTAAATTGGGAAAATATATTTGTAGCTATTAGAGTATTAGACAAAGTTTTAAAAGAAGACCCTCTAGGAATATTTGATAAGATGGATTCCGCTTCAAAAGAATATTATAGATACCATATAAAGATATTGGCTGAAAGATTTAAAGTACAGGAGATTAGTCTATGTAAAAAGCTATTAGAATTTGCCCAAGAAGAGTGGGACAGAGGTATTAGGGATAAAAAAGCCCATGTAGGCTACTACCTAATAGATAAAGGCAGAGAAAAACTTTTTAAGTATTATCAGGACAATGGTAAGGCAAGCATATACTTGGGAAGCTTAAGCTATTACCTATTACCAACAATGGCTACATCCTTCCTTTTTGCCCTTTTACTAAGTATATTCTACTATAAGGAAGGCAACTTCCTTTTAAGCCCCCTAATATTTATAATTAGCTTTATACCAATACTATCAATCCTATTGAATTTAGCTAACTATTTATATTCAAAAATATTTTCCCCCAAATTTATTCCTAAAATGGCTTTTGAAGAGGAAATACCAGAAGAACTATCTACCTTAGTAGTAATTCCAACCCTTATTACAGATGAAGAAAGAATAGTAGAATTAGCAAAAAATTTGGAAGTTTATTATCTATCTAATAGGCAGAAAAACATCTATTTTGCCTTACTTGGAGATTTTAAGGATATAGATGAAAAAGAAGCTTCTGAAGATGAAAGTATAATAGAAAAGGGAATAGAGCTTTTCAGTGAACTTAACAGGAAATATGCTGCTGATGAGGATATATTCTTCTATTTCCATAGAGACAGGGTATATTCCCAGACCCAGGATAGGTGGATGGGCTGGGAGAGAAAAAGGGGTGCATTAGTTGAACTGAATAGGCTCCTTTTAGGAGATAAAAATACTAGCTTCAGGGCAATCTATGGAGATATTTCTAAAATCAAAGGGAAGATAAAATATGTTATTACCCTAGATGCAGATACAAAATTGCCTATAGATGCGGCAAAAAGGCTAATAGGTGCCATTGCACACCCTCTTAATAGGGCTGTAGTAGATGAGGATAGGAATGTAGTTGTGGAAGGCTATGGTATAATCCAGCCAAGAATATTGATAGATATTGAAAGCAGTAGTAAGTCCCTATTTACTAAAGTTTTTGCTGGACAGGGTGGCATGGAGCCTTATAGTACTGCTATTTCTGATATCTATCAAGATTTATTTGGAGAAGGCATATTTACTGGTAAAGGAATATACGATTTAAGAGTTTTCCAAAAGTGCCTAGATAAAACCATACCAGAGAATACCGTCCTTAGCCATGACCTTTTAGAAGGCAGCTATATTAGGGTAGGCTTAGCTACAGATATACAGCTGGTTGATGGCTATCCGGAAAAATACAGTTCTTATATAAAAAGACAACATAGATGGGTAAGAGGGGATTGGCAGCTAATAAGGTGGTTAATAGGTCCACTTGGGGAAAATCTATCCCATTTATCAAAATGGAAGATGCTTGATAATATGAGGAGAAGTTTACTACCCATAGCCTTACTTATTACATTGATACTAGGCATAGTTTTCCTGCCTGGCAATATGTTTATTTGGCTTGGGCTAGTTTTGTTAAACCTTTTCTACCCAATTGTTACAAAAGGGCTTGATGATTTACTAGGTAAAAGGTTTAGTTTGCAAAGGATAAGATTTAATGAGCCTATAATACCTGAATATAAAAGGCTAGTATACCAAGGTTTACTACAACTTGCCTTCTTACCTAATGAAGCCTACATGATGGCTGATGCCATAGTTAGAACCCTTTATAGGGTTTTTGTATCTAAGAAGAATCTATTAGAATGGACTACTGCCTTTGATATGGAAAGGCAGGTCAAAAACGATATATTAAGTTATTTTAACTCTATGAAAGCCAATGTAGCCTTTGGAATACTGCTATTTTCCCTAACCTATGCCTTTAATGTAAGAAACTTATTTGTAGCTGTGCTAATAAGCATATTATGGCTATTTGGTCCAGTAATAGCCTATAGGATTAGCAAGGAAGAGGAAAATAAAATAGAAATTAAGGAAGAAGACAGGAAGCTATTAATAGAAATAGCCGAAAAAACCTGGAAATACTATAGGGAGTTTACAGATTCTAAAAATAATTTCCTTCCTCCCGATAATTTTCAGGAGTATCCCTATAATGGAGAGGCCAATAGGACTTCCCCAACCAATATAGGTTTTTATCTATTGGCTGTTCTATGCAGCAGGGATTTACAATTTATCGATACTTCTGAAATGTTATTAAGGCTTAAACAGACTTTAGATACCATAGAGAAAATGGAAAAATGGGAAGGCCATCTATACAATTGGTATGACACAACCAATCTAAAACCATTAAAGCCAGTGTTTGTTTCTACAGTAGATAGTGGCAACTTTGTATCCTATTTAATAGTAGTTAAGGAAGGCTTAAAAGAATATAAAAAGGATGCTAGTGATAAGGAAAGCTATGAAATTGATTTACTTATTGAAAGAATAGAAAAATTAATCAATAATACTAAATTTGCACCTCTATACGATAAAGGAAGAAATCTATTTTATATAGGTTACAATGTGGAAGAAGACAAGGCATTAAACAACCATTACGATTTATTAGCCTCTGAAGCCAGAATATCAAGCTATATTGCTATTTCTAGGGGAGAAGTACCTGTAAAGCATTGGAGCATGTTAGGTAAACCCTTGATAATTGAAGATAACTATATAGGCCTTGCTTCTTGGACAGGAACCATGTTTGAATATTTGATGCCTTCTTTAGTGTTGAAAAGCTACAAGAACAGCTTAATTAATGAAACATATAAAACTATCATAAAGGTACAGCAAGCCTATGGTAAAAAGAATAAGGTGCCTTGGGGTATTTCTGAATCTGGCTTTTTTGCCTTTGATAATCAACTAAACTACCAGTATAAAGCCTTTGGTGTGCCTGCTTTAGGCTTTAAGAGGGGCCTAAAGGATGAATTAGTAGTATCACCTTACTCTACTTTCTTGGCTTTAAAATTTGACCAGGAAGGAGTTTTAGAAAACATAAATAGGCTAAGGGAAGAAGGCATGGAGGGCCCCTATGGCTTCTATGAGGCAGTAGATTATACATTAAGGAGACTGCCAGCCCATTTAGACAAGGGAATTGTAAAGTCTTATATGAGCCACCATCAGGGAATGATACTTGCAGCAATAAACAATTTCTTAAATGGAGATATTTTAGTAGAAAGATTCCATAGGGATACTCAGATGAAATGTGGTGAATTCTTACTACAGGAAAGCCTTCCCTTAAATCCTATAATATCTAAGGAAAAAGAAGCTACAGAAGAAATTAAGACCTTTAGAAGAAAAGAAGAAGGCTGGGAAAGAAAAGTCTATTCAAAAGCTAGCTTAAAGGATATTAAATGCCACCTGTTATCCTCAGGTTCCTATACCCTTATGGTAACCAATAGGGGTGAAGGCTTTTCTAAAAATGGAAATTTGTACGTAAATAGATGGAGAAGAGACTATCTATTAAACTCATATGGCCAGTTCATATATATAAAGGACATAAAGAATAAGGCCTACTGGTCTACTACCTATGCACCAGTTTATAAAGAGCCAGATGCTTACAATGTGGAGTTTTTAACCTATAAGGCTAGCTTTACTAGAAAGGATGGGCCTATAGAAACTAATATGGATATTTTTCTGCTGCCAGAAGAAGCAGGAGAGCTTAGAAGGGTAAGACTTATAAACAATGGTGAAGAGGAAGCCTTATTAGAAACTATAAGCTATGTTGAAATTGTAGGAGATAATATTAACTCTGACATGGCTCACCAAACCTTTAATAATCTATTTGTAAGGACAGAAGCTATAGAAGAGAAGGAAGGTCTGCTGGCTTATAGGAGAAAAAGACAGGAAGACCAAGAGGATGTGTGGTTGCTCCACTTAGCTAAAACTTTTGATAAAGATGAAGGCTTCCAGTATGAAACTAACCGGGCTGCTTTTATTGGTAGGGGCAATGATCTAAAAAATCCTAAAGCCATAGAAAAGGGACTTACTAACACTACAGGTACAGTACTAGAGCCAATATTCAGCATAGGTAAAAAGGTAAGGATCCCTCCTAAGGGAAAGGTAGACATATACTATATTACTGCCTTTGCAAATAGCAAAGAAGAAGCAATCTATTTGCTGGATAAATATAGTGATAAAAACAATATAAGGCTGGCAATAGACTTATTTAGAACTAAAGCCCAAACGGAAGTAGGTTATTTAGCATTAAATAGAGAAGATATTGAACCCTTTGATGAATTGCTACCCTATTTGTTCTTCATTAAAGATAATATAAAGGATAAGTATAAGACCTTAATAAAGTTAAACAAGAAGGGAAAGGAAGGCTTATGGGCAAAGGGTATATCAGGGGACTATCCAATAGTACTTGTAACAATTGACACCATGAAGGGCTTAAGAAACCTAAAGAAAATACTCAATATCCATCAATACTGGTCCTATAAAGGTTTAACAGTAGATTTAATTATATTAAATAAGGATGAAAGCATATATTTCCAGCCCCTATATGAAAGCATAAGAGAAGAGGTTTACAGTAGAAGAAATCTATTAAACAGGCCAGGAGGTATATTTATAATAAATGAAAATACTTTAGCAGAAGAGGACAAAAGCTTATTATATAATTTTGCTAATGTAATAATAGATGCAGAGAAAGGCGTCTCAATAAAGGCAGCAAACTATTTAGATATACCTTACAAAGAATTTAATAAGCCAAAAGTGGAATATCCAAAGAAGGAATATGATGTGGCCTTAGACTATTTCAATGGCTATGGTGGCTTTGCAGAAGAAGGAAAAAAATATGTTATAAAGCTTGATGAAGGAGTCAATACTCCTATGCCTTGGGTAAATGTAATTGCCAATAGTAATTTTGGCTGTATAGTTACAGAACAAGGTGGTGGCTTTACTTGGGCTGATAACAGTAGAGAAAACAAGCTAACCCCTTGGTATAACGAGCCAATATTGTCCCAGCAGGGAGAGATAATCTACTTAATGGATAATGAAACAGGAGAAGTTTGGAGTATTACCCCTAAGCCTATTAGGGATAGAAATACTTATATTGTAACTTATGGCATGGGGTATACTAGTTTCTACCACAATAGCAAGGGTATAGAACAAGAACTTACAATATTTGTACCAAAGGATGCTAACATTAAAGTTAACCTGGTAAAATTAAAAAATGAATCTAATACTGAACGAAACATAAGCCTATATTACTATATCAGACCTGTCCTTGGAGTTACAGATGAAGAAACGGAAAAGCTAATAGAAACAGCTATTGTTGATGGGGTAATTGTTGCAAAGAATTCAACAAACACTGAATTTAAGGGAAGTACTCTATTTGTAGGAACATCAGAGGATATAAGCTCCTATACAGGGAACAGGAATGAGTTTTTAGGCACTATCCCAAATTATGAAATGCCGGAAGGTATGAAGAGGGTAAGGCTTTCAAATACCCTTGGAGTAGGCTACAATCCCTGTGTAGTCTTGGAAGTAAACATAAGGCTTCAAGCCAATGAAGAAAAGGAAATAGTATTTTTGCTGGCAGAGGCTAAGGAGCTGGAAGCTGGCTGTAAACTAATAGATAAATACAAAAATGTTGCTTATTCAAAGGAAGCTTTAGAATCTACAAGGGCTTTTTGGGAAGATGTAGTTTCTACAATACAAGTAAATACACCAGATGCTACCATGAACTACATGCTGAACCAATGGCTAGTATACCAGACGGTAGCTTCTAGAATTTGGGCAAGGGCAGGTTTCTACCAGGTAGGAGGTGCCTATGGGGCAAGGGATCAAATGCAAGATGCAACAAACATAATATACCATTTGCCAACCATAACTAAAGCCCAAATATTGAACAATTGCGCCCACCAGTTTAAGGAAGGAGATATACAGCATTGGTGGCATCCAGCACCAGCTAGCAAAGTCCATAAGGGAATTAGAACTAGATATTCTGATGACCTATTATGGTTGCCCTTAGGAGTAGCTAAATACATTAAAGTAACAGGAAATATAGATATTTTGAAAGAAGAAGTGCCTTTCATTGAAAGTCCACCTTTGAAAGAAAATGAAATGGAAAGATATGAAGTACCAAATATTTCAGAAGAAATTGGTAGCGTATATGAACATTGTATAAGAGCCATAGAAAGAGCTTTAAGGTTTGGAGAAAGAGGCCTTCCACTAATGGGTGGAGGGGATTGGAATGATGGAATGAATAAAGTAGGCTACCAGGGCAAAGGAGAATCTGTTTGGCTAGGCTGGTTTTTAGCTACCGTTTTGAAAGAATTTATACCAGTATGTGAGCTTATGAAGGATTATGAAAGAGTTGAAAAGTACAAGAAAGTAATTTCTCAACTAAAAGAAAAGCTTGAGAAAAATTCTTGGGATGGGGAATGGTATATTAGAGCTTTCTTTGATGATGGCACTCCCCTTGGTTCCAAGGAAAATAGCGAGTGTATGATAGATTCCATTGCCCAGTCCTGGTCAGTAATATCAGGCTTAGCAGCTGAAGAGAGAAGAAAAATAGCTTTAGAAGCACTAGAAAAGTACCTTGTAAACGAGGAAGAAGGAATAATTGCCCTTTTAACTCCTCCTTTCTCAGATAGTGACTTAGAGCCTGGCTATATAAAATCCTATGTTCCAGGAGTAAGAGAAAATGGAGGACAGTACACCCATGCAGCCACCTGGGCTATAAAAGCTTTTGCTATGTTAGGAGATGGGGATAAGGCACACAAATTATTTAATATGATTAATCCAATAAACCATTCTAGAACTTCCATAGAAGCAGCTAAGTACAAGGTTGAGCCCTACGTTTTAGCTGCAGATGTTTACACCAATCCCCAACACTTAGGCAGAGGCGGCTGGACTTGGTATACTGGCTCTTCAGGCTGGATGTATATTGTTGGTTTAGAAGATATATTAGGTTTTAAAATAGAACAGAACAAACTTATTATAGAGCCGTGTATACCAAGGACTTGGGATGAATATACCATAAAATATAGATATAAAAACACCAGCTACAATATAAAAGTAATTAATCCAAATAAAATCAATAGAGGAGTAAAAAATATATATTTGGATGGGTTTAAAGTAGAAGAAAAACATATAAATTTAGTTGATGATGGAAAAGAACACCATGTGCTTGTTGAAATGGGCTAATAAATAGCTCCCTTGTAGATATAAGGGAGCTTATTTTATTTGTTTGTTAATCAATATTTTAACAAATCTACAAAAACGTCCAAAATACAAGTTCTTAATCATTATGGAAAATTTTAGAATTTAATACAGAAATATAAAGATAATTGTCGTGATTTTGTGAAACAAAAAAAGTCTAATTAATTTTATTGAATATATCTATAATTTGTGATATATTAGTGCTGTAGCAATTGTTAATTGTATGACAAACATTCTGCATTTTATAGCATGCTCTATTTTATAAGGATATACCTAGTCATACAAATAACTAACCTTTAATATTTATACTACATTTTATATAATTTAATTTAGATAACATTTAGAGGGGGGAATTGCGTTGTTTAAAATCGTAGAGAAGAAGTTTTTAGCTCCAAACATTGTTTCTATGGACATATTGGCTCCAAGAGTTGCAGAATCAGCCCAACCAGGCCAGTTTGTAATAGTAATTGCTGATGAAGTTGGAGAAAGGGTACCCTTAACTATTTGTGACTATGATAAGGAAAAGGGAACAGTAAACATAGTTATACAAACTGTTGGTGCTTCTACCAAGAAAATAGCAGCTCTTGAAGAAGGAGATTACTTAAGGGATTTTGTTGGACCATTAGGTAGACCCTCTGATTATGTAAATGAAGATTTAGAAGAAGTTAAAAAGAAAAAATATCTGTTTGTGGCAGGTGGAGTGGGAGCTGCACCAGTATATCCTCAAGTTAGATGGTTTAAAGAGCACGGTATAGATGTGGATGTAATAATAGGTGCAAAAACAAAAGAGTTAGTAATATTGGAAGATAAAATGAGAGAAGTTGCTGGCAATTTAATGGTTTGCACTGATGACGGTTCTTATGGCTTCCATGGTATGGTAACGGCAGCTATAGAAGAACTTGTTAAGAATCAAGGTAAAGAATACGATGTAGTAGTTGCTATAGGTCCTATGATCATGATGAAGTTTGTATGCTTATTAACTAAGGAACTTGGAATAAAAACTATAGTAAGCCTTAATCCAATAATGGTAGATGGAACGGGCATGTGTGGTGCTTGCAGAGTGACTGTTGGTGGAGAAACAAAATTTGCATGTGTAGATGGACCAGAGTTTGACGGCCATTTAGTTGATTTTGATGAAGCATTAAAAAGACAAGCTCAGTATAAAAAAGAAGAGGAAGAATTGGCAAAAAGAGGAGAAAGGAAAGTTTGCCAATGCCAACATGGGGGTGCTAACTAATGAGTAAAATGAAGAGAGTGCCAATTTCAGTACAAGATCCAAAAGAAAGAATTAAAAATTTTGATGAAGTTTGCTTAGGCTACACAGCGGAAGAAGCAATGGAAGAAGCTAAAAGATGCCTACAATGTAAACATCGTCCATGTGTAGGTAATTGTCCTGTTGGTATAGATATTCCCGGCTTTATTAAAGAAATTGCAGAAGGTAATTTTGAAGAAGCAGCTCATGTTTTAGCAGAGTATACTGCTTTGCCAGCTGTTTGTGGTAGAGTTTGCCCACAAGAAGAGCAATGTGAGCAAGTATGTGTTCGTGGCATAAAAGGAGAAGCAGTGGCTATCGGAAAATTAGAAAGATTTGCTGCTGACTGGGCTCGTGAAAATAATATTGAAGTAGGTAAAACTAAGGAAAAGAACGGTTTCAAAGTGGCAGTTATAGGTTCAGGACCAGCTGGAATCACTTGTGCTGGAGATTTAGCAAAAGAAGGTTACGAGGTAACCATGTTTGAAGCTTTACATGAGCCAGGTGGAGTTTTAGTATATGGTATACCAGAATTTAGGTTGCCAAAGGATAAGGTTGTAAAGCCAGAGATAGCAAACTTAGAGAAATTAGGTGTAAAAATAGAAACAGACGTAATAGTAGGAAGGACCGTTACTATAGATGATTTACTAAATAAAGAAGGTTTCCATGCAGTATTTATAGGTTCTGGAGCAGGGCTTCCTAAATTTATGGGAATACCAGGGGAAAACTTGAACGGGGTATTTTCAGCAAACGAATTCCTTACTCGTAACAATTTAATGAAAGCTTATAGGGAGGATTATGATACTCCTATTAAAGTTGGAAAGAAAGTAGCAGTTGTAGGTGGAGGAAACGTTGCTATGGACGCAGCAAGAACTGCATTAAGACTTGGAGCAGATGTAACAATCGTTTATAGAAGAACTGAAAAAGAGTTGCCAGCTAGGGTAGAAGAAGTACACCATGCAAAAGAAGAAGGTGTTAAATTTGCAATGCTTACAAACCCAGTAGAAATATTAGGAGATGAAAATGGCTGGGTTAAAGGTATGAAATGTATAAAAATGGAATTAGGAGAACCAGATTCTTCTGGAAGAAGAAGACCAGTACCTATTGAAGGTTCTGAGTTTGAAATTGAAGTAGATACAGTAATCATGGCCTTAGGTACGTCACCAAACCCATTAATAGCTTCAACAACAGAAGGCTTAGAAGTTAATGAAAAAGGCTGTATTGTAGTTGATGAAAACGGACAAACATCTAGAGAAGGCGTATTTGCTGGTGGGGATATAGTAACTGGTGCTGCAACAGTTATACTTGCCATGGGAGCAGGTAAGACTGCCGCAAAAGGAATAGATAAATACATAAAAGAAAAGTACGGCGAAAAGGCAGATGCATAATCAATAAGGCAGCTAAAAAGCTACAAGTCCTTTAGATAGGGCTTGTAGCTTTTTTGTGTTTTCCTATTATGTTATATTGGATATAGGTATAAAACAGTTGAAGGGGGATAAGGATGACGAACATTTTTAAAGGACAGAACATAAAGGAAGGCATAGAGGTTGCAGCTTCTCTAATAAAAGGCTCTAAAAATATAGTAGTTCTTACAGGGGCTGGAATGGATACAGAAAGCAACATACCCGATTTTAGAGGAAAGGATGGCTTGTGGAAAAATTATGACCCTAGAGTAGTGGCCAGTATTGATACCTTTGAGGAAAACTATCCATTGTTCCATGAGTTTTATACTAGAAGAATAAAGTTATTGGAAAGTGTAAAGCCCCATGAAGGCCATTATATACTAGCAGATTTAGAAAAAAGAGGCATTATAAAAGCAATTGCTACCCAAAATGTATCTGGCTTACATGTTATGGCTGGCAGCAAAAATGTATATGAGTTACACGGAAATATTAGAGAAATTAGGTGTAATTATTGTAACGAGAAAGCAGAGCTAGGTGAATTTTTTAATGGTGGAAATTGTCCTGCCTGTGGTAGAAGGGGCTTAAGGCCTAATGTAGTACTATTTGGAGAAGCTTTACCAGTTGATGTTTGGATACCTGCTGAAGAATATGTTCGTGAAGCTGACTTGCTAATAGTCATAGGTACAAGTCTAGAGGTTTATCCTGTAAACCAATTTCCTGCTATAACAAAAGGTAAAACCATATTGCTCAATAATGAAGACCTAAATACCTATTATGATTTTGATATTAAGTTAATTGGAAAGGCTAGAGAGGTCCTTATAGAATTAGATAAGTATATTAGGTAAGTTTATTAGGCATGCAGTATAGATATAAGTTTATACTGCATGCTTTTTTTAATTTTATTTTGATAATATATGGAAATGAACATGCATAGGATATACATAAGAAAAGTAAAAAAATGTCATACTTTCTACAAATCGTTTCTTATTAGATTAATGCAAATAAAAAGTAAAGGGCTAATACAGAAAAATTACTGAGGAGGGATATTATGGCAAATGTTTTTTTAATGCCTAAGTACATTGTATCAGGTGAGAATGCCCTTACAGAATCTATGGTTTATGTTAAGAACTTTGGAAAAAAGGCTTTAGTAGTAACAGACCAAACAATGGTAAAGATAGGCACATTGGCCAAGCTAGAAAAACTACTTAAAGAAAATAATATTGACTATTATGTCTATGATGGGGTCAATACTGAACCTATCGACAAAATGGTTGAAGAAGGAAAAAAGCTATATTTAGAAAACGATTGTGATTTCTTAATTGCAATAGGCGGTGGAAGTCCAATAGATACAATAAAGGCAATAGGTGCCATGTTGACCAATGAAGGAAAGATTACCGACTATATGGGAAAGCTCATTCCTAATCCACCTCCAAAATTAGTTGCAATTCCTACAACGGCAGGCACAGGTTCTGAGGCAACCCAGTTTACTATTATCACTGACACTGTGAAGGATATTAAGATGCTACTTATTGGGCCAGAGTTAATACCTACTTTAGCTGTAGTAGATCCAGAGTTAACCTTGACTGTACCGCCTTATGTAACGGCTGCAACAGGAGTTGATGCTTTAACCCATGCTATAGAAGCCTTTACTTCTCGAAAGGCTCAACCTATGAGTGATGTGTTTGCTTTGTCAGCAATAAAAAGGATTTATAATCACCTGCTACCAGTTTACCAAGATGGAAACAATTATGAAAGCAGAAAAGAAATGGCTTTAGGGGCATTAGAAGCAGGAATTGCCTTTAACAATTCATCAGTTACTATAGTCCATGGTATGAGTAGACCTATAGGTGCCCTATTTGGAATACCCCATGGCTTGTCAAATGCTATACTCTTGGAAGATTGCTTAGAGTTTATAAAAGAAGGTGTAATTAAGGAATTTGCTTTTCTAGCTAAGGAATTAAAATTGGCAAAAGAAGGAGAAAAGGATGAAAAGGCTGCAGACATATTTGTGGAAGCAGTAATAGATTTGATAAGTAAATTAAACATTCAAACATTAGAAGAATTTGGAGTAGACAAAGAAAAGTTTTTTGCAAATTTGGATAAGATGGCCACAGATGCTATAGCCAGTGGAAGCCCTGGAAATACCAAGAGAATACCTACAAAGGAAGAGATAATTGAAATCTATAAAAAGTTGTGGAAGTAATATATGACTAGGCTTGAGGAGGATTATTATGTTTGACATATGGATTCTTGTACTAGCCTTAATATTATTTACAGTACTGGCCTTTAAAAGGATTAGTGCCCTTATACTAGGACCCCTAGTATCCCTTTTTGTAATAATTCTTGCTAAACTCCCCATATTCGAAACCTTGCTAGGTCCCTATATGGCAGCTGCAGCAGATTATGTAAAAAATTTTTTCCTAGTATTCTTTGTTGGAGCAGTATTTGGTGCCATTATGCAGGAGACGAGAGCTGCTGAATCTATAGCTAATGCTATATTGAGAATAACAAAAGGAAAGTTTGCAGCCCCATTGATTATGACCATTACAGGCTTGTTAACCTATGGTGGAATAAGCGGCTTCGTTGTCTTTTTTGCCATATATCCTATTGCTCTTCAACTATTTAAAAACACCAATATCTCCAGGAGGTTAATACCAGGGGCAATTTCTGCTGGTACCTGGACTTGGTCTATGACAGGACCTGGTACTCCATCTATACAAAACGTAATTGCCATGAGATATCTTGGCACAAGTTCTACAGCTGCTTTTCTACCAGCTACAGCCTCTGCTATTGCCCAATATGTTATGATATTTGCTTGGCTAGAGTATAGGGCAAGAGCTTTGACCAAAAAGGGACTTACTTTCTATGAAGATCCAACAATTAAAAGACTAGATGAAAATATTGAAGAAGTTGAAATAAAAGACCTACCTAACCCTATAATCTCTGCTCTACCAGCTGTACTTATATTAGTACTATTTAATTTATTTAAAGTGCCAGTAGAAGGAGCGGTTACAGCAGGCATTATACTATCTATAATACTATTGTGGAAGCACATAGATGGTATAGATAAATGGATAGATACTTTAAACAAAGGAGCAATCAATTCTGCAACAGCCATATTAAATACTGCCATAGTTGTAGGTTTTGCAGGGGTAGTAAGGGAGACTCCGGGCTTTGATAAATTGATTACTAGGCTGTTAGAATTAGATATGTCACCACTGTTTTTTGTAGCAATAACAGTAGCAGTAGCAGCTGGTGCAGCTGGTTCAGCTTCAGGAGGCTTAGGCATTGCCTTTGAGGCTTTAGGCAAGACTTATGCAGCCATGGGAATTAATCCAGAATATGTTCATAGGGTAGCTGTAATTGCATCTGGAACTTTTGATTCCTTTCCTCATCAAGGAGCACAAATTACACTACTTGGAATATGTGGTCTTACCCATAGAGAGGGATATTTTGATATAGCCATTACTCAAATTGTAATTCCAATAATTGCATTAGTAGCTATTGTTATACCTATGGCTATGTTAGGCTTATAAACTGGACTAAAATAAATGCCAGTAAACCAGTGGGCTTACTGGCATTTATTTTTTTATTTCTTCCATCATATTTTTTGCAAATTCCCTTGCCAATTCCTCTATATTTGGAACTTTTTTTATGGCTCCTTTATCATTGGCTGTAGCCATTAAGGAAAAGTATGGGGGCAATCGAAAAGTTTTATTTATATTCAAGGAACTAATAAGCTGTTTAGCTAAAGCATCTCCACCAGAATAGCCTGAAACGATTATGGCAAAGAGGTTTTTATCATAGAACTTTATTTTCCTAAACAAGGCTGTCAGCCTGTTTATTACGGCTACAAGATTTGCAGAGAGCATATCATTATAGTTTGGGCAGATGAACACTACTGCATCAGAGTCAAATATAGCTGGATAAACTTCTTCAACTACTATTCCACCATAAAAGCAACTTTTTTGTTCTCCAAAATGCTTACAAGTGGTATAAGGGCAAGCAGCACAGTCAAGTATAGGGCCTTTACCAACATTTATTTCTACTATATTTTCAAATTTTAAATAGGCCTTTACCATTTTCCACAGGAGCAATGAATTAGATGTATTCCAGTTGCTAGAATGGATAACAGCAATTTTAGGCTTTTTTATTGGCAGTATATTATCTTCAATAAATCTCTTTCCTAGTTCTCTACATAGTTTGTAACATATTTCTTCATTGGACAGCTTATATACTTTTACTAAAGGATTGAAGTTATTTAAATTTCCTGTAGCTTCTACTAATGGCCTTCCAGGAAATCTACAGCCTAATAGATTGCTTTGGAATATGATATTTTGGGCAGTAGTTTTAGTATATAACTGGTAATTACTATGAATGAGAACAATTGCTTCAGAGCCTTTCAGTGAATCTTTTCCCCTTTTAAAAAGGCGTATGAAAAAATTGTTTAGATTATTGCTGATACCTGTAATAGGCAACTCTACAGCAAATATTATTTTTTTATTTTTTAAATCGGGTATATGAGTAAAGTCATCTAATATTTTGTAGTCAACATTTTCTGTAGTAAAAGCAATCATTTTTTTCAAAAAAGGAGAAGGCTTTTCTGGAAGAATTAGATAGCATTCTTTCACAATATACTCACTAACCTTTCATGGGTTAATTCTATTTTTTCAAATAGCTTTTCAGGCAATGGAAGCTGTTCAATTTCCAATTGCCCATCTATAAACTTACATCTAGAACCCATATAAGCTCCTCCCATATAAGTGGAGCCGTAAAACCAGTCACCCTTTATAGTAGCAATTATTGAAAGAGCTCCAGAAGATAGGCTAGGAGCCACATAGGGTTTGAAGCCTAGTTTCCGTATATCCTTATTTGCATTTAATGTTTTAGCTGTTAAGTATTCTGATAATTCCTCATTATAGTTTATTATGCTATCTGCCACAATCAGTCCTTCACCATGGGGGCCGAATACTCTTCCTTCTTTTAGAAAGTGTAAAGTTTCTCTAGATTTTTCTGCATGGTAACAAGCTCTTGCATTCATTACTCCAAGGCCGTAGCCTATTATTTGATTAGAAGCTAGTCCCATAAAATCGTAATTTCCCTTTTCATCCTTATTGCTTTCTAAAAAAGCTACTTTACAAAGTAGATCTACTGGATCTGAAAGGACTGCAAATATTCCTTTAAATTTATGTTTTCTGGCCATAACCGCATATTCTTTTATGATTTTACTATTTGCTTCATACTGGGCCATTCTAACATCAGCTACATTGCTATCTACAGGAGGCACTTCCTTTGAAGCACAAAATACAAACATGTCACATTGGAATAGTTTTTCTTTTGGTATTGGAATAATTGGAGGAAATGCTTCTGGTTCAGTAGGAGGAAGGATTTGGTTTAATTCCTGTTCCCAGCGTTTTAATCTATTTTCCTTTCTATCGTATATGCCTATTTTTTCAATATGATTTCCACCTAAAAGTCTTAAACCTATTAATAGAGTGCTGCCTACATCTCCTAATGCTAATAGATTGATAGTCCATTTTCTTTTAAAACTAATATCTAATACTTCTTCCCAGTTTGGATAAGTGGTATTAATTGCTACCACTAGTTTATTTTTTATTTTCTCTAATATCCACTTAGGTAGCTCATTTGAATAGTCTTTATTGTCTTCTAGTAGTAGCTGAACCCCTTCCTTATCAATAAAAAGAAGATGAGGACTAGTAACTAAAAAGCTTCTTCTAGATAAAAGGGGAGGGGTTTTTTTGAGGAAATATATTTTTCTACTCTTTTCTTTTACTTCCTCTTCGGCTACAGCCTCTAGATTATTATATTTTATGAAAGAGAAAAGATATTTATCTTTATATTTATAATAATAAACCATATATATCCTTCCTTTAACCAATTCTATTAAGCATTTTTTCTACCCTATTGAGCTGTTCAATATTTTCTATTAGGTAATCAGAAGGTTTAAAGTTTCTTATTATCTCAGGTGAGTTCAATGTATCTGGTCTTCTAGGAGATACAATAACATGGCCTAAATTCCTTATTACTAGATTTCTCCCGTTTATTTGCTGATATATTTTTTCAATAACTCTAAATATGTCTATTGCATTTTTTATGCAAACTTCTGAAAAATTATATATAGCTTTCAAAGATGTATCTTTGATGAATGCTGGAAAGACATAAGGGAGTATTAAGTTGATGCTAGGAATTAAATAATCTTGGCCAAACTCTTCCTTCAGTACTGCATCTCCACCTATAAAGGGATATTGAAGGTTTTCATTAAACCACAATTTGAGATTGGGTACAAAATAGGCACTATCCAAGTCTAAATTTTTAATGGCTGCCAACTCCCTCCCTCTACCTGTAAGTATTCCTACTACTAATTTTTTTATCTTTACATTATTGTTTCTTAAAATAGGCTCTATTACATTTAATCTATACCCTTTATGGAGTAGGTCATCTACTAAAATTATTGGCCTATTAAAGGAGGCTATCATTTTTGCTTGATTTTCCAAACTTAAATAATTAGGAAAGGCACTAATAGTAAACCTATTTATATCTGGATAAAAAACTTTTTCACTATGCAAGGATTTAGTTACTGTATTTGGAAGTATTCTACCATTTAATATGGAACCAAAGGGTACACACATATTAGGTCCCAAAAGTCTGCTTTCACCTTGAGTTGCAGGAACTTGATTAATATCGCATATTTTTTGAATGAGCTTACTATAGATCATATCCCTATTGAATACTATGACAAGTTCCCCTGGATATAGTTTAGATATGGCCGCCTTTAGTCTTTCTCTAGTTGCAGAAATTACAGCTTTTATAGCTGAGCTATTATCAAAAGGTGGCTTTAATAGATTTTCTAAATCTAAGCTTAGTGTAATAGGATTATCCATATTTACTATATATACTGGACTGGAATTCCATTTAAAGGGAGTCTTTATAAAGCCCTGTAGTTGTACATTTTTTTCTATTATTTCCTGATTTTTTTTAGTTAATTGATTACAATATATAGCATGGCTACAATCTAAAACTAAACATTGGGCTAAAGTTTCATTTAGCACTACTTCTATAGAGTAGTCATCTTTATTTTTTGCATATATTCCTGTTATAATAGCTAATTTACCCCGTAATTTGTCTCTAAGATAGTTGGTTATGTTAGCATCTTTTAATTCATCATAGAGCATATAGTTTTTTATACAATAGAAGATGGAAAAGCCTATTATATTGTTTTCTTTTGCCTCTTTTACAATAAGGAGATTAGCTTCTAATTTATCCTTAAGCTTAAGAATGGCACTAAGGTCTATATCTTCCTTAAAGTAAGTTTTAAGTATATTTATGGTATTGTCATCTATTTTCCTTACAATATCCAAGTCGATAGCTTTAGTTTGGACTACAGTTTTATACCTGGGCTCGTTAAAATACAGGCCGTATTTGTAAATATATTTTAAGGCTAAAGGATCCATTTCTTTAGATATATCCATGTTCAAATCTATTGCCCTTCTTATTTTGCTGGAGCTTATATCTTCATATTGGGGAGGTAGTGTAAGCCTTAGCACTTTTCCTTTTATGTTTTGTAGCCTTTCTTCCATAATTTCAATATCTTTTTCTTTGGATACTATAGTTTTCCTTTCAAATACTATATGGGAGAAGGTCTTAAGTAATCCATCTTTTTCATAAGCACTAGCATTGGCAATAACATCTGAACCTACAACTATATAAACTTCTTTTCCTTTAAACAAATCTTTCAGCTTCTTTAAATCCTTATCATTGCTTATATTTATTGGGATTTCACTAGGGAATAAATATATATCCTTTTCATAGGCAATAGTCATAGAAATAATATTTTTTCTAAGCTTATGAGGTTGAACTCTTTTAGACCAGGAAAATTCATCTACTGCTAGATACACTTCAAAGCCCAAATCTCTTATTTCCAAAGCAATTTCTTTATGGCTTAAGGAAAAAGGATCGAAGCTGCCAGGGAAAAAGGCTATTTTATCATTTACATCCAATTGGATATTACCGAAGTTTATCTCATAATCTAATATGAATCTATAAATATGGTTTAGGGATGCGGAATTACATAAGAATATAAATTCGCTATCCTCCTTATCAGGAAGAAGGGTAAGTATCTTTTTTCCAATCAGTTTAAATATTTTCAGCTTATGTTTTAGACTGAGCTTGTTAGAATTAAATATAAGGCTTCCTATAATTCTAAAAGCTTCAGCTTGTATTTCTTCTTCAAAGGTAACCATTCCATTTAATATGATGCTAATAAGCCTTATTAATCTATATTTGTTTATCTTTTCATCTTCTCTAAACCTCTTAAAGTATTCAGGATAGTTTTCTATAGTTATTCCTATAGTCCTTAGCAAGAGGGATACTACTTGGGAGCTTGCTTGTTTTATTTTTTCTTCAAAATCATCAATGGCTTCATCTAGCTCCTTTGGATGAAGGTATAATAACAATTGGCCTAAATACTCGGGTATGAATTTAGCAAATTGATAATTTTCCATCTCTAATGCTCTCAATAACTCTACTACTATATCATTCCTTTGCTCTAGACTTAATAAATCAACTATTTTCAACAAAGTGGCTCCTGCATGATTTCTTACCTTTTCTGCAGCGCTTACTTTTAGTAGATTACAAAAATGCATACCTGTGTGGAAGCTTAAAGTTTTGGGAGCTTTTAATACTTGTTCATATAATATATCTATATTTATTTTCTTATCTACCCATTGGGTGGCTGTTTTTAAATTCATCAAGAATATTTCAGCTTGCTTTTCTTCATGCGTTTTATAGTTGAAATTAAGCTTTTCTACGATTTCTTTATCCATATTTAGCTTAAGGGCAATTTTATATTTCAGATAGTTTTCTGAAGCATATAAAGAAGGTTGTAAATTATTTAATAGCCATTTTTTAAGGTCCTCTTTAAAACCGTTGATCTTCAAGATGCTATTATGCATTTCATTGAGTACGTCCAAAATAGTTAGTCTTACTTCTAAGATAGGGGAATTTAGTTGCTTGCTTATATAGGTGTGAATTTTTTCTAGATCTTCATCTTCCAAGTGTTCAATAGGAATGTAATTTAGTGTTTGACATAAATAAAGTTGTCCATGGGAAGAAAAGGCTTTGAAATCAGCATAATACTTGATCAATACTCTAGCGTACTTTAAACAATGTTCTTTCCTACAGTTGGCAAATAGGGATTTTACTATATTTTGCAAATTATATTGCCATTCCTTTATAGATTCGATTAATTGAGGATCTGGATATAATAAATTTCGTATTATCTTATCTAGTATCTTTTCGCTAGTAAGTCTAGCAGGACTTGGTTCTACTTGTTTAGGTATTTCTTTTCTATACTCTTCGTCATACCTGCTTATTAATAGACCTATTAATTCTGATGCCTCTCTTCTAATATCATCTTCCCTATGGAGTAGTAAATCTCTAAAGTAATTTAAAGCTGCAATTTTTTGGTTCTGAGTTAAATAGGTACAGTATTCCCTAAACATCTGTAAATAAAGGCGAATTTTTATATAATTAGTTTCATTCCTAGCCATGTCCAATATATCATTAAAACCAGCTTCATCAAATAGTTTGGCCATTAGATGGATATTATGCTCTATAGCAAAATATTTTACATTATCAATAATCTCATTTCCATCCATTAGGGAAAAAGGCTTTTTGTTTCTGCTTAAATTAGGTTCCTCTTTTAAGGTGGTATCGACACCCAAGTCTATTATATAGTCCTGAAAATCTTTCAGTTTTTTATAAACTTTTTCATACCTTTTCCTTTTTATTTCATCTACATTGTCTAACTTATTGAGAATCACATCGTAGGATTCTTCTAGGGTAAATATATGCATTTTATTATTTTTATTTTTGACCCTAAAATCAGCATATATGAGGATTAAGGATTCTATAGGCAAGTTTTCTAATTCTAGATCCCATGTTGAGTGATTTGTAGCAATATGGCCAATTTTATATAGGCCAAATCTATTAAACCATTCTTCTGTATAATAATAATGAAGATAGGGAACTCGGTCCATGTCTTCATCTCTAACTCCATACTTACCTATATCATGACCTAATGCAGCCCCAACTACTATTCCCAGGTCTACAGGTAGATTAAGTTTTTTAAGCTGCCTTCCTATATATAGGCTTATATTATTAACACCCATTACATGTTCCAAAGTATTATGGCCTGTTAGTACTAAATCTAGTTTCATTAGCTCATAGATCCACTTATCCATAAAAATTTCCTTGAATTTTAAATATTCTTCCAGGCAGTTAGATGTCTTTTCTTCCTCTTCAGTTAAAAATTCTAGCTTAAACATGTTATCAGACTCGTCTTCATTATTTGCTTCATATTTGGATAGATTTCTTAATAGATTCAGATAGAACAAAGTTAGTGGTTCTAATCGTTTATCAAATTTTCTATTTACCTTTTCAGGGAAGGATAAGCTTAGCAGCCAATCAAATATATATTTTAATATTTGTTTATCGGTGGCATTCCAGTATTTTTTATAAATAGGAGAAAAAAGTTTCAGTATAGAAATACAATCATATTGCTTATTATATATTAACTTTTTCAATAAATAATCGAAGCTTTCCCTACTAATTAGGTCTAATAGTTCTTCTCTATAATTTTCAACATAGTCTTTATTAATCTCATCAGCAATATAATATAGTATTTCATTATATACTTGAATCATTGAAATCTTTTCTTAACCTCCCTTCCAGTTAAGGTATCTGCAACACCTCCCAAGGCAGTTTCTCTTAAGGCTTCAGGCATTGTCTTTCCTACCTTGTACATGGCTTCCACCACTTCATCAAAAGGAATTAAAGATTTAACACCAGCCAAAGCTAAATCAGCTGAAATTAAAGCATTTATTACTCCAGAAGCGTTTCTGAAAATACAAGGAAATTCTACCAAGCCTGCTACAGGATCACAAACTAAGCCCATTACATTAATTAAAGCAAAAGAGGCAGCATTAAGAGCCTGATCCACATCTCCACCTAATAGTTCTACTATGGCAGCAGCAACCATAGCACTGGCTGAACCACATTCTGCTTGACAGCCCCCTTCTGCACCAGATATGGTAGCATTCTTGGCTATTATCTGACCTATTCCAGCTGCTGTAAAAAGGCCATTTATTAAGTCTTCATCTGAAAGGTCAAATCTTTCCTTAACTGTTAGTAAGGCTGCTGGAATTATGCCAGCTGCACCAGCTGTAGGTGCTGCAACTATTTTGCCCATTGAAGCATTAACTTCTGAGGTAGATAGAGCTTTTGCCATGGCTGAGTTTATTATTTCTCCAGCTACAGTTTTTCTAGTATTCTTATAATCTTCAACCTTTTTTGCATTTCCACCAGTTAATTTGCTTACGGAAATTACACTCTTATTTAAGGCAGAATTTGCTGATTTTTTCATAGTATCTAAAATTGTTTCCATTTTATCCAGCAATTCTTGGTGAGAAATACCTGCCTCTTCTAATTCCTTTTCTATAACTATTTCATATATTTTCTTATTGTTATCTATGCATAATTTTCTTAGTTCACAAGCTTTATTAAACATAAATTCACCTCTTTATTGGATTGATTGTTGTAATATATATTATTTCATCTATTGAAGATATTTCTTCTTCTATTTTGTCAGTAATAGGATTATCCAATTCCATTACCATGGTGGCAATTTTATTTTCTCTTGTCACATTCATGGTTGCAATATTCATATGGTGCTTGGCTAATATGGTACTTATCTCACTAATAACTCCTTTTCTATCCTTGTATTTTACAAGAATAGTTGGATAGTCTCCAGTAAAGCTTACTTCATTACCATTTATGTTTGTAATGGTTACATTACCGCCACCAATTGAGGAACCTATTACATAAAAGTCTTCTTTATCTTCGTAGTGGAATACAATCTTAACTGTATTAGGATGAACATACCCTAAGTCTTCTTCTAAAAATTCTATTTGAATATTGTTTTTTTCAGCTAATTCAAAAGAATGTTTAATCCTTTCATCGGATGGCTCCATGCCCAGTATTCCTGCAACTAATGCTTTATCTGTACCGTGTCCTTTATAAGTTTTAGCAAAGGAGCCGTGTAAATAAAAGGAAACTCCATTAAAATCTTTATCTGCCAGTTCCCTTGCAATTTTGCCAATTCTAGCTGCACCAGCAGTGTGAGAACTAGATGGTCCTATCATAACAGGTCCTAGTATATCGAATACACTGTAATTTTTCACTGTTAATTCCTCCTAAAATGATGGTGCTTTAATTTTAGCATTTAATGAATTATTAATCAATAAAAAAGGAGGTTTTCCCTCCCATGTTATAACTGTTTACTATAGGATTTTTGCTATATTACAGCCATCTTATCATGATGTTCATATTATTAACAGCTTAAACAAAAAATGCAATCTATTTATTTTTATGTTTTATTATAATGTATATCCCTCCAATGATAAGGAGGACAGGCCAATACTTTAATATTCTAGTTATATTAAAAATATGCAAAAGTCTAGGGAAGAGTATATTTATTAACAATAAGCTACCTATAACAATCAATCCAATGCCAATAACTATAGGTAGATTTTCCCTATATCTAGAATCGAGGCTATTATTATCTTCATATGTTACTCCACTGTCTTCGGGTATAATTAATGCACATATTATATAAGCTAACAAGCCTGGAGCTCCAGGTGCAAAAGTCAATAGGACCCAAATAACCCTTATAATTACAGGATCTATGTTTAAATATTCACCTATTCCCCCACAGACCCCTGCTAAAACTCTATTGTATTTGGATCTTCTTAATCTATTCATTTAACAACCTCCCAAATCAATCTTATTACTATTCTATCAGATGATATTATAAAGTTGAATAATACTTCTTAAAAAGAAAATTTTCAGTAAAACAAAGAGGGATATAGAGTAAGCTAATTAATACAAAATAGTCAATATGTATTATTTTAGCTACATCCACAAGATAATAGATATTGAGCTGAGTAGGAGAAATTTATTATAATTATTGCTGAAATAAATAGGATAATAGTAAGGTGAAAATATGGGATTAGTAGAAATATTGTTGTTAACAATGGGAATTTCTTTCGACACCTTCGCTATTATGACCTGCAAAGGGGCAATGCTTCCTAGGGTAAACAAATCTAGACTATTGGGTATAGGTTTAATATTTGGAGGCTGGCAGGCTTTAGTGTTACTATTAAGCAACCATATTTTAATACGCCATCTAATTCATATCAGCTTTTTTTCTAAATTGAGCAAATTTGGTTTTATAGTAGAAATATTTGCTGTATTGATATTTTGTGGTTTAGGCATATATATGCTTGGGAAAGCGCTGGAAAACAAAATTATTCATGAGAGAAGGGAAGAATTTTTTCCTATAAGAGAAACCTTTATACTTGCTGTAGTAACAAGTATTAATGCTTTATTAATTGGAATAGGCATAGCTTTTCTTAAGATTGATTTGTTAGACTCCTTATTGCTTATAATACTGATAAATTTCTTAGCAGTAATATTAGGAGTATATACAGGTTACTTTTATGGATACGAACAAAAGACTAAGGCCTATACTGTAGGAGGAATAATTTTGGTAAGTATTGGTATAAAGGTCTTATTAAAACAAGTGCTATACATTGGGTAACACCTTGTTAATTAACCTGTTAATTAACAAGGTGTTTTTTATAATTAGCAGTATAAATTTCCCATATTATATCAGGGAACTTCTTGTTGTTTAAAAATTTTTCTATTTAGATTATAATATGATTAAATAGATGCTCTGGAGAGATAATTATGATAAATAAGGAGGAGAAGGACACAAAGAAAATTTTAGCTGAAAGCTTTAAAGAGCAATTGTTGAAACGTCCCTTTGAAAAAATAACTATAAAAATGATTACAGATGGTGCTGGTGTAATAAGACCTACCTTTTATAACTACTATAGGGATAAATATGAGGTTTTTGAGTACATATTAGATGAAGAACTTATGAATGTCATCCATGCATTAATTGATAATGGCATGGAAAGAGAAGCTATTAAGATGATATTTACTTATTTTCATAAAAATGGAGACTTTTATAGTGAGGCTTTTAAAGTAAAGGGACAAAATTCCTTTGAAGAAATACTATTAAAGAGGATTACTCTACTGTTCCAAAGAATAATCAAAAAGCATAATATAACAGTGGAATACAGCTGTAATATCCTTTCAGAAGAAAATGTAGCTAGATATTATTCCATAGGAATTGTCTACATACTAAAGTCATGGCTATTAGAAGGTGAATTTATAGATGTGGAACCAGATGAAATGTTTGAAGCTTATATATTCCTAATAACTCATTCATTATCGGATATTATATAGTAGATGTATACTTGTATAGATTGCTATATTCAAAAGAGCTTCTATTTATGATACCATTATTAAGGATACAATATGTTTAGGAGGATAATATGTTCAATATAATATCACTGATATTCAAGTATATATTCATATTTATCATATATGTGTTCATATTAAGCATAATAAGGCTAATATACCTTGATATTAAGGGAATATATCCAGTAGCTGTTAATAATGGAGCATATTTAAAATTGATCAATAGGAAGGAGACTTTACCCTTTAAGGTAAAGGAATATTATCCCTTAAGTGATAAGGTAGAATTAGGACGAGCTAATAATAATCAAATAGTCATAAAAGATCCTTATATATCTAAAAAGCATCTGAGAATAGTTAAGGATGAAGGTAAATATTATTTGGAAGATTTTAATAGTGCCAACGGTACTTTTATAAATGGAAGTAGAGTAATGGATGTGGTCCATTTAAAAAATGGCGACAGAATTTCTGTAGGACAAGTGGAGTTTTTATTCGTAAATAAAGAATAGGGGTAATGAGTATGTTTGGTAGTAGAATAAACTATAGGATTCCGAGAAATCTTTTATTTATATTTGAGCTTTTAGCTTTACTGTTGATGTTTTTGTATTACAAGGACACCTTGAATAGGATTACTGTTGTATACAGTCTTACATTAATATTATTAGTTTATATATCTAATTTTTTGCTTTTAAAAATTAGCTCTGGAGATAATTACATATTTTTAATAGTAACCATGTTAGTGAGTATTGGAGTAATTATGATATATAGAATAGACCCAGAATTAGGCTTGAAACAGATATTATGGATAGGACTGGGTATTATATTATTCTTTATTACTTTTATATTATTTAAAAAAATCAAAGGCTGGGAAAATTGGTTTTTGTTATATGGAATTAGTTCTGTTCTTCTGTTTTTATTGACATTATTGTTTGGAAAAAATATAAAAGGGGCTACAAATTGGATTGTAATTGGGCCATTTAGTATGCAGCCTTCCGAAATTATAAAAATACTTACCATTTTTCTTATAGCTGCATATTATACCAATTATGATAAGTTTAGAGAGATGAAGTTTGGTAATTACTATTTGCTGGGGATAATATATGTATTTGTGCTATTTTTATTTCTACAAAAGGATTTGGGAAGCGTTCTAATCTTCTTATCAGTTTTTATAGCACTCCAATACGTTTATGAAGAAGATAGAAAGCTGGTCCTTATTAATTTATCCATTTTAGTAGTCTGTGCTATAGCTGGTTATTTCGTATTTCCCCATGTAAGAAGTAGAGTTCATACATGGTTAGATCCATGGAAATATATAGATACAAGAGGCTATCAGATAACCCAATCCCTATTTGCCATAGCAGAGGGAGGTTTTTTCGGAACTGGTCTAGGTTTAGGATATCCAGATTTTATTCCAGAAGTTCACACAGATTTCATATTTCCAGCCATATGTGAAGAAATGGGTATATTTACTGGAATAGGAATTATAATGCTCTTTTTAATATTAGTGTATAGGGGCTTTAAGATTGCTATAAATCAAAGATATAAATTCTATAGAATTGTGGCTTTAGGAATAAGTATATTGTTTGGAATTCAGTCTTTTATCATATTTGGGGGAGTTTTAAATATGATTCCTCTTACTGGTATTACCATTCCTTTTGTAAGCTATGGTGGTAGCTCTATGTTATCTAGTTTTATAGCCTTAGGTATACTTCAAGTTGCATCTGAGGAGTTGGATTTAGATGAAGAATAATAGCACAAACAAAGAAATAAGAAGAATGGTCATTGTACTAGTTGTAATCTGTATCCTGTTTGTAAGCTTAGTAGTATATTTGACCTATTTCCAAGTTTTTAAGGCAGAGACAGTAAAGATGAATAGTTATAATAAAAGACTATGGATAAATGAAGAGAAGATATTGAGAGGTTCCATAATAGATAGAAATGGAAAGATATTGGCCTATAGTGAAAAAGATGGAGAAACCTATAGAAGGGTTTATAACTATGGAAATTTATACGGCCATATCATAGGCTATAGCTATAGGGAATATGGAAAAGCTGGTTTAGAGTTAAAATATAATAATGAACTTTTAAATATTAGTAAATCTACTACTTGGAATGAGTTAAAAAATATAGTAGCTCCTACTACAGAAGGAAACAGCCTAAAGCTTACCATAGATCATCACCTACAGGAATATTCCAGAAGCCTATTAAAGGGGAAAAAGGGAGCAATAGTTGCCATGAATCCTACCACGGGAGAAATATATTCCATGGTAAGCATGCCTGATTTTAATCCTTCCAATCTTAGAGAAACTTGGTCAGCCATTGTGGAAGATGAAAACAGTCCTTTATTAAACAGGGCTACAGCAGGCTTATACCAACCAGGTTCTACCTTTAAAGTGGTAACAGCAATAGCCATTATGGAGGCTGGAAAAGCAGGTGAGCAATATAACTGTGTAGGCAGTAAAACTATAAATGGGGCTTCCTTTAGCTGCTACAATAAAACTGCCCATGGAAACATTGATTTAAGAAAGGCTTTAGTCAAATCCTGTAACCTCTATTTTGCTGAAAAGGGAGTAGAAATTGGGCTTGAAAAATTGGAAGAGGTGGCAGAAAGGCTCTATATGAACAAAGCAATACCCTTTGATTTGCCAGTAACCAAATCTTCCTTTCCTAATCGAATCACTTTAGACAAAGCTAATATTGCAGCAGCTAGCATGGGGCAAGGGGAAGTTTTAATAAGCCCACTAAATATGGCCATGATAGCGTCAACAATAGCTAATAATGGACAAATGGTAAAACCAATACTAGTTAAGGAGATAATATCCCCTGAAGGGAAAGTTTTAGAGGTTAATAATACAGAAATTATATCTAGTAGCACAGATGTATTTACAGCAAATGAAATAAAGAACATGATGGTAGAAGTAGTTTTAAGGGGAACAGGAAGGAATGCAAGGATAGGTGGAGTAAAAGTAGCAGGGAAAACTGGTACGGCAGAAAACCATACAGGTAAAGACCATGCTTGGTTTATAGGTTTTGCCCCAGCCGATGAGCCTAAAATAGCTGTAGCCGTTGTTTTAGAGGAAGAGGGTTCATCAGGGGGATTAGCTGCAGCTCCAATTGCCAGAAAGATTATTTTAGAAGCTTTAAATACTATAGATTAAAAGGGGGTATATTTAATGGCAAAAGAAAAAATAGAACCGAAAGAAAGGAAAGATATTCCCGTTGAATATACTTGGGATTTAGAGTCTATGTATAAAAGTGTAGAGGAGTGGGAAAAAGATTTAGCAGCAGTACTAGAAAAAGCAGAAGAAATAGAAAAATATAAGGGAAAAGTAGGAGAGTCGGCAAATAATTTATTAGGGGCATTAAACCATATGGGAGAAGTTTATAGAAAGGTCAGCAATGTTTATGCTTATGCTCATATGAAATTAGATGAAGATACAAGGATTAGCACATCCCAAGCCCTATTTGACAAAGCCTTGGCAGCCTATGTGAAAGTGCAAGAAAAAACTTCCTTTATAACTCCAGAAATACTACAAATAGATGAAGAAACTATGGAAAAATTCTATAGGGAAGAGGAAGGTTTAAAACTATATGAACACTATTTAAACAATATATTCCGAAAAAAAGACCATGTTCTTTCAGCAGAAATGGAAAATCTACTAGCCCAAGTAGGGGAAATTGCTAGTGCTCCTGAAAATATATACAGTATGTTAAACGATGCAGATTTAAAATTTCCTACTATAAAAGATGAAAAGGGTAAGGAAGTAGAGATAACCCATGGAAACTTTATACCCCTTATGGAAAGTAAAGATAGAAATGTGAGGAAGGCAGCCTTTGAAGGCTTATATACTACTTATGAGAACTTTAAAAATACTTTCGCCCAAACTCTAAATGGGAGTATAAAGGCCAATGTATTTAATGCTAGGGTAAGAAAGTATAATTCTGCCTTGGAAGCATCTTTAGATGAAAACAATATACCTGTATCTGTATACCATAACCTTATAAAAGCCATCCATAACAATTTGGATAGCATGTATAAATACATGGAAATAAGGAAAAGGGCTTTAGGAGTAGAAGAGCTTCATATGTACGATTTATACACTCCTATTGTACAGGATGTAGATTTTAATATTCCCTATGAAGAATGTAAGGAACTTTTAATAAAGGGATTAGCACCTTTGAAAGATGAATATATAGAAGTTGTAAAAGAAGGTTTTAACGAACGCTGGATAGATGTATATGAAAACAAGGGTAAGCGTTCAGGAGCATATTCTAGTGGTAGCTATGATTCAAAGCCCTTTATACTCACCAACTATCAAAATACTTTAGACAGCGTATTTACTGTTGCCCATGAGATGGGACACTCTATTCACAGTTATTTTACAAAGAAAAATCAGCCTTTTGTATATGGTAATTATAGCATCTTTTTGGCAGAAGTAGCTTCTACTTGTAATGAAGCCTTGCTGCTTAACTACATGTTAGATAATGTAAAAGATAAAAATGAGAAACTTTATTTACTCAATTACCATCTAGAGCAGTTTAGAACCACTGTATTTAGGCAGACTATGTTTGCTGAATTTGAAAAAACCATATATGAACATGTGGAAAAGGGAGAAGCCCTTACAGCCGATTACCTATGTGAAACCTACAAGAAATTAAATGAAAAATACTATGGCCCCCATGTAGTTGTTGACGAGCTTATTGAAATAGAATGGGCAAGAATACCTCACTTCTACTATAATTTCTATGTATACCAATATGCTACAGGCTTCTCAGCAGCTATAGCCTTTTCACAGAAGATATTAAATGAAGGAGATACAGCTGTAGAAAAGTATATTAATTTCTTAAAGAGTGGTAGTTCTGACTATCCAATTAATGTATTAAAAAAGGCAGGAGTAGATATGACAACTGAAGAGCCAGTAAATAATGCCCTAAAAGTATTTAGGCAACTAGTAGATGAAATGGATAGATTAATATAATAAAGCAGGTCTTAGGACCTGCTTTATAAGAATTTGCTTTTTAAATTATTCCAATACATATTCTTGTCGAAATTCAACCTGGAAATAGTTTTTTCAGAGATGGTAAAATCAATCTTATTGATATTATCATATTTTACCTCTACCCCATCTACCACTACGAGGATTGAGTTTTCATATCGATACTCTGGCTCTATGGTAGTGGTTATTTCTCCTGGTATTATAATACTATTTAATAAAGACCTATATACTTTAGAACTAATAGGGGATAGGGGAGTTATTTGTAGTGTTTTTAAGGAAGGATATACAATACTTCCTCCACTTGAAAAATTATATCCAGTACTGCCTACAGGAGTAGATACTATTATGCCATCTCCGGAAAACTTTTCTAAATGATTGCCATCTATAAAAACTTCCAAATGTACCACCTTGGATTTTATTCCCTTTATGACTATTTCATTTACTCCTAATAGCTGAAAGTATCTATCCCTTGTATATACGTTTGCTTTTACTAAGAAAATCTTTTCTACTGTATAATCTCCATTTATATATTTTTCAATAAATTCATCAATGTTTTCCGGTAGTATTTCTTGAAAAAAACCTAGATGGCCTGTATTTATACCAACAAAAGGAATATTGGGGAAATTATATCTATGGACTGCTCTTAAAAAGGCTCCATCTCCACCAATACATATATTTAATTCAGCATTCTCATCATAATTTTTAGGAACATGGAAGCCTTTAGTAGTTAATTTCTCTATTAGGAGTTTGGCTGTATTTTTGGAAGCATCATTCCTATTAGGAATAACATTAATTATCCAAGACCTTTTTGGATTCAAAGAATTCTCCTCCAAACTTATTCTTTTAATAGTTGGTCAATTTGATATAATAATCTATGTATATATTATACACTAAATTACATTTTTTTTGGAGGAGTATATGAACTTGCTTGAGAATAGTGAAAATGTAATCGTCATGAAAGTAGAGGAAGATGGGAAAACACTAGAAAAGTACTTACTTGATAAGGACATATCAGTAAGGCTTTTTAGAAAACTATATAAGAATAAAAACATATATGTAAATGGACAAAATGTAAAAAGGAAACACATTCTAAAAGCAGGGGATATAGTCTCTTTGGTAATAGAGGATGAAGAAGAAAATTCTACTCCAGAACCTATGGCTTTAGACATCATATATGAAGATTATGATATTTTAGTTCTAAACAAACAGCCCTATATAGTAGTCCATCCTACAAGGAGCCATCAAGAAAATACTATCTCCAACGGCCTAAGCTATTATTTTAAATCTAAAGGCATTAAGAGAAAGATACGCTTTGTTAATAGACTGGATATGAATACATCAGGTATCTTAATTGTAGCTAAATCAGCTTTTGCTCATCAGCAATTGGCCTTACAATTTATAAATGACCAAGTAGAGAAGAAATATATTGCAGTAGTAGCTGGTGTAGTTGAAAAGGATGAAGATATTATAGAACTTCCTATAGGTAGAGAAGAAGTGGAAAATGTAAAAAGGGTGGTTACAGAAGACGGTCAAAAGGCTATTACCAAATATAAAGTGTTAGAAAGGTATCCTAAGGCTACATTATTAGAAGTCCAAATATTTACAGGAAGAACCCATCAAATTAGAGTCCATTTAAACCATATTGGCCACCCTATAATTGGAGATTCCCTATACTATAAGCCAAGTGAAATGATAGGTAGGCAGGCCTTACACTCCTATTATATGAAACTTAAACTTCCTAGGGATAAAAGGGAGATAGAATTTAAGGCCCCTATACCTGAAGATATTAGGAATTTAATAGACAGCTTGAAAAATTCTTAGTACTTAGTACTAAGAATTTTCATTTTTTTCAGCTGCTTTTTTTGGTGAATCAAGAGCCTTTATAATATCCAACATTCTCATCATGTCCTTCATTTTTTTCTTTTCTTCTGAGCTTTTCCCTTGAGTAAACTGTTCCATTATCTTCATTAAACTTTCCTTATCGTTTAAATCTACTGGATTTTCCATAAGTAAACTCATCATATTCATCATTTTATTAAACCTATCTATTTTTAATATCATATCTACAGTTTTACCCATTGCCCTTATTTGTTCCTTAGTAAACTCCTTTTCAATTACACTTGCTATGTAGTTTAACCTTTCTTTATTGCTTTCTACAGGTATAGCTTTTTTTATATAATTGAATTCACTTATTTTTATATGCTCTAGTGTTTCATATACCTTAATAAACTTTTCAGTTACTCCTATAGCTCTATTTATTGGGTTTAAGTATTCTTCAGGAAAATATGGGCCTATCTTTTTCATTAATTGGATCTTTTCTTTAGTATGCTTAATATCTATTTCTAGTGTAGAAGGCCTCTTTCTTAGCGGCTGCAAGGTTTTACTTCTATTTTCTCTTATAATAAATAAAAGGAGTAACAATACTAAATTATTCATCTATAGTCCCCCTAGCTTTTATCCATATAACTATATTATGCTTTTGTCATAAAAATGTTGCTAAATTATTAGTAATATATGGAAGGCTTAAATCATAGAGTGAATTAGAAAGCAAAAAGGGGGCTTGTTAATGGATAGAGAAGATAGAGTAAAAAAAGCAATGGAGGATTTAAAAGATTTTCAGCCAACTGAAGAACAGCTAGATATAATAAACCAATTGAGAGAAAAGTACTCAGGCAAGTCTGAAGAAGATATATTTGTTGAAATAATAAAAATCAATGACAAGATGGAAGCAGAAATGGAGCCAGATGAGTATGAAACTATATTTGAAAAGTTAGAAAGTATTAGGCCTTTTCTAGATGAGGAACAACAGAAAAAGCTAGATAAAATATTAAAAGCTTTAGGAAAGAAATAACTGTTTAAAATAATATATTTTCCTAAAACGAGATTCTTATAGGTTAGACCTTATAGAATCTCGTTTTTTATTGTCAAAATTAACAAATAGACAATAGGGTCTTAAGGGTGGTATAATTGAAATAGCATTATGTAAACCAAGGAGGAAATTCCATGAAAATGGATAGAAGAAAAAAGCTACTAATGGTTGGCTTACTATTTCCAGTATTGTTTTTTGCAATCTATATATTTTTAAACTCCTATAGAGATGGAGAAATTAGCGAAATATCCTATGCAACTTTTTTAGAACATGTTAAAGATGGACAAGTACAAGAGATTAGTCTAGACAATTCACCAAAATTAACAGGTAAACTAAAGGACGGCACAGTATTTATTACCGATAATCCTCGCAGTGAAAATTTCAAAGAAAAGATGCTTCTATATAATGTAGATGTAATAGAAAATACGAATGGGAGTTTAATAGATAGATTAATCCCTATAATATTGATGTTAGGGTCTATAGGAATGGTTGTATATCTAGTAAAGAACGGAGCTAAACAAGCAGAAAGGGAAATGGAAAACATGGCTAATGTGGATACAGTAGATTCCCTATCGAATAAAATAACTTTTAAGGATATTGCAGGAAATGAAGAGGCTAAAGAAGCCTTAAAAGAGCTAGTGGATTTTATTAAGGAACCTGAAAAGTATTCTAAATATGGAGCTAGGCTTCCTAGAGGAGTATTACTATATGGCCCTCCTGGAACGGGGAAAACCTTGTTAGCTAAAGCCCTGGCCTCTGAAGCAGGAGTCCCCTTTTATGCAGCTTCAGGTTCAGATTTTATCCAGGTATATGCTGGCTTGGGGGCCAGTAGAATAAGAAGCTTATTTAAAAAGGCAAAGCAAGCAGGAAAAAGTGTAATATTTATTGA
Organism: uncultured Bacillota bacterium; assembly: GCA_937967955.1. Taxonomy (GTDB): domain Bacteria; phylum Bacillota; class Clostridia; order Tissierellales; family Tepidimicrobiaceae; genus JAAYHX01. The sequence goes on along the minus strand of CALBUB010000107.1, from coordinate 18,687 downwards.
TGAAATAGATGCCTTAGGAAAAGCAAGAAAAGGTGGAAATTCTCCTGCAGGCAGTGAAGAAGGAGATAGAACTTTAAACGCTTTATTAACTGAGATGTCTGGCTTTAAGGAAAATGAAGGAATAATAGTGCTGGCTGCCACTAACAGGTTGGATACATTAGATGAAGCCCTACTAAGACCGGGAAGGTTTGACAGACAAATTGAAGTAGGCTTACCAGACGTTAACGGCAGATTGGCTATTTTAAAGCTTCACAGTAGAAATAAACCCTTGGCAAAGGATGTAGACCTAGAAAAGATAGCAAGGGAAACAGTCTACTTCAGTGGAGCCCAGCTTGAAAATATGATGAATGAAGCTGCTATGATTGCTGCCAAGAATAAGGATAAATTGATAAAGATGGAACACATTGAAAAAGCTTTCTTAAAAGTTTTAGTTGGAGAAGAAAAGAAGGATAGGAGCCATATATCTTTAAAAGATAAAAGGATTACAGCCTATCATGAGGCAGGCCATGTTTTGATAGCAAAGAGGATATCTAAATATAATAGGGTAACTAGGGTAAGCATCATTCCTAGTACAAAAGGCATGGGAGGCTTTAGTTTAAATATACCTCCTGATAAGATGTATCAGAGTAAAAGGGATATTGTAGAAAATATAATGATTTCACTTGGAGGTAGAGCTGCAGAAGAGATAATTTTTGGCAAGGATAATATTACAACTGGTGCTTCTTCTGATTTGAAAAAGGCAACAGAGATGGTATTGGCTATGATTGGCTCCTATGGAATGGATGAAGAACTAGGTTTATTAAGCTATGAAGTAGTATTAAATTCTAATTTATCCATGGGCAACTCCTTAATAAAAAGAGGACAGGAAATATTGGGTAATTTATATTCAAAAACTAAAGATATGCTAATAGAAAATATTGAATATTTACATGCTTTAGCAAATAAGCTAATTATACAAGAATCATTAAGTGAAAAGGAAATAGATGAAGTTATAGCTAGTGTGGAAAGTCAAGCAAAATGCAGCTAATGGCAAAAAATTCCATGTCAATTTTTTGATGTTACTTGCATAATATATCTGTAGAAGTTATAATAAGATTAAACAGCTCTGCAGTGTGCGCTAGTCCGGATAATTCAACCGACAGAGTTAAAAAGGGAGTTCGGGTTCGACAGCGTAGAGCAGGCCTCCATAGGAGGAAGCTTGAAACTGTCGACAGGGCACCCACCTTGGAGAGAGGCGGGTGTGAATTATTTCGGAAAGCGGCATTGCGGGGCAAACCCTTAGGATTATAATCCTAAGGGTTTTTTGTTTTGAATATAAAAAGTTATTTAAGCAATAATAATGTTGTATAATCTTCTTAGCAGGTGGTGGAAATACATGGAATTAGTATGCCCTCTGTGTAATGGCCTTTATACTGTTCAGTACAACTGTACAAAATGTAATAGCCCTATGGAGGATCAAGGAGCTAAAGTAAATTATTACGATGATTATAGCCCCTATCTATTAGATGAAATAACTAGTAAAGTTGATGGTGTCAGTGGTGATAGATGTATACACCTATTCCTCTGTCCTAACTGTGGCTATGAAACTGAATATGTTATAGAGAGGAAAATCTTTTAATAAGTATTATTTATTAAAAGTTTCCATATAGATATAAGGGGTATAATTATACTGAACTATAAAAAAAGGGGGAAATCACATTGGCTAAACAGACAGTTTTTGTCAATAAATTTACCGATGGTATTTTAGACCCAGCTAGGGAAATGTTGGGGCCAGTTAAGGATGGAGGAAGGATAATAGCTAATACTGCACCTGGCTGTTGGGGACCTATGATAACTCCAGAGTTAAAAGGAGGTCATGAGGTAACAGTACCAGTCTATGTGGAAGGGGCAGAAGTAGGAGATGCTATTGCTATTTATATAGAATCTATAGTTCCCACTTCAGCTGTAGTAGCTTCTGGAAATGATAGAACCATTGTAGAAAACTTTAATGGGGATCCCTTTGTTGCTGGAAAATGTCCTCATTGTGGTACAATAAATCCAGCTACTAAACTAGAGGGAATAGGGGAGCAATCTGTTAGGTGTAAAGAGTGTAATGCAGATATTTCACCTTTCAAATTTACCAATGGCTATACTATGGCTTTTGATGAAGGGAAGCAGGTAGGAGTTACTTTAAACAAGGAGGCAGCATACAAGGCAGCTAAAAACGCCAGAGAGAATATGTGTATACCAGACAATTCAATCCAAAATCCTATAGTAAACTTTGCACCCCATGATATAGTAGGGAACATATCAAGACTTAGACCTTTCTTAGGGCAATTGGGAACAATTCCTTCTGTAGCAATGCCTGATTCCCACAATGCAGGAGATTTTGGTTCCTTCTTAATAGGAGCTTCCCATGATTATGCACTAACAGAAGAAGAACTTAAAAAACACAAAACTGATGGACACATGGATATTAATAAGGTTAGAGAAGGAGCCATACTGATTGCTCCCGTTAAAGTTAAGGGAGGAGGAGTCTACGTAGGCGATGCCCATGCAATGCAAGGAGATGGAGAAATAGCTGGACATACGGCAGATATAGCTGCAGTAGTTACTTTAAGGGTAAAAGTAATTAAGAATTTGAACATAGATGGACCAATTCTACTACCCTTAGAAGAAGATTTACCCTATTTAGCTAAACCTATAAATGAAAAGGAATACAAGCTTGCTAAGGAAGTTGCTAAAAAATGGGGAATAGAGAAACTAGAAAAAACTGCACCTATTTCATTTGTTGGAACAGGAGTTAATTTAAATGAAGCCATAGAAAATGGACTTGAAAGGGCAGCAAATTTATTAGGACTATCAGTACCTGAAGTTATGAATAGGGCAACCATAAATGGTGCCATTGAAATAGGAAGGGCTCCTGGAACAGTAACTGTAACTTTTCTAGCACCAGTAGATACACTGAAAAGTGTAGGCTTATACGATATAATCAAAGAACATTATGGTCTATATGATTAGAAAGTTTAATCCCATATGTTAGAAATAACATATGGGATTTTTTGCATAAAGCGAAAACTTTTTTATTACATAATAATAAATTAATTACACAAAATAAACTTAACAATATTTAAGGAGGCGAATTTTATGGAACTTAACACAAAGGAAATATTAAAGAAAAAGATATTAGACGCCCAGGAAATGGTAAGGGATTATGAAATGCATGCTAAAAATGTTCAAGATGAGGAGGTAGCAGATCTTTTTAGAACTTTTGCAGAACAATCAGGCCATCAAGCAAGAAAGTTACAGGAGATCTTAAAAAAGCTTGATAGAAAATAAATAAAACTCCCTATGAATTCCTACATTTAAGATTATATTCTCCTAATTTGGGTATAAAATCCATAAATTATTAAAAGGGAGGTTTCATATGAAAATTATTAATGAAAGAAAAAGGGTAGAAAGAAGAAAACAAAAGGTTGATACTGCTAAAAAAGTAGCAATAGGCTCAGTTATTGGAGCTTTGGCAGGTATACTCTTTGCTCCTAAGGCTGGAAAAGAAATTAGAAGAGACATATCACAAAAGACAAAAGAAGCAACAGAAGCTACAAAAAAGACTCTAAAAGAATTAGAAGAAAAAGTAAAAGATGAAGTAAAATCTAAGGTAGACAATATGAAGGATAGAAATATGTTCGAAATAGATTTAACAGCAGAAGACAAAAAAGAGGAAGCAGATAAACCAAATGAGGTAGTAGGTGAATAATATGACTGTTACTTTAACTTTACAAGATTTGTTAAGTTTTATATTGTACTTATTAGCTTTCGGGGTCTTGATCTACATAGTAGTTTTAGTAAAAAATGTAAATAGTGTGGCAGCTAATATAAAACATCTATTGACAGCCAATGAAAAGGAAATTGATACCCTCATTAAGGAATTAGCCCAAACAGCAGAGAATGCTAACGCAATAAGCCAGGAGACAAAGGCTGTGGTTTCGGCAGTATCCCCTGATGCTGAAAGATTAGTTAAAAATATCAGCTCAATTTCAGATAGATTAGACAATACTAGTGAAAAAGTCTGCCATTTTGTTGGACAAGTTAATGAAAACTTGAATTCTACTACATCAGCAATAAAGAGCATTAACGATTCTATAGACTTAATTACTGAATTAATGGCAATAATAAAAAATACAATCAAAAGGTTTAAGACATAAGAGAACCATTAAGGTTCTCCTTTTCATTAATTAATGTAATAAGTAATTCTATATTGTTATATATTTTTGTTATGGGGATTATGTTATAATTATAATATAAACAAGTTTATAATTTATCATAGCAAATAGATTAAATAGAATAGTAAGCTATGCCTATAGCATTAAGGAAGGTTGATATATATGAAAAAGGTAAAGGTCATATGTAATCCCTCATCTGGCAGGCAGAATGCACAAAGAAAAATCGAACAGCTATGTTCTATGTTAATAAATGAAGGTTATATAGTTGGTAAATTTAATACTAAGGCTAAAAATGATGCAATGTATGAAACTATAAAGGCTTGTAATGAAGACTGGGATTTAATCATTGCCTCAGGTGGAGATGGAACGGTAAATGAAGTTGCAAAGGGGATTGTTAAAGGCAGAAGAAAAATCCCTGTAGCCATATTGTCATCAGGAACGGTAAACGATTTTGCAAACTATATGAAGTTTCCAAGGGATTTAGATGAATTTGTTAATATGATAAAAAAAGGTAACACCATGGATGTTGACTTAGGAAAAGTCAACGATGAATACTTTGTCAATGTAGCTGCCAGTGGACTTTTAACTGATATAGGTTACAAGGTGCCAGCTGAAATAAAGGCCATTTTTGGGAAAATGGCTTATTATATGGAAGGGCTAAAAGAAATACCAAGAAGTAGGTTTAAACCAATTAGATTGAGATTTAATAGTGAAGAGTTTAGTGGCAGGGAAAGTGTGCTATTATATTTAATATCTAACACTGCCTCCATTGGAGGCTTTAGAAAGATTGCTCCTGGAGCTGATGTAAAGGATGGCTATCTAGATGTAGTCATAATAAAAAAATCGGAAGTCCAAGATTTAGCCCAAATATTTATAAATATTTTCAGGGGAGAACACATAAACCATCCTAATGTAATCTATTTCAAAACCAAGAAAATAACAGTGGAAGCAGAAGATAAAGAAGATATAACTATAGATATTGATGGAGAATATGGAGGTATATTGCCTGCTACATATGAAGTTGTACCCAGTGCATTTAGGGTTATCTCACCCTAATACATATATGTTAATGGTGGAGGCGATTTTTTGAAGGGATATAATGTATCTGAAAATGCGATTAAAATAGAAAGGTATTTAAGAAAGATAGATCATATTGTACGCTTAAAGGGGAGAGAAATACTGGGGGACTTAAATATTACAATCCCTCAGTTTACAGCTTTACATTCTAAGATGGAAGGTTTAACAGAAGACCAAATGGTTTCCCTAAGCAAAGGGCTGGAAAGGTTGTATAATGCTATAAAAGATAATTGATTGTTTATTTTAGATAAGGGGGAAGAGGGAAGTTTACAATGAAACTAGTAGACAATAGATACAAGGTAAATAGGATGATTAAGGACAGTCCATATTATACTTCCTATGAGGTTGTGGATTTCTGGGATAATGATAAAAAGCTTTTTATGAAAGTTTATGATACAGAGAAGCAAAGTAAAGTTATTGATTACTTTATCAATAACTTTATTAATATATCAAGAATTGAACACCCTTATTTATTAACAAGCAAACAGTTTTCTATTATTACTACTATTGATGGAAGAAGGGTTAAATTTAAACAATATTATAGTACGGCAGAATTTGTTGATGGACCTACTCTAGAGGAAGTACACAAAAATTTGAGCTTAAAGGAAAAATTGAATATAATATTAAAAATTTGTACAATCTTAGATTATTTACACCATAAGGGAATAGTATATTACCTATTAAGTCCAACTCACATATTTATTACTTCCAATAATCATATAAAGTTAATGGATTTAGCTAGTATCTATGAAAAGGTAACTAATACTAGCTATGATAATATAACTCGTTTTTTCATAGCTCCAGAAGTAATTTTGCAACAGGATAACGAAATAAGCCCAAGTGCGGATAAATACTCATTAGGAATGCTTATGGCATATTTATTAACAGATAATTTTTATAAAGATGAGCAAATGGCTTATAAATTTAAACATATTTTAGAGCTGGATCAAAAGCAGATTGACTTTTTAAACCAAATAATAGGCATACTAACTAATAAGAATCCCTTTGTTAGAGATATTAAAATAAAGGACTTGATAGATGATATAAAAAAAGTTTTCAAAATAGATTATGAATATGATTTAGTTAAAGAAAGAGGAGTTCTAAATTTTCAAACTAAAATTGTTGGTCGGGATAGTGAAATCAAAAAAATACTTGAATACGACAGCAATATATTAAAAGGCGATAACAAAACTAAAATGCTATTACTCCATGGTGATGAGGGTATTGGTAAGACTAGGTTTCTTAAAGAAGTAGGGTATCTATTAAGGATGAGAGGAAGAGAGGTATATAGTATAGAAATCAATCCCAGTAATAGTGGAAACTTAATGCCAATAACAGAGATACTAAGACTAACCTTTAAGGATACTCCCAAAAATATAATTGAAAAATATGCTAAAGAGTTTATAAGCATTTTACCTGAAATGAAACTTATGTTAGGAAACAATTTAGTAAATAGCATAAAAGACCATAAAAATAGGTTGAGATTGTTTGATAGGGTTACAAATTACTTCGAAGATTTTGCTAACTCAAAAGAAGAGATTATTTATTTGCTTATAGATAATATAGAGGAAACGAGTATTGATTTCCTTTACTTAATAGATTATTTGTTAAATCATATTTCCTATAATGATTTGCTGCTTATTGCTACTTATAATCAGAAAAAAGCCTTTAAGGATCCAGAAAAGTTTGACATTTTTAATAGATGGCTAAACAGTGATTACATAGATAAGATTAGGCTTGGTAGTTTAAATTTAAATGAAATTGGACAATTTGTACAGCAAATATTGGGTATTGATTACTCTCCCTTGAAGTTTTCTGCAGTTTTGCTTAAGGAAAGCAGGGGTAACCCTAAATATATTGAATACATGATCAAAGATCTTTATGGAAAAGGTGAGCTATATTATACTGAAGAAGGTTTTTGGGAAATTAAAGCCACCGAATATACAGACATCCATTTTCCTGCCAATTTAGATGAAGCCTTAAGGAGTCAGCTAGATAATATTGAGAAAAAATATATGGATATAATGAAAATATTATCGGCTTCTCAAAGCTCCTTATCTAAGGCAGTATTAGGTAAAATAATAGATATGGATTCAGAAAGCCTAGATAAGACTTTACAGGAAATGCTCTCAATGAAGCTGATTGATGAAGTTTTTTCTGATTTGGGTTTTAACTATAGCATTAACAACATACAGTTAAAAAAATTGATATATTATAAAATTCCAAAAAGTGAAAAGGAAGAAATCCATAGAAAGTTAGCTCAACTATTAGAAGAAAGATATAAGGATAGGTATGAAATGATATTAGATGAGCTTATTTATCACCTAGTATCATCAAATCAAAGAGAAAGAGCTATAGAGATAATATTTGAGCTAACTAGGAAACAAAATAGCTTATTTGGAACCAGCTCCTTGCTTCTTTGGGAAACTGCCTATGAAGTTTGCAAAAATACCCATATGTTTTATAAGATTCCTATTCTTGAAGCCCTAGGAAAAACTTATTATATGAGAGGAAAAAATGATAAAGCTTTAGAAAGCTATTCTAAACTATATGATGAGGCTTTAAAGGCTAACAAGCTAGAATATTGCGTTATTGCAAATCAAGGTATAGTGGAAATATACTTGCAGCAAGGCCTAAATGAAAAAGCTTTACAAATAGTGGAGGAAACTATAGAATTAGCTGAAAGAATAGGATATATAAAGGGGATAGCAGAAGCTAAAATACTACATTTTAAAGTACTATATTTTAGCAATAAGATGGAGAAGATAGAAGAATATATAAATGATATAAAAACACTGGTGATGGAAAACAAACTGAAAGAGCTATTTGGCTATTTGTATCATGTAAAAGGACTATATTATTACTATATAGGAAATAGTACCAAGGCTATTGAAAACTATAAAAAGAGTATAAAACACTTTCATGAAAATGGTCAGCTAATCGATTCTATAAAGCCTATGAACAATATAGCAGTTATATATTTTGATTTAGGACAATATGATGATGCTATGGGCTATTATCAGGCTGCTTTGAGTATAGTAGATAGGCATGAAGTATTAAATTCCAAATATATATATTTGAACAATATTGGAGAAATATACATGGATAAGTGTGAATATGTAAAAGCTAAGGATTACTTTGAAGAGGCTAGAGAAATTGCCATAGAAGTAGAGGATAGTGTTGGAATATTTTTGGCTAACTTAAATTTAGGCTTAATATACCTATATACAAGTAAATATGACAAAGCCTATAGCTGTTTTAAAACTTTAGAAAAGGATTATAATAAATATAAAAACATAAGCTTTGAAGTAGAAGCCCAATATTTCCGCTTTTTAGGGGAATTCTATACTTTTTTTGGCAAGTTTGTTGAGGCTAAAAAGTGGTACTTAAAAGCAATAGAGCAATTTAAACAATATGACAATTCTAAATACTTAATATGTAAGTCAAAACTGGCTATAATCCAGTATTTAACCAATGGGAAATTTAATAAAGAGCAATTTAATAGTTTAAGGAAAGAATTCAAAAAGAGTGGCTTAAGCTACCTTAGGAGAATATTTTTATTATCCTTAGGCTATATAGCCTTTATAGAAAAGGATTATGTTTATTTAGAAGATATATTAATGGAAGATGAAGATTTAAGGACTACTTATCCAGCATATAATTTGGACCTTATGCGTAAAATGTTAATCTATGGTATGAAAGAAGATGAAAATAGCAGTAATTTCCTTATTGGATTAGAAGAAGAAATGAAGAAAAGGGAGTTAAACATTTTAGCTGTAATGGTCAATATTATTCTTGGAAATAGGGCTCATAATAGGGGAAAGTATTTCCAATCTTTTAACTACCTTGTAGAAGCTTTAGATTTAATATATAGATTAATTCAAAATATACCTTTAAGAGATTTACAAATAAGTTTTATAAAAGCCCAAAGAACTGACCAAATCAAGGACAAGTTAGCCAAAGTAATCTATAACGTATTTGAGCAAGAAATAACTTGGACTAGGCTAGATGAGTTAAAAGTTAGCCATAGTATTGAAAAATACTTTGATTACAGCCAGCTACTAGAACTAATGGATAAGGTTCAATTTGCAAAGTTAGTGGAAAATATCCATATATATAAGGATATAAAAGATATATTAGACATATCAGACCTAATTAAAGAGCTAACAGACGATTACAAGTACAATTTAGAACTTATATTGAAATTCTTGTGTAAAGAAACTTTAGCTCAAAGGGGAGCAATTTTAGTATATGAGGAATCTAAAGATGAATACGTTCCAATAGCTCAGCTATATGATATAGAAGCCATAAAACCTAACCAAAATCTATTAGCTTTGGCTAGCCGTTATGAAGGTGGAATACTTTTAAGTACTTCTTTACAATCCAATGTTATAGGCTTATATAAGGAATTGCTTCCTCAAAATACTAAAGCTTTAATATGTGTGCCTATTGTTGCCAAAGAAAAAAAGATTATGGTTAAGAAAGAAAGAAGAAAGAATGTAGATTATAGTTCCCAAAGGAGCCAAGGCTTTATACTATTAGAAACGGATAGATTATTTAACAGGTTTGACCAAAGGAGAATTGCTTTAGTTAGAAATGTAATCAATATAATATACATGAGTATTGAAAACTATAAATTGAAGATATTATCTACCATCGATAGATTAACTGGTACTTATACTAGGAAATATTTAGAAACAGAATTGACCAAAAAAATCAATGAAGCAAAGATGAACCAAAAAGCTTTCGCTTTAATCATGTTAGACATTGATGATTTTAAGGCTGTAAATGACAACTATGGACACAGAGTAGGAGATATAATTTTATCTAATATAGGCAGGTATCTAGTTGAAAACGTTAGGAAAACTGATATAGTTGCTAGATATGGAGGAGAAGAATTTGTTATAATACTTAATAATGTGGAGGAAGAACATGTAGTTAAAATAGCTGAAAATATTAGGAAGGGCATAGAAGAGCTTAATTTTTCCAGCATAGATCACAATATAACCGTTAGCCTTGGAGTTTCCCTATTCCCAAAACATAGCCAATTTAAAGAAGACTTGTTAATAAAGGCCGATCAAGCTTTATATAGAGCCAAGGAAGGGGGAAAAAACAAGGTAGTAGTGTGGAATCCTAATTTAGCAGATACATTAAATAGGGTGGATAGATTGGCTGGAATTTTAACTGGTAATATTAATACTGATCAGTCTAATGTACTAGCAATACTTGATACTATTAACATAGTAAAAGGAACTATAAGTAAAGATAAAAAAATATTCTCATTTTTAGGTAAGGTAATAGAAGTTCTCCAGGCTGAATATTCTACTTTAATCCAGTTAGATAAGGATGATAAAATAATATCTACTTACTCAAGGAAAAGGTTCCATCCAGGTTGGACTGAAAACAGATATTTAAATTACGAAATAATCAATAGGGTTGTAGCAAATAAAAAAGGAGAATTTTTAATAGATTGGGATACTGGATATGAAACAGATATGAGTTTAAGTACACCTAATTGGCAATCGGTTATAGTACTACCTTTATTAGTAGATGAAAAAGTAAAAGCTGTTGGCTATATAACAGTACCCATAAAAGAAAAAGAGTTCGACTTTAATTCTTACAATTTAGCAAAAACATTATGGGATATTTTTTCCACTATACTGTAAAATTCACAAACACTAGAGAATTAAATTTAGAATGGAGAGATTGCTATGAAAGTGACCATAAAAGATGTGGCTAAGCTAGCAGGAGTATCTATTTCCACTGTATCTAGAGTTATAAACAACTCTAAACCTGTTAGTCCTGAAGTTAGAAGAAAAGTTCTAGATGCCATTAAACAGTTAGATTATAAACCTAATGAAGTGGCCAGAAGTCTCGTTACAAGGAGATCTAATTTAATAGGTGTAATAGTTACAGATATAGGGAATTTCTATGTTGCCGAAATGGTTAGAGGGATTGAAGAGGTAGGCAGAATGTACAATTTTGATATTATATTATCAAGTAGTTACGGAAATGTAGATGCTGAATTAAAATTTATCCAATTCTTAACTAGAAAGCAGGTAGAAGGAATAGTTTTAATATCAGAAAAAACAGACAAGGAAGTAATAGAAGAAATCCAAAGCAATAATATACCTTTTATATACCTAAATAGATACCATAACAAATACGACCTGCCTACAGTTTCTATTGACAATACCATGGCAAGCTTTCAGATGACAGAGTACTTAATAGAACTTGGCCATGAAAGATTACTATACGTTTCCTATGAAATTGATGATAAGTATGCAGTTGAAATGAGTAAAATAGAAGGATATAATAAAGCTATAAAGGGTATGGAAAAGGAAGGCTTCATATTCCATGCTAAAGGTTTCACAATTCAAGATGGTTATGATATGGGCCCAGCTGTTATAGATTTAGTTAGGGAGAACAATATTACAGTTGTATTTTGTGGCCATGATGAACTGGCAATAGGTTTTATGAGCTATTGTTACGACAACAATATCAAAGTTCCTGAAGATATTTCAGTATGTGGTTTTGGAGATAAAAAGATTGCCTCCATATATAGGCCAAGGCTTACAACAATAAGGGAACCTTTCTATGATATAGGAGCTGTAGCAATCAGGAGTATAATCAAAAAAATAAAAGGTGAAGAGATGGAGAATGATAAAATAATACTTCCATATCAAATAATTAAAAGGGAAAGCTGCGCAAAGATTAAATAGAAATCTTTAAAATTAAGTAAGTATATTTATTAGGAGAGCTGTTATGAGAGCGTTCATTGCCTTTGATTTTTCAAAAGATTTAAAAAATCAATTGTCTATTATACAGAAGCTATTAAAGGATAATACAGAGAGAGGTAGTTGGGTTAGTATTGAAAATTTCCACCTTACTTTAAAGTTCTTGGGAGAAATAGATGAAAAGCAAGTAGCTTCTATAGATAGTGTTCTAAAACAATTAGCCTCAAATCATACTCCCATAACTGTTAATTTGGAGAATTTAGGTTATTTTAATAAGAAGGACAATGAATATAGGGTAATGTGGTTAGGTTTAGATGGACAAATAGGAAGGCTTAACTCTATATATGCTGAATTAGAAGAGAGTATGGCACATATAGGTTTCAAAAAAGAAAGAAGAAGCTTCAATCCCCACATTACTTTAGGTAGAAGGATTAAAAGTCAAGTTACCTTTGATAAGCTTAAGGAAATAATTAAGTCTTATTTAGACAATGAATTTACCTTGGATAATTTGGTACTTATGAAGAGCCAGGCTGTTATGGGAAAGAGAATATATACACCAATCATATCCTATAAACTTAGTAGCATAACTAGTAAAAAGTAGCCACAGAAGTTCTCTGTGGCTTTTTGGCTTTAATAATTTAGTATGCTAAAGTAAATTGGACAAGCTTAAAAGCTAGTAAAGACTAGCTTAAGCAATTTAACAAAACAAAAGGGGGATGCTTATGGCCAAATTAATCGAATGTGTACCAAACTTTAGTGAAGGTAGGAACAAGGAAGTAGTAGAAAAAATAGTGGACGAGATAAGAAAAATAGAAAATGTGAAGCTTTTAGACTATTCAATGGATGCAGACCATAACCGTGCTGTAGTGACATTTGTTGGTGAACCAGAAGGAGTTATTGAAGCAGCTTTTAATGCTACTAAAAGAGCAGCAGAATTGATTGATATGTCTAAACATACTGGTGGTCATCCAAGAATGGGTGCTACTGATGTAATACCTTTGGTACCTATATCAGATGTAACCATGGAAGAGTGTGTGGAGTATTCAAAAATATTGGGAAAGAGGATAGGAGAAGAATTAAATATTCCAGTATTTTTATATGAGAAATCAGCCACCTCTAGAGAAAGGGAAAATTTAGCCGATGTTAGAAGAGGAGAATATGAAGGGATGAGAGAAAAACTTAAGAAAGAAGAATGGAAGCCAGATTTTGGCCCTGCAGAACTCAATGTAAAAGCAGGAGTAACTGCAGTAGGAGCTAGACCACCACTAATCGCATATAATGTAAATTTGGGGACAAACGATTTGGATATAGCTAAAAAGATTGCAAAAGCAGTAAGAGCTAAAACGGGAGGTTTTACTTACTGTAAAGCTATTGGACTAGAAATTAAAGAAAGGAACATAGTTCAAGTATCTATGAATCTTGTAGATTACACTAAGACTCCTATATTTAGAGTTTTTGACACAATTGAAAGAGAAGCAAATAGGTATGGAGTAAATGTTATTGGCAGTGAAATAGTAGGCTTAGTACCAATGCAGGCCTTAGTAGATGTGGCGGATTATTACTTGAAATTGGAAAACTTTAACTCAGCTCAAATACTTGAAAAGAAAATATTTGAATAAGGTGATCTTATGAGAGCTGATATTGTTATTAAAAATATAGATAACCTATATACTTTGAAGGGACCCAACAGGCCTAGAATAAAAGATGAGATGAGGCAAGTTGGCCTTATAAACAATGGAATAGTTGCTATAAAAGGGGATAGAATAATATACGTTGGTCAAGACCAATTACCAGAGGATATAGAAATGGATGAAAATACTGTAGTTATAGATGGCCGGGGTAAAGTTGTCACTCCAGGTTTAGTAGATTCCCATACTCACTTAGTTCATGGAGGCTCAAGGGAAAATGAGTTAGCCATGAAGTTAAAAGGAGCTAAGTATTTGGATATATTAGAAGCCGGAGGAGGTATACATAGTACAGTAAAAGCCACTAAAGAAGCTACTTTCCATGAACTATACAAGCAGGCTAAAAAGAGTTTAGATAGGATGCTATCCTTCGGAGTCACTACAGTAGAAGCAAAGAGTGGTTATGGCCTTGATGATTTTTATACAGAGATAAAGCAGATGGAAGTAGCCAAGAAATTAAATGAAGACCATCCTGTAGATGTAGTATCTACCTTTATGGGTGCCCATGCCATTCCACCTGCCTATAAAGATAAGCCAGAGGAATTTGTCTACAGGATAAAAAATGAAATGCTCCCCCAGGTGGCAGAAAGAAAACTAGCTAAATTTTGTGATGTTTTCTGTGAAAAAGGAGTATTTACAATAGAACAAACAAGAGACATATTGGAAACAAGTAAAAAATGGGGCCTTCTACCTAAAATCCATGCTGATGAAATAGAAAGCTTAGGTGGAGCAGAATTAGCTGCAGAAATAGGCTGTGTTTCAGCAGACCATCTAGTAGCTGCCAGTGATAGAGGAATAAGAATGATGGCTGAAAAAGGAGTAATTGGCAATTTACTTCCTGGTACATCCTTTAACTTACAATCGGAAAAAGTTGCCAATGCTAGAAGGATGATAGAAGTAGGAGTGCCAGTCGCCCTATCAACAGATTATAATCCAGGAAGCTGTCCAACAGAAAATATGCAGCTTATAATGAGCTTTGCATCTATATTATTAAAGATGACTCCCGAAGAGGTGTTGACAGCAGCCACTATCAATGGGGCAGCCTCTTTAAAACTTGAAAAGGAAGTTGGAAGTATAGAAGAAGGTAAGAAGGCTGACTTGGTAATATTTGATGCGCCTAATTTCGAATATATAATATACCATTTTGGAATAAACCACACAGAAAAAGTTATAAAAGCTGGAAAAATTGCTTACGAAAAACCTAATTAAGTTGTTGGACTTTTAGCCCTTTTGATAGGGCTAAAAGTCTATTTTTATTATAAAAATATTCTTATTTCGACATTTTCGCCAACAACCTGATAAAATAAGAAATAAGAGAAGGAGATTTATCTTTTTTGTAGAATATTATTAAAAGTACTTAATATTGGAAGGAGGTAACAATATATGGCAGAAAAACAATATGTAGTTTTTAATATAAATAAAGAAGAGTTTGGTATTGATATAATGAAAGTAAAAGAAATAATTCCTTATAAAGAACCTACATATATTCCTAATTGTCCTGAGTTTGTAGAAGGTGTGTTAAACTATAGGGGGAATGTAATACCCCTGATAAATCTAAAGAAAAGATTCCGCATGGGGGAACTTGAACCTACAAAGGAGACAAGAATCATAGTAATAAGCTTAGATGATAGGGAAATTGGTTTTATAGTAGACGGAGCATCCCAAACTTTAAGACTTGAAGAAGAACAAATCGATCCAGCCCCTTACGTAATTTCGGAAGTTGATAGAAGATTTATAAGTGGTGTAGGTAAAGTAGATGAGGATAGATTATTGATTATATTGAATTTACACAACGTACTAACAGATGAGGAAAAGACCGTAATAGAAGAAATGGAAATGTCATAAATGGGGGATAGGAATTGAAAAACAATACACCAAACATTCAAAGAATAAATGATATACTTCAAAAAACTATTGGTTTTGTAGAAGATTGCAAGGAAGAAATAGTTGCTATAGTAGAACAAGCTAGAAATGAAGTAAAAAGAACAGAACAAGAATTAAACGCAATAAAGGAACAAGTACAAAATGTAGCAGCCCAAGTTGATAGGTTAGAAATAGAAGAGAAGAAGAGTAGGGCTTATCTATCTAATGTAAATAAGAATTTCCATATCTATTCAGAAGAGGATTTTAAGGAAGCCTATGATAGGGCTAACAAAATAAGAATTCAGCTTTTGCTAAAAAGGGGAGAAGAAAAGCTTTTAATAAAAAAGAGAAGAGAGCAGGAGCTACGCCTTAAGGCAGCTATAAACGCTTATAACAGAGCTAATAAGGTTTGGAAATCAATAAGTGTTGCTAGCGAATATTTAAAGGGCAATCTAGATGAGATTTTATCTACAGTAGACCATTTAAACAAAAAACAAGCATTAGTCATTAAGATGATTGAAGTACAGGAAGAAGAAAAGCAAAAAATAGCTATGGATATACATGATGGGCCAGCTCAATCTATGGCTCATTTGTTGATAAAAGCCGAACTTTGTGAAAGGCTTATGGATATAGATAAGGAAAGATTTAGACAGGAGATGGCCAATTTTAAGTCTTTAGCAAGGGAAACCTTAAAGGAACTAAGAAAGACCATCTTTGATTTAAGACCTATGTCCTTGGATGACTTGGGTTTAATTGCTACACTAGAGAGATATATCGATAATTTTATCGAGTATACTGGAATCCATGTAGATTTTAAAGTAGTAGGTCAAGAATATCCTTTAAATAAGTCTATAGAAATTTCTGTTTTCAGGATGATTCAAGAAGCTTTGAGTAATATAAGAAAACACTCAAAAGCAACAGAGGCCAATGTAACCATTGAATTTTCTCCTACAAGATTAAATGTAAGCATATCAGATAATGGTATTGGTTTTAATGTAGATGCACTTACACAAGATGGAGACATGAGTATTAGCGGTTATGGTTTAGCTAATATGAGGGAAAGAGCTGAACTATTAGGTGGTAATTTAACAATCAGATCAGCGCCATATAAAGGTACAAGGATAAACTTCTATATATCGATAACTAAGGGGGAGAATTAAGGTGACAGAAATGAACAAAATTACACTTTTAATAGCAGATGATCACAAATTAGTTAGAGAAGGCTTGAAACAGTTATTAGAATTGGAAGGGGATATTTCAGTTATTGCCCAAGCTGGAAATGGAAAGGAAGCTATAGAGAAGACTTTAGAATATAAGCCGGATATACTCCTTTTAGATATAAACATGCCTGAAGTCAATGGGATTGACGTGTTAAGAAGATTAAAGGATATGGGTGTAAATACTAGGATTATAATGTTGACTATCCACGATGATAAGGAGTATATATTTGAAACTATAAAAATAGGTGCAGATGGTTATATGATAAAGGATTCAGATGCAGATACTTTAATTAAGGCTATTAGGGAAGTAAAAAAAGGCAGTACTTATATTCAACCTAGTATAGCAAAATTAGTAGCTGAAGGCTTAAACGGTAAGGATGAAGAAACTATTGATAGAATAAATAAGATTAGGTCTCTTACAAAAAGGGAATATGAAGTTTTAACATTGATAGCAGAAGGTTTAAACAATAAGGACATTGCAGACAAGCTGTTTATAAGTGAAAAAACAGTGAAAAATCACGTATCTAGCATATTTAAAAAAATAGGGGTCAATGATAGAATACAAGCAGCCATTTTTGCCTTTAAAAATAACATAAAAAAGATATAAAAAAGAGAAACCTGCTAGGGTTTCTTATAATTTTTTGTACCTAAAGGGGGTGGGCTTTTATATAATCAAGAATAAAGGTTTTGAAGGTTTCGTTTAAGGGAGATAGCTGCCTTTTATTGTGGTATACAAAATAAAAATTTCTTGTTAAATTAAGACCATCTACATAATACGCTTTATATTTTCCTGCTCTTATATCCTCATCTATTCCCCTATTAGATACAAAGCTAATTCCCACACCTAAGGATACTAAATTTTTTATTACCTCTGTATCCTCTGAAAAGCCAACTATATTTAAGCTGTCCATATCAATATTATTTTTCTCCAGCTCCTTAATTACCAGCTCTCTTGTGCCAGAGCCTTCCTCTCTGAAAATAATTTTTTGGTCTACTATTTCACCTATTTTTAAAGTGGAAAAGTTTGGTTTGGGAAAATGGCTATTATTAGGAGTAATAACTAATAATTTATCTTCTACAAGGTCTATATAGTCTAATTTTTTGGAAGGATATTTGGCTCCTACAATGCCAAAATCTGTTTCGGCCTCAAGTATACTTGTAACAGTATCCTTTGAATCTTTGTTCTCTAATGTAAAAGTAACATTAGGATATTTTTGCAAAAACTTAGATATAATAGTAGGTAATATGTATTTTCTAGGTACAGAACTAGAATATATGTGTACATGGCCTTGGATACTACCCTTGTAGGCTGCTAAATCAAACTTGGCCATTTGACAAGAATTCAATATATTTATTGCATGTTTATAAAATAAAGCTCCAGCATCTGTTAGGCTTATATTTTTACCAGAACGATTAATGAGCAATGTACCTAGTTCATTTTCTAGATTTTGAATATGATTAGTAACGGTTGGCTGGGTTATATAAAGTTTTTTTGCTGCCTTTGAAAAGCTTTTTAAATTAGCTACATGGACAAAAGTTTCAATTTGCCTTATATCCAATCTGAACATCCCTTTCTGTTGTGAAATTTAATCACAAGTATATTCTATCAAATTAAATATAAAAAGCCTAGTCCTTAGCTACTTGATAAAAATATATTATGTTATTATTTATCTTAGGCAAATATATATACTAGGATAATTTTTTATAAAAAATTTAAAAAAGCAGTTGACAAAAGTTTTAAAATCTGCTATATTAAAATAGCCATCACGACACCGGTGGCTACTAAGCAGGAAAAACAAAAAACAAAAAAAGTAGTTGACAGATTTAAAAAAATCTGCTATAGTGTATAAGTCGGCTATTGAGAGCCGCAAATGAACCATGAAAACTAAACAGTGTGAGT
>CALBUB010000106.1 GCA_937967955.1 uncultured Bacillota bacterium | reverse complement strand
TCCTTCGCGAGATGGGTAAACTTTCTAAAGAAGAAAGGCCAGTTGTAGGAAAGCTTGCCAATGAAATTAGGCTTGAAATAGTAGAAACTATAAACGATGCCAAAAAGGCTTTTAAAGAGAGACTCAAACTAGAGAAAATAGAAAAGGAAAAAATAGATGTAACTATAAGCAGAAGGACTAAGAAATTTGGCCATCGTCATCCACTAATCCAGACTATTGAAGAGTTAGAAAACTTGTTTATGAATATGGGCTTTAGTGTAATCGATGGTCCTGAAATAGAGACAGTACAGAACAATTTTGATGCTCTTAATACTCCGGATAACCATCCATCTAGAGACTTGACGGATACCTTCTACATAACCCCTGAAATATTATTAAGAACCCATACATCCCCTGTCCAAATAAGGGCCATGAAGGAAAGAGGAGCACCTATAAGAATGGTTTCTGCCGGTAGAACCTTTAGGTTTGATGATGTAGACGATACTCACTCACCTATGTTTCATCAGATAGAAGGGTTGGTAGTAGGAGAAAATATAACTTTAGGCCATTTAAAATATACTATTGATGTTTTCATAAAAGAGCTGTTTGGTGAGGATATTAAGACTAGATTTAGGCCTCATTACTTCCCCTTTACTGAGCCTAGTGCAGAAGTAGACGTTACATGTTTTAGCTGTAAGGGTAAGGGCTGTTCTGTTTGCAATGGAACTGGCTGGAGCATGGAGCTATTAGGCTGTGGAATGGTCCATCCCCAGGTACTTAAAAACTGTGGAATAGATCCTGAAAAGTATAGTGGCTTTGCCTTTGGAATGGGTGTAGATAGGATAGCCATGGTTAAATACGGCATTAATAACATTAGACTTCTATTTGAAAACGACAATAGATTCTTAGAACAATTCTAGTAGTATTGAGGAGGATAAATATGCTAGTACCTGTAAAATGGTTAAGAGAATATGTAAATATAGAAGATATTGATTCAAAGACTTTAGCTGATGAACTTACCCTATCCGGTTCCCATGTAGAATCGATTATATCCTTGGATAGGGATATTGAAAAAGTAGTAGTAGGTAGGGTAGAAAAGCTAGAAAAACACCAAAATGCTGATAATCTACTTGTAGTAGAAGTAAATGTAGGAAAGGAAATTCTCCAAATAGTAACAGGAGCTAAAAATCTAAAGGAAGGAGATTATGTTCCCGTTGCCTTAGTTGGTGCTAAACTTCCTAATGGAGTAAATATAGATAAGGCTGACTTTAGAGGAATTACTTCTTACGGAATGCTCTGCTCATTAAAGGAATTAGGTTATGAGGATAGTGTAATTCCTAAATATCAGAGAGACGGCATATTCGTATTTGACAAAGAATATCCTTTAGGCAGCCCTGTTAAGGAAATATTGGGCCTTTATGATGAAGTAATAGAGTTTGAAATTACACCTAATAGGCCTGATTGTTTAAGTATGATAGGAATGGCCAGGGAGACGGCTGCTACTTTTAATAGAGAATTGAAACTGCCTAAAATAGAGGTAAAAGAAGAGGTTGATTCTATAGAGGATTACGTAGAAGGTGTAGAGGTAGATGAGGAACTTTGTAATAGGTATTATGTAAGAGTAATTAAGGATATTAAGATAAAGGAATCTCCCTTGTGGCTTCAAAACAGGCTTATGGAAGCAGGAGTAAGGCCAATAAACAATATAGTAGATATAACCAACTATGTCATGTTAGAGTTAGGGCAACCCCTTCATGCCTTCGATTACGATAAGCTAAAGAATAAGAAGATTGTAGTTAAAAGAGCAAAAGATGGAGATAAGATGATTACCTTAGATGGTATTACAAGGGAACTTAAAAATTCCCATTTACTTATAACCGATGGAGAAAACATACTGGGCATTGCAGGAGTAATGGGAGGCTATGATTCAGAAGTTACTGATGAGACTACTACAGTTCTATTGGAGTCAGCTAATTTTAATGCTAGATCTATTAGGTTAACAGCAAAAGATTTAAATTTAAGAACTGAAGCTTCTTCAAGGTTTGAAAAAGGTATAGATCCAAATCTATGTGAGCTAGCTGCAGAAAGGGTATGCCAATTAGTTGAAGAAATTGGGGCAGGAAAAGTAGTAAAGGGAAAGATTGATGTTTATCCAAATAAGAGGAAGGAAAAAACCATAAGCTTGAGAAGTGAAAAGGTAAATAGCCTTTTAGGTTTAAACTTGACCATAGATGAGATGATGGCTTATCTGGAAAGATTAGGCCTTAAAACAGTTAAGAATGGAGATATACTAGATGTAACTATCCCTACCTACAGGTTAGACTTAGAGATAGAAGCGGATTTAATTGAAGAAATAGGAAGAATATATGGCTTCCACAAGGTGCCATCAACCCCCTTAAAAGGAGAGTTAACAAGAGGAGAAAAATCTTATGAAAGAATAGTGTCAGACAAGGCAAAAGCCATATTACAAGGGCTTGGCTTTAATGAAGCTTTGACCTATTCCTTTATTAGTCCAAAAGCTTACGATAAAATTCAAGTACAAAAGGATAGTCCTTTAAGGAAGTATATAGAGATAATGAATCCCCTTGGAGAAGATTATAGTGTAATGAGAACCACACTAATTCCAAATATAATGGAATTGTTAAGTAGAAACTATAATTTTGGCATAAAGGAATGCTATATTTATGAACTAGGCAATGTGTTTATTCCAAAGGAATTGCCATTAAAAGAACTTCCTTATGAGAAAAAGAAGTTGACTATGGGTATGTATGGAAATGTGGACTTTTACGACCTAAAAGAAGCAGTAGAAATATTATTTGATAGATTGGGAATTGAAGGTGTTGAATATATACCTGAAGAGAACAACTTAACTTTCCATCCCACTAGAACAGCAAAAATAATGAAAGGCCATGAACAAATTGGTATTCTAGGCGAAATCCATATGGATGTGTTGGAAAACTACGATATAGATGTTAGAATCTATGTTGCTGATTTAGATTTTGATATAATAGTAGAAAAGACCAATTTAGAGAAAAGTTATAAGCCCCTTCCTAAATATCCAGCTATAGAAAGGGATATTGCAATAGTAGTAAATGAAGATATTCTGGTTGGAGAATTAGAAAAGACTATATTGGAAAATGGCCAAGGTTTAATTGAGAAGGTAGAACTATTTGATGTATATACTGGAGAACAGGTGCCAGAGGGTAAAAAGAGTGTTGCTTTTTCTATAATATTTAGATCCTTTGATAGAACCTTAGTTGATGAGGAAGTAAATGAAATCCAACAAAATATTGTAAGGGTATTGGAAGATAAATACCATGCTAAACTAAGGGATTAAGGAGTAGATTTTATCTACTCCTTAAAAAAATAGAGGAATGTTTGTGTTTTGTATAGAATATATGTACTAAAGGATACAAAGGGGTGGACAAGTTATGACAGAAAAAACTAGAACAGATGTTACTATAGATGGTCGTAACTTTACTGTGGTGGGGGAAGGCTCAGAAGAATATATTAAAGAACTTGCTGCTTTTGTAGATGAAAAGATTAGAGAGTTAACTAGTAAAAATGATAAGCTGAGCAGTTCCATGGCTGCAACTTTAGCAGCTTTAAATATAGCCCACGAGCTATTTAAATCTAATAAGGAGTTAAAAAAGTTAAAGGAGGAAGCTAAAGCGCCTTTAGAAAACTATGACAAGGTTTTACAACAGCTAGAAAAGGAAAGGCTTAAGAATGAAGAACTAAAAATGCAATGTAACATATTAAAAGATGAAATAATAGAAACTAAAAAACAAAATGAACAATTGCTAAAGGAAATAGATAGCCATAAGAAAGCTATGGATATTAAGGAAAAGGAGTTGAAGGAAAACCAAAATTTGATTAAAAAACTACAAGATAAAATATATGAAAACCAAGTGGAACTGATAGAAGTGAAGAAGGAATTGGAAGAAGTGTTAAAAACAATAGATGAGGAAAAAAATTTATTTAGCAAGGAGGAAGTGTAATTAGTGACAATTAAAAAGGTGGAATTGTTAGCTCCCGTAGGTAGTATGGAAAGTTTGTTTGCAGCTGTACAAAATGGTGCCCATGCAGTGTATTTAGGGGGTAAGCTTTTTAGTGCAAGGCAATATGCAGCAAATTTTGATAAGGAAGAGCTAAAAAAAGCTGTTGAGTATGCCCATTTAAGGGATGTAAAAGTATATGTTACTGTAAATATACTTATAGATGAAGAAGAGCTGGAAGAAACTTTAGAATTTATAAAGTATCTATACGATATAAATGTAGATGGACTTATAGTGCAAGATCTTGGGCTGGCTTACCTGGTAAGAAACATATTCCCAGACTTTGACTTACACGCAAGCACCCAAATGACCATAAACAATCTACCAGGAGCTATTTTTTTGAGCAATTTTGGCTTTAAAAGGGTAGTACTAGCAAGGGAGACTCCCTTGGAGGAAATAGAAAAAATTCATAGAGGCACTGATATCCAATTGGAAGGCTTTATCCATGGGGCCCTTTGTGTTTGTTATTCTGGCCAATGTCTTATGAGCAGCCTATTAGGTGGCAGAAGCGGTAATAGGGGAAAATGTGCCCAGCCTTGCAGAATGCCCTATAGCATAATTGATTATGAAAAGGGCCAGCTTGTATTTGATGAATGGAAAGATAAATACCTTATTAGTCCAAAGGACTTAAACACTTTAGAATATATAGATAAGATAATTGCTAGTGGTATTAGTTCATTAAAAATTGAAGGAAGGATGAAAAGGCCTGAGTATGTGGCCACAGTTGTAAAAAATTACAGGCAGGCTTTAGATAAAGGTATCCAGTCTTTAACTGAAAAGAATAAAGAAGATGTGCTCCAAATATTTAATAGAGGTTTTACCCAGGGCATTATGCTAAATGCTTTTGGAAGAGACTTTATATCCTATCATAGGCCTGACAATAGAGGGGTGGCTATAGGCAGTATTGAAAGATTAGATAATAATAACATATATATAAGGCTATATAAAGATTTATACAAGGGTGATGGCATAGAAATAGAAACTGCTTCTGGCAAAGCAAAAGGAATGGTGGTAGATTTTTCAGCTAGTGAAGGTGAAGTGATAAAGCTCAATAAGTTTGCTGAAACTTTCAGAGGAGCTACTGTTTATAGAACTTCTAAAAGAAAGTTAATAGAAGCAGCTATTAAATCCTATGAAGAAGAAAATATAAGGTATCCGATAGATATGGAAATAACCATATCCATAGGGGCACCTGCTACCTTAACAGTAAAATTTAATGATAAAACAATTAAAGTAGTATCTGATTATATTGTAGAGAAGGCTAAAAAGGTGGCTCTTTCAGAAGAAAGAGTAAAAGAGCAACTCCTTAAGCTTAAGGATACTACGTATTATGCAAACAGAATAGCTGTAAATATTGAGGAAGATACATTTATACCCATTAGGGAGATAAATAGGTTAAGAAGAGAGGCAATTGAGAAGCTAAATGAATATAGATTGGGCTTATACAATAGAGAGCCAGTTAGCCATAGAGAACTTAATGCTAGTCTTAAAAAATATTTTCACCTTCCTAAAAAAGAAAAAACTTATGAAAACAGGTTAAGTGTAAAAGTTTCAAGAAAAGAGCAATTGGACCAATTAGATTTAAGTAAGTTGGATAGGATATACATTGGTTTTGATGATGCTTTAAAAGAAGCCATTTTAGCAGCTAAAAATAAAGGGAAGGAAGTATATATATCCACTGATAGAATCCTTTACAGCAAAGATTTAGATATTTTAAAAGCTAAAATTGAACAGGTTAAGGATATAATAGATGGGGTAGCAGTCTCTAATCTGGGAACTTTACAGTTCATAAAGGATAATTTTAATCTAAATATCCATGGAGATTTTGGTTTAAATGTGTTTAATAGTTTCACCGTAGAAGCTCTAAAAGAAAACAGAATCAAAAGTATTACCTTATCTCCTGAGCTAAATATAAAGCAAATTAGAAAAATTGTAGAGAAAGGTCAGCTGGAATATGAAACCCTAGGCTATGGCTACCTACCACTTATGATAATGGAACACTGTCCTATGGCTTTAGTAAAAAATTGTAAGGATGCTCCCAAGTGTGAAAGTTGTAATTTACAAGCTGGCTATGGACTAAAGGATAGAAAAGGTGTAAACTTTTACATGGAAAGAAGAAATAGGCTTACAACTATATACAACAGCGTTCCCCTCTTTATACTTGATAGCTTAGATAAAATATATAATTTGGGAGTGGATACAATAAGGTTAGATTTTACCTTTGAAAAGGACAATATTTTAGAAATACAAAATATATATTACGCCTTTGCCAAAGGTTTAATATCAAAGGCTGAAGTACTGGAATATAGTAAAAAGTATAGGGATAAAAAGCCTGTAACAAAAGGACACTATTTCAGAGGAGTTATTTAATTTGAGGTGAAGATATGAACGAAAAGACTCTTAGGGTATTAGAATTTGATAAAATTGTAGAAAAGGTTTCAGAAAAAGCTGAATCTCAGCTAGGAAAGGCTATAATAAAAGAACTTAAACCTGAAAGAGAGTTAGAAAAGGTTAAATACCTACAACAGGAGACTAGGGAGGCTTTCCAACTATTAGTTAGAAAAGGGGCTCCTCCCCTATATGGTATAGAAGATATTAATAGGGAACTTAAGCTAGCGGAAATTGGCGGTACCCTTTCTCCAGCCAACTTGCTTAAGGTTGTAGATATGTTAAGATGTTCCAGAAATCTAAAAGCCTATTTAAAGGAAGCAAAAAGTGAAGGAATTACCAACTATCCTATTATACAAGAGCTTATTGATAATTTAAGAGTGTTTAAAGATATAGAAGATGAGATTGAAAATGCTATTATAAACGAAGATGAAATTTCAGATAATGCAAGTCCTACTTTAAGAAATATTAGAAGGCAGATAGTTAGCAAAAATGATGCAATAAGAGATAGGCTTAATTCAATTATCAACTCTGAAAAGTATAGAAGGTATTTACAGGATACCATAATTACCGTAAGAGAGGGTAGATTTGTAGTTCCCATTAAGCAGGAAAACAAGAGGCATTTTAAAGGTATTATCCACGACCAATCTTCCAGTGGTGCAACAATTTTTGTGGAACCATTGGCAGTGGTGGAATTAAATAATGAACTGAGAGAACTCCATATAAAAGAAAGAAAAGAGATAGAAAGGATATTAAAAGAGCTAACAGGGCTAGTTAAAGAAAAAGCCGAATATATTAGGAACAATCAAAAAATACTCCAGCGATTAGATTATATATTTGCAAAGGGTAAGTATGCCTTAGAAATTGATGGGACAGAACCTTTATTAAATAAAGAAGGATATATAGACATCAAAAAAGGTCGCCATCCCTTACTGGACCCAAAAACGGTGGTGCCAATAGACATCTATTTAGGAAAAGATTTTAATACTCTGGTCATAACAGGTCCTAATACCGGAGGTAAAACTGTTACCCTGAAAACTG
Source organism: uncultured Bacillota bacterium (assembly GCA_937967955.1). Taxonomy (GTDB): domain Bacteria; phylum Bacillota; class Clostridia; order Tissierellales; family Tepidimicrobiaceae; genus JAAYHX01. The sequence continues at coordinate 4,665 of CALBUB010000106.1, read as the reverse complement.
TAGGCTTACTAACTTTAATGGCCCAAGCTGGTCTTTTTATACCAGCTAATTCCAATTCTCAAATTGCAGTATTTGATAAAGTATTTGCCGATATAGGAGATGAACAAAGTATTGAACAGAGCTTAAGTACCTTCTCATCCCATATGACTAATATTGTAAATATCTTTAAGGAGCTAGAACAAAATAGTTTAGTCCTTTTTGATGAACTAGGAGCAGGTACTGACCCTACTGAAGGGGCAGCCTTAGCCATGTCCATATTAGATTATCTACTGAAGAAGAATATAAGGACAGTAGCTACTACCCATTACAGCCAATTAAAAATATATGCATTGACTACAGAAGGAGTAAAGAATGCATCTGTAGAATTTGATGTGGAAACTTTAAGTCCTACTTACAGGCTATTAATTGGAGTACCTGGAAAATCTAATGCTTTTGAAATTTCTTCAAGACTAGGCCTTCCAAACCATATAATAGATTATGCAAGAAGCTTAGTATCAAAGGAAAGTGTAGAATTTGAAGGGATACTAAAGGCTATCGATAAGGATAGAAAAATAGCAGAAGAAAATAGGGCAGAAGCTGAAAAATTAAAAGCTGAAGTTGAAAAACTAAAAATAGAACTTGAAAAAGAAAAGGAGAAGGCTAAAGAGAGAAGGGAAAAGATAATTACTGAAGCCAAGGAAGAAGCAAGGAAAATATTGAGAACGGCTAAAGAGGAAGCCGATGGAATAATTAAAGAATTAAAGGAAATATCCCAACAAATAGAAAAAGATAGAATAAGAGAGCTTCAAAGGGCACAGGATAAATTAAGAGGCAGTTTAAGTGAAATAGAAAGTTCCTTAGCTGAAGATATTTTAAATGTAAAGGCTGATGAGAAGATTAAGGATTTAAAGGTAGGAGAAACTGTATATATATTGTCTTTGCAGCAAAAGGGTACTGTATTAGAACTGCCTGATGAAGAAGGCAATGTACTTGTACAAGTAGGTATTATGAAGGTTAAGGTTCACATATCTACCCTTAAAAGGGCAAAAGCCTCTGAAGAAGAAAAGGCACAAACAAGCACTAAGAAGATAATAAAGTCCAAAGCTTCTAATATAAAAAATGAAATAGACTTAAGAGGTAAAACTCTAGATGAAGCTATGTTGGAGTTAGATAAATATATTGATGATGCTTTTATAGCTGGTATAAAACAAGCTTACATTATCCATGGGAAAGGGACTGGAGTATTAAGGGAAGGTATAAGGGCTTATATTAAGAAGCACAGGCATGTTAAAAGCTTTAGAACTGGTAATTATAATGAAGGTGGAACAGGAGTTACAGTAATAGAATTAAAATAACTCCTTGAATTATTTTCTCTATTATTGTATATTATTCCTGATAATGAATATGTAAATTCAATGAAGGAGAGAGTAGAATATAGATATTGTCCTAGCGAGCTGGGTTTGGTGGAAGCCAGTACAAGTCTATATTTGAAGAGAGCTCCGGAGAATATTATCCGAAATATAAGTAGGATATTACGCTTGTAGCGTTACAACACCAAGTGGGCCTATGCCAATAAGAGTGGTACCGCGGGATAGCTCTCGTCTCTTATTTTTTGAGATGGGAGCTAATACTATTTAAAGGAGGTATTTAAATGATTGATTTTAAAAGGGAAGTAGTTAATTCCATTTGTAATGTAGTAGATGAACTAACTGCTGAAGAAGTACAAGGCTTAATTGAAGTACCACCTAGCTATGACTTAGGTGATTATGCCTTTCCTTGCTTTAGATTAGCCAAAATATTTAGAAAGGCTCCCAATCTAATTGCAGAGGAGTTAGTAAATAAAATAAGTTCTTCTGAGTACTTTGAAAAAGTGGAAAATAAGGGGCCATATCTGAATTTCTTCATAAATAAAGAAAAGCTTATTGAAACTGTACTTAAAGAAATACTGGAAAAGAAGGAACAATTTGCTGCAAAGGATATAGGTCAAGGAAGAAATATAATAGTGGAGTTTTCATCTCCTAATATTGCAAAGCCCTTCCATATTGGCCATATTAGGACTACTGTCATAGGAAATGCATTATATAAAATTTGCAAGTACTTAGGCTTTAATGCTATAGCCATAAACCATTTAGGGGATTATGGAACCCAATTTGGAATGTTAATTGCAGCTTATAAGAAGTGGGGAGACAAAGAGGTCATAGAAAAAGATCCTATAAATGAGCTATTAAAACTATATGTAAAATTTAATGCAGAAGCTGAAAAAGATGAGGCTTTAAAAGAAGAAGCAAGGTATTGGTTTAAGGAATTAGAAAATAAAAATGAAGAAGCATTAGAATTATGGCAATGGATAAGGGATATAAGCTTAAGGGAGTTTAATAGGGTTTATGATTTATTAAATATTAAATTCGATTCCTATGCAGGGGAAAGCTTCTATTCTGACAAGATGGATAGGGTAATTGAAGAGCTTGAAGCAAAGGATTTACTAAAAGAGTCAGAAGGAGCTAAAATTGTTGACTTAGAGGAGTATGATATGCCACCTGCCCTTATTCAAAAGAGTGATGGCTCTACCCTGTATATAACAAGAGATATTGCAGCTGCCATATATAGAAAGGAACATTATGATTTCTATAAAAATATATATGTAGTTGCATCCCAGCAAAATCTACACTTTAAGCAATTGATTAAAATCTTAGAATTGATGGGTTATGAGTGGGCTAATGATTGTATCCATGTGCCCTTTGGTATGGTAAGTTTAGAAGATGGCACCCTATCAACTAGGAAGGGAAGAGTAGTATTTTTAGAAGATGTGCTAAACAAAGCTATAGAAAATACAAAAAATATAATTGAAGAAAAGAATCCTAATTTGGAAAATAAAGAAGAAGTAGCAAAACAGGTAGGAATTGGGGCTGTATTGTTCCAAGAGCTATTTAACTCTAGGATTAAAGACTATGTATTTACTTGGGAAAGAACTTTAAGTTTCGAAGGGGAAACTGGACCTTATGTACAATATACCCATGCTAGAGCTAATAGCTTACTTGAAAAGGGAGAATTTAAATTAGACGATAAAGTAGATTACAGTCTACTGAAGGCTGAAGAAGAAATAGATTTGGCAAGACTACTTTACAATTTCCCTCAAGCAGTATTAGATGCCTATGAAAAGCTGGAACCATCCTTTATCACTAGACATGTTACAGAAATAGCTAAAGCCTTCAATAAATTCTACAATAGCTGTCCTATCCTTTCAGAAGAAGAGGAATTGAAAAAGGCTAGATTATCCTTAGTTTATGCAACTAAAATTACAATTAAAACAGGTTTAGATCTACTTGGCATAGCTGCTCCAGATAAAATGTAAAACAATAAAACCTTCCTTATTGGAAGGTTTATCTATCTTTTATAGGGCATATAGGTATATATGTACTAAGCATTAGAGTATACTTTCAACTGAAGAGCTACTGCTTAAATACTTTAAAAATTCTTCTTCAGTAGTTTCTGCCAGGGAGCTTAACTCTTTTAATATATTATTTTTTAAATTTATGAATTCTTTGATTTTAGTTTTGGTACCAGTATACTCTAAAGCTTTTATGATCGTAAGCATGTCTTCCTTTGATATCTCCTGGATGGATATCTTGTCGAATTCCTTCATTAAATAACCCCTTTCATAAAATTTTGTCTAATATAATTCTATACCTTTTGCCTAAAATCTTCAATATAGCAGGTAAAAATTATACAGTTGATGAGATAGTAGTAAAATTATGCTATAATGTTACTAATCTAAAGGAGAGATAAAAAATGAAAATCCTACTAACAACTTTAAACTCAAAATATATCCATTCAGCCTTATCTATTAGATACTTAAAGGAATTTTGTAAGGATATTGCTGATATTAGTTTAATGGAATTTACTATAAACCAGAATATAGACTATATAGCTGGAGAAATATATAAGGCAAAACCTGATATAATAGGTTTTTCCACATATATATGGAATAGGGAGGAAACTTTAAGGGTTTGTGAAATATTAAAAAGGGTAAAGCCAAATATTATGATAATACTTGGAGGCCCTGAAGTATCCTTTGATAGTGAAGATATATTAAGAGATAACTGGTTTATAGATTTTATAGTCTCAGGGGAAGGGGAGATACCTTTTAGGGAGCTTCTATTGGCTATTTTTAATGGGGATAGCAATTATTCAAATATAAGGGGTCTTACGTATAGAGAAGGCAAAGATATAGTAAAAAATCCTCCAGCTGAACTTATAAAAGATTTAGATTTAATACCTTCACCTTATGCAGAAGTTGATGAAAGTCTTAAAAATAAGATTGTATACTATGAAAGTTCCAGAGGGTGCCCTTTTAATTGTCAATTTTGCTTATCATCTACTATTAAAGGGGTTAGATATTTTAGTTTAAATAGGGTAAAAAAGGATTTAGAAAAGCTAATAGATATGAAGGTAAGGCAAGTAAAATTTGTAGATAGGACTTTTAACGCTAATAAGAAATACGCCATGGAGATAATGGAGTTTATTATGGCAAAAAATCCAGAGAATATGAATTTCCACTTTGAAGTAACAGCCCATTTGCTAGATGAAGATATGCTTAAGTTTATAAAGAAGGCTAAACCTGGTTTATTCCAGTTTGAAATAGGGGTTCAGTCTACTAACGAAAAGACTATAGAAGCTATAGGCAGA
>CALBUB010000105.1 GCA_937967955.1 uncultured Bacillota bacterium | reverse complement strand
AAAATCCATTTTATTCCTTCAAATAAATCTACTAATTTATTCCAAGACTCGTTTGATGGAGTTTTGTAAAATTGGTCTGATAAATTTTCTATCTCTGGAATGGCTCTTTCTACATAGTCTATTGTAGATAGTATAATCTCTTTAGAAATTTCCTTTTTTGTTTTTGTTACAATTATTACCTCTTCTATATTCTTTATATTATTTAAAAAGTAATCATAAAAATCGTCATATATTTCTACTCCATCTATTATTAGATGACTAAATATTATATCTGATTTGTCAACTAATTCATTAATACAGGAAACTAATGCATCATAAGCTTTTATGCTATTTTCATACTCAAAAGTTTTATCTAAAACATATATCTTCATAATTTTAACCTCCAATATATTGTCTATATATTTATATCGACAGCTTTAGAAGTTTTTTTATTCTTCATAACCTGTTATTTTATTTAATTAGGTTAAAATTAAAAACCGAGGAAAACCTCGGTTTTTAATTTTATATTCTTTTATTATCCTAATAACTTCAATACTGATTGAGGAACCTGATTTGCTTGAGCCAACATAGCTGTTGCTGCTTGTTGTAGTATTGATTGTTTTGTGAATTCCATCATTTCTTTTGCCATATCTACGTCTCTAATTCTTGATTCTGCAGCTTGTAAGTTTTCTGCAGCATTGTCTAGATTCTTAATAGTGTGTTCTAGACGGTTTTGATATGCACCTAATTTAGAACGTTCCTCAGATACAGTTTTTATTGCGTCATTTATAGTTGTAATAGCAGAATTTGCATCAGATTGAGATGTAACATCTACATCTTTTACTTGTAATCCACTAGCGCTCATATCGCCTATTCCAAGCCTAATATTTTGATCTTCATTTGCTCCAATATGGAATACTAATCCTCCAGTAACTCCACTAGTACCTGAAGTTGTTTCTAAATCACCATTTAATAATGTCTGTTCATTAAATTGTGTATCTCTTGCTATTCTATCTAGTTCATCTATTAACTCGTTTACTTCCTTCTGAATTGCATCTCTATCCACCTCAACATTTGTATCGTTTGCTGCTTGTACTGCTAATTCTCTCATTCTTTGTAGTATTGAATGAACTTCGTCTAGTGCTCCTTCAGCTGTTTGGATTAGGGAGATACCGTCTTGAGCATTCTTTGAAGCCATTTGAAGGCCTCTAATTTGTGCTCTCATCTTTTCTGAGATGGATAGTCCTGCTGCGTCATCTCCTGCTCTGTTGATTCTGTAGCCTGATGAAAGCTTTTCTAATGATTTTGCTAATGATGTGTTGTTGATTCCTAATTGTCTGTTGGCATTCATAGCCATAATGTTGTTGTTAATTCTCATTATTTATTCCTCCTTGATTTTTTATTTGGCATCCTTGCCATAGAATTTTTAGCTTTCAATTTTATTATCGGATACTTGTCCAAAAACTTTAATATTTTCATCAGAAAATTTTTCTTTTACTTCTAAAAATTCATCTAAGTTTTCAAAGAGGATGTCTACCAGCTTTGGATCAAAGTGTTTACCTCTTTGTTCTTCAAAGTAGGCTAGTATATCATTAAGTACCCAAGCCTTCTTATATGTCCTTGGAGAACCTAGGGCATCGAATACATCGGCTACTGCTACAATCCTACCAAATATGTGTATTTCTTCTCCCTTAAGCCCTTGAGGATAGCCTGTACCATCGTATTTTTCATGGTGCTGGTGGGCTATGATGGCTGCTGATTTTAGTAGGTCTCTGTTGGAGTTCTTTAATAGTTCATAGCCAATAGTTGTATGGCTTTTTACTATTTCAAATTCACTAGGGGTCAGTTTGCCTGGTTTTAAGAGTATCCTATCGGGGATAGCAATCTTCCCAATATCATGGATAGGGGATGCCATTGTAACTAGCATCACGTCTTTTTTAGAAAGCCCATATTTTTCAGCTAGTATTTTTGCATATTTAGATACTCTTTGTACATGGTTGCCTGTCTCCTCTGATCTGGCTTCTGTTACTTCTCCTAGGATGTATAGTATCTCCTTTTGGGTTTCTTCTATTTCCTTATTCATACATAAATTTTCAAAGGTGGCGGCCACATTCCTATGGAATACATTTAATATTTCTGGGTCTATGTGGTTTTTGTTGCCATTTTCTATTTCTACATAAACTACAGCATCTACACTACTGGAACTAGTGTAGGAGGCAACAAATTTGTCTTCTCCTATGAAGCAATTGTTATTTTCCTTAACCGGCTTAAGCATCTCTAAAGCCTTATTAGGTAAAACACCCTTTATATCCTTATACAAGGCATTCCTATACTCACCAAAGGCTGATATGATACGGAAAGAGGTATCTCCATTGAATTTTACTGCAGCCAGGCTACTCATAGGACAGCTACAGTAGTCTTTACACAAGTTTATTATGGAGTTTAGAGTACAAAGGGTAGTTTCAAAAAATTCTTCTAAAGATTCTGTACCAAAAAGCTGGCTGGAGGAGGTTACAATCCTTTCCATGGCCATCCTGTTGTTGTTTATTTGTAGTATATCCCTATAGTATCTTAAGGAGGATACTACTACTGTGTGGAGTTTTTTGCTTATTAAATCCTTCTTGTATTCATAGCCATTGATATCATAGTTAAGGACTGCTTCCTTCTGGAGGCTGCTGTTTAGGGAACTGGTCATAAGAA
>CALBUB010000104.1 GCA_937967955.1 uncultured Bacillota bacterium | reverse complement strand
GTAATGGCAATTGGACTAGATGCTAAATTAGATGATATTCAAAATCTAGACTATGCATATGCTCCACCATTCTCAACAGCTATACATCCTTTTGCAGTTACTGTAAACGCTCTATTAAACAAGATAAATGGAGACATGGTTTCTATAACTCCAAGAGAATATAAGGAAGGCAAGGCAGAAGGCTATAAGATTGTAGATGCTTCCCTAGTACCATCTATTAAGGGAGCGCCTTATGTAGATATATCAAAAACTCATGAGGAGTTATCTGATATAGATAAAGATGAAAAACTACTATTAGTTTGCGATAAGGGTAAGAGAGCATACATGCTACAAAAACGCTTAAGACACTTTGGCTATACAAATACATTAGTACTTGAAGGTGGCCGTACTTTTACTGAGGTAGAAGTAGAGTAGAAGCTTAAAACAAAATTTTATATATAAATTATTTAAATATTAAGGAGGGGAAAATTTTTATGGCAAATTTAAAAGTTACTCCAGAACAAGAAAAACAAGTAAAAGCAATAGGTTTCTTAAGAAACAGAGGTACAGACAATTTCTCAGGAAGAATTATAACAATTAATGGAAAGATTACAGCAGCTCAACAAAAGAAAATAGCAGAAGCAGCAGAAAAATTTGGAAGAGGAGAAGTAACATTTACTAGTAGATTGACAATTGAAATCCCTGGTATACCTTTTGATAAAATTGAAGAATTCAGAGAGTTCATAGCAGAAGAAGGACTAGAAACTGGTGGAACTGGTTCCAAAGTTCGTCCAATAGTAGCTTGTAAAGGATCTGTTTGCCAACATGGTCTAATCGATACATTTGCACTATCTGAAGAAATACATCATGAATTCTACAAAGGCTGGAATACAGTATTACTTCCACATAAATTCAAAATTGCTGTTGGTGGCTGTCCAAACAGCTGTATGAAACCAACAACAAATGACCTTGCTATAGTTGGTCAAATGGTACCAAACTATGATAAAGACCTTTGCATGGGATGTAAAAAGTGCCCTGTAGAAGAAGTATGTCCTGTAGGTGCTGCAAAAGTTGTTGATGGTGTATTAGAAATTTCTGATAAATGTAATAACTGTGGAAAATGTATAGGAGTATGTAACTTCGATGCTATACCAGATGGAGAACAAGGCTATCAAATAGCTATTGGTGGAATGTGGGGTAAGCGTAAGCAAGAAGCAATAGCTATAAACAAGTTATTCAAGACTAAGGAAGAAGTATTTGAAATGATTGAAAAGGTAATACTACTATACAGAGAAAAAGGTCACACTGGTGAGCGTGTAGCAGACTTCATCAACAGATTAGGATTTGAAAATGTAGAAAAAGAATTACTATCTGATGAAATATTAGAAAGAAAACAAGAAATATTAGATGCAGAACTTCACTTAACTGGCGGTGCTACTTGCTAATTTGAAGTTTTATCCATCCAAAGGAAGGATTGAATAGATCCTTCCTTTTGGAAGGATATTTTTTAGAAGAGGATTGTTATTTTTTTAATAATTATATATATTGATAAATCTTATAATTAAATTTATTTTGTCTAAAGGGGGAAAGTTTTATGAATAACAAAAAGCTACTTGCTATTATTGTTTGTGCTATTATTGCAGTAGTAGCTACCTATTTAGGTGGAATTCAAAAAATAATTGGTGGTCCAATGATAGGATTACTTATTGGAATGCTTATAGTTAATGTAATGCCTTCTATAAGTAGCGAGTTTAAAGCTGGAACTTCCTGGACAGGTAAAAAATTCTTAAATCTAGGTATTGTATTAACTGGTGCAACACTCAACTTTAATCAAATACTAGGTCTTGGCGCAAAAGCTATGCCTTTGTTATTAGCTAATATTGCTATAGCATTTTTAGTGGCATTTGCTGCAGGAAAACAATTAAAAGTTACTGAAAACACATCAGCTTTAGTAGCAAGTGGTACTGCAATTTGTGGTGGAACAGCTATTGCAACTATGTCATCTGTTATTGGTGCAGCAGAAAGTGAAATAGCCTACGCAATGACAGCTATATTCCTATTTGACGTATTGTCAGCTTTAAGTTATCCTTATTTAGCAACTGCTTTAAATTTAACCCATAATCAATTTGGCTTTTTAGCTGGTACTAGCATAAACGATACTTCAAGTGTTACTGCTGCTGAATCTACATATAGTGCATTACACGGTATTGACTCAAATGTAGCTATTACAATAAAACTTGCAAGAACCACATTATTAGTACTAATTGTAGTTATAGGTGCTATTATGACAGCAAGAAAACAAGCTGCAGCCAATGCTGGAAATGGCTCAACTGAAAACGGTTCCCCATCTATAATGGAAATAATTGTACAAAAGTTCCCTAAGTTTATACTTGTATTCATATTAATGGCTGTACTTAACTCTGTTGGTTTATTTAATAATATTAGCTGGGCAGGAAGTTTCTTCAAAAAAGCTTCTAAATTCTCCATCACTATGGCTTTAGCTGGAGTAGGCTTTAAAGTTAAATTCAAAGACTTATTTACTGAAGGTCTTAAACCAATGATATTAGGTGGACTTACTTGGTTAGCATTATTTATATCCAGTATGACATTTATACACATATTTTCTAATTATGTAGGTTAATTAGGTAGAAGGTGCTGGGAAACAGCTCTAAACTAGAGTTGTTTTCCAAGCACTTTTTATATTGGCTCTTATTCCACTTAAGCTGAAGTATTCCTATTAAACAATCTTAAGTTTTTACAGTATTCGTCCATTGACTCAGCAACCTCTTTTGCATTTGCTACAGCTTCAACTACTGTTCTCTGACCTGTAACTACATCTCCAGAAGCAAATACACCCTGCCTTGTGGTTTGTCCTTTATAAGTAACTAATAAGCCTTTGTTGTTGGTCATGAAGCCAGCATTGTTGACAACTATTACATTTTTAGGAGCCTGTCCTACCGCAATCAATACTGAATCGCATTCATATAAGGTTTCTGTACCTTCTTTTTCGATAAACTTAGTTTTACCATCTTCATCTACTATCTTTTCTGTTTCTCTAAATATTATACCATTATCAGTAATTTCTACCGGTACCCTATAAAGTTGAAATTTCACTCCATCTTCCTGTGTTTCTTGAATTTCATGTTTTGTATCAGACATACTTTCAAAATCTTTCCTATAAAAAATTGTAACATCTTCTGCACCTAACCTTTTAGCAGTACGTGCTGAATCCATTGCCGTGTTTCCTGCACCAATGACTATAACCCTTTTACCTAGATTGTATACTGAGGGGGATTTTAAATAATCTATTGCATAGTGTACATGGCCTAAACTTTCTCCTTTTATATTTAAGGTCCTTTGATTCCATACGCCTGTTCCAATAAATATTGCCTTATAGCCATCTTCAAACAACTTATCTATGGTAAGTACCGGACCAATTAAAGTATTAGGTCTTATTTTTACACCTAATTGTATTAAAAGTTCTTGGTATCTATCTAATATATTCTTTGGTAATCTAAATTCAGGGATGCCGTATCTTAATACCCCGCCTATTTTCTCATTTTTTTCAAACATGGTCACTTTATATCCTTTCTGGGCTAATATAAATGCTACTGTCATACCTGCTGGTCCAGAACCGACAATTGCAATCCTATCCTCTAAATCTGCTTCAGGTTTTAAGTTCAAATTTCTAATGTACTTATTAGATATGAATTCTTCTATTTCATAAAATTCTATAGGCTCTCCCTTTATTCCCATTATGCAATTGCCTTTACATTGGTTTTCATGGGGACATATTATAGAACAGACGGCTGATAATGGATTATTTTTAAACAATAGCTCTCCAGCTTTATCTAATTCTCCTTCTCTAAATAGCTTAATTACTTGGGGAATTGCAGTATTGATAGGACATTTATTTTGACATCTTGGATTTTTACATAATAAACATCTATTAGCTTCTGATACTAGAAAATCTTGTTCCTCGTTCATTACCAATCATCCCTTACTTATTTTGTATTTTATATTTACTTGCTTAAACAGGCAAAAAAATAGCATAAAGGCCATGTATTAAATTGCTTGACCCCATATGAATTATATAAGATTTAAAAAATAACTATCAATGATAGTCTAAATTATAACAATCCTAACTGCTTTTATTATATTATCCTAATAAGATACAATAACAACACTATTTTCCATAGTATGGGCATTCACCTTTTAGACACTCTCTATTTTTAGATTTAAAGGTACAAATAGGATCATAGTTTTCGTAATCATAAAGCTTTACATTAAAATGTTCAGCTGTAAATTTGGCAGCTTCTTTTATGGCAGTAAAGGAATTTCTTTTGCAACACCTAGGTCCACCAATATGGGCCATAGCTATTAAAGCAGTACCTGTCATCAAATTTGCAAGACCCCAGCTATCCTTAGTCAATGGAGTTGCTCCTAAAATGATACTTACATACATTCCAGTACCTACTGCTGCTCCACAATTACCATAAAAACCACAGAAGCCACCTTTAATATCTTTGGCTCTCACCTTTGCTACTTTAAGTTTCCTTGCCTTTAGGTCTTTTTTATCTAATAGGTTGTAATATGAAGCTATTAAAACAGCTGGTACAAGAAAATGATGCTCAGGTCCATGCATATTAATAGATGGACTTTTCATAAGTTCTATAGCCATCTCCACAGGATTTGTCTTATCAGTTTCTATACAATACTTTTCTATTAGTCCAATAGCATCCATTGAATGGCATGTATCACAAACATAATGGCCATCTAAACAAGTTACATTTGCTTTATATTTTTCATGGCAATACATACATTCTACTTCTTTAAAATCTTCAAAGTAAACTAGTTCTTTACCACATATCATACAGTCTGTAGTACGTTTATTTGACTTATTTATCTTTTCCATTATGGTCACCTACTTATCTATACTATATTTAATTACCTACATATACAACTTTAGGCAAACCTATATGTCTGCCTAAAGTTCATTATATTACTTATTTAGGAGTAATTCAATTAAATGTATTAATATGGTATATAAACAACCCTATGGAATAAGGGAGAACTTTTATTGTTGAAAATGCCCTTAATTCCTTACCTTGCGCTAGGCCAATTTGATAGTAACTCCCTCTTATATATAAATTCCTTATCTAACACTCCAACTTATCTTTCTTCTTGCATTTTTTACATAAGCCAATAAACATTATATCTACATCATATAT
>CALBUB010000103.1 GCA_937967955.1 uncultured Bacillota bacterium | reverse complement strand
CTTGTTGAATGGAAAACCAAAGAAGGTATTACATTGAAAGAAATGCAAGGATAAATAGGAAAAGTGTAATGAGGTATCTTTTCAAAAAGAAAGAAGTTTAGGGAAATAATATTGAGAAAATACTATTATAAATTTACTATTCAACTAAGTAGGCGGTGGTAAATTGATAACTGAATACTTTAAACAGATACTAGATAATTATATTGAAAGCAAAACCACTGGTAGATTTAATAAGAATCATAAAATGTTTAAACTGATAAATTATACTACAACAGATGCTTTGAATGAAATAGTAAGAGAATACGGCTTAACTGTAAGAGGGTCCTGTGGCGCTGGCACATGGACAAACTATCCATGGATAGCTATATACAATGGGAATATTACTACTACTATTCAGCGGGGAGTATATATAGTATATTTATTTGCTGAGGACATGAGTAGAGTATATCTTACATTAAATCAAGGATGTACAAATTTAAAAAAGGAATTGGGTACTAAAGGCGCAAGAGAAGCCATGATAGAAACGAGAGAAATGATAAGGGATACTTTAAATAATACTAATACTAGATTTAATACAGATAATGATTTAATTATTGGAAATGTAGATTATGAAATTGGCGCAATTTATTATAAAGAATACTTAAGGGAAAACTTCCCAAATGAGGAAGAATTTCTTGAAGATTTAATGGAAATGCTAAAAATCTATGATGATTATTATAATCTAATTTATCTTAAAGACAAGGAAGTTACAAATAAACAGGCTGAAATTGCTGTAAATAAAGGAGTTATAGAAAAAAACATGAAGGATAATATAAGAAGTGTTTATAGGTATATTAAATCAAAGGGCTTTATCTACACCTATGAAGACTTGTGCAATTTCTATTTAAGCTTAAAAACAAAACCCTTCCTCATTTTAGCAGGCATCAGTGGTACAGGTAAATCTAAATTGGTTAGATTGTTTGCAGAAGCTGTAGATGCTAGATATAGCCTTATCAGTGTGAAGCCAGATTGGAATGACAGCACAGAACTATTTGGCTATAAGAATATAAACGATGAATTTATACCAGGTCAATTAACTAGAATAATCCAAGAAGCATCCAAGCCTGAAAATTTAGATAGACCATATTTTGTTTGTTTAGATGAAATGAATTTAGCTAGAGTTGAGTACTATCTTAGTGAATATTTAAGCATTATAGAATCTAGATATTTTGATGAAAACAATAGGCTTTTAACAGATAGGATATTTCCAAAAGGCTATTTACCTGAAGACAATCCTTATGCCAATTTAAGAATTCCAGAAAATCTATATATTATAGGTACTGTTAATATGGATGACACTACTTTTGCCTTTAGCAGGAAGGTATTAGATAGAGTTAATACTATAGAGTTTTCAGATGTAAGGTTGGATATATTAGAATTTGATCTAGAAGATGATGTGGAAAAGGTGAAGCTAGATAATTCCTGGTTTAAAGCTGACTACCTGACCATTAAAGATGCTATTAAAATTGATAAGGAATATGTACACAAAATAAATAAAGAAATAATGGAAATCAACAATATACTAGCTATGGGTAACAAGCATTTCGGCTATAGGGTAAGGGATGAAATAGTATTTTATATGTTAGAAAACAAGAGATACGGACTTTTAGAAGAACATGTAGCTTTTGATTATCAAATAATGCAAAAGATTCTACCTACTATTACAGGCAGCGACAGGGTAATAAAGGATATATTGATAGAACTATATAATTATTGTAATCCAAGTAATCATATTGTAGATAGTATAGATTATATTCAACTGGCAGAAGAAGGCTTAGAAACTGCTTTATATATCAATTCAGCAAACAAGATACTCATGATGTTAAGGGGTTATGAGGATGGCTTTGTTTCATTCTGGCAATAGGGAAGTTCTTGTTCAATTGGAGAATAAAGAATTTAATTTATATTTAATTGGAGAGAATCCTAATGAAAAGATAAGGTTTCTTAAGAACAATTTAAATCAGCCAGCAACAATAAGGGTAATTGAAAAAAATGGCATGGATTCAACACTTAAGACAATTACATCTTACGGAGAGCTGGTTTTAAATCTAGGCAATACTATGATGCCATGTTTTTTCGAAGATGGAAGATATCAATTAGTGTTACAGAAGAAGGGAAAGGGTAATAATTATGAAATTTTTCATAGTGGAATTAGAATAACAGAGGATTTCCAAGCAATTGGAGATTCTCTAATTGGTATTATAGATTTTTCTTCAGATATTGGATATACTTCTATAGATATTTATAAGGATAGGGTTAAGCTTTTAAAATTAGTATTAGAAGTTTTCCCAACTAAATTAGACTATTATAAGGACTATAAGGAATTAATAATGGAGATCAATGAAGAAATAGCTGCCTTAGCTTTTAAATTTTTTGATAAGACTTATCTAGAAGGAAAGTTAGTGGATACAGCTTACCAGACTAATGTGGAGTATTTAAGTATCTTAGAAGTAATATTTGATGACTTAGAGGTTGCTCTAAGAAGAATAGTAAACAATTTTAAACATAATGTAATTACTTATGAGAATTTAACCAACATCCATAAAGCTAAAAGGATTTCAAAAAATACTAGAAAATACATTAGAACCCATGGCGATTCTTTAGTTAGAGGGGAAAAGGGCTTTATACACATAAACAGCTCCCATTATTATACGGAAAAAGTTATACAGGAAAGAAAAATAACAACCATAGATATATTCGAAAATAGATTTGTTAAATATATGCTCCAGAGAATTATTAAAAGGCTAAAATCCATAGAAAAGCATCTGGATATTAATGATGAAAGGCAAAATAATACTTTAAAGTTCATTAGAAAAAAGATAAAAGTTTTAGAGAGATATTTAAACAACTACTTTCAAAATGTTAGGGATCTAACTGGTAATAAAAGCATGAGTTTAGTCTTTCAAATGGCCCCAGGTTATAAGGAAATGTACAAAAAATATAATATGTTAAATAAGGGCTTAGACCTAGGAGATGAACTATTTAAAATAACGCCTAAGAAGCTTTATTCCCTGTATGAAATGTGGTGCTATATAAAAATTCACAAGATATTGTGTGAACTAGGCTATCAAGTTGAGGAGTACGGTATATTACAGTATAGGGATAATGGAATGTACTTATCCTTGCTGCAGGATTCTCAAACTAAAATGGTATATAAGGGTAAAAATAACAAGCTGGAACTATGGTACAATAAATCCTATTCTATGCCCACAACAGACCAAAGGCCGGATACAGTCTTGTATATTAGGAATTTAAATGATAAAGACAGCAGAATGTACATTTTTGATGCAAAATATAGAATATCTATAGAAGATGGTAAGATCGGTCCTATGGTTGAAGATATAAATGTTATGCATAGATATAGGGATGCTATAGTATCTAAAATGAGCGACAATTTTCACTATAAATACGATACCTTTGGTGCCTATGTTTTATTTCCCTATGGAAATGAGAAAGATTTTATAGATCATAAGTTTTATAAAAGCATTGAAGAAGTTAATATAGGAGCCTTTCCCATGCTTCCTGGCAGCACCAATCTAATCAAAGAGCATCTTAAAAAGATAGTCAATCAAACTCCATTGGAAGCTAAAAGCGAGAGAATTTCAGTAGATGAATATGATGATTATGCTAAGTTTAAATTGGAAAATGTTATGGTAGTAAATGTTAAGGATAAGGTCCATCTTAAAGCTTATGTAGATAATAGATTTTACCATATACCTGCAAAAAGATTATCAAATGTAAGGCCGGGAATTGAATATTTGGCTTTTTATCAATCAAAAAAGTCTTTTGGGGATGAAGGAGGAATTAGATACTTTGCTAAAATAGCCAATATAGTTAAATACAGAAGGGGAGACTGTAAGGAAATACCTGCTAGAAGAGGAATTGAAAATGAGATATATCTTAGATTTAATTTAGAAAACATCCAAGAAATTGGTCCCATAAAACCTATCCAAGCTGGTACTCAACTGGTTTCTTATACTAGTCTTTACCTCTTAAAAAATGCAGAAAACATGCATGAACTTAAGCTTAAGATCAA
>CALBUB010000102.1 GCA_937967955.1 uncultured Bacillota bacterium | reverse complement strand
TGTACGCCTATGGGGATTATATGTCTAGAATAAGAGGAGGCCATAATTTTTTCTATATTAGATTTTCAGACAAAAAGCTTTATTCCTTTTCTCCAAAAGTAGATTTTATATTTGCTCTAAATGAAGAAACTGTTAAACTCCATAATTCAAAATTAGTAGATGAAGGTTTCATACTGACCCAGGATATGTTATCAGATACATTGAAAAAGCTGAAAAATACTCAGGTAGTAAACACTGTTGGTTTAGGCTTCCTACTTAAGTTTTTTGGCTTGCCAATGGAGATAGCAGTTGGTGTAATAAAGGAAGAATTGAAAGAAAGCATATTAGATATTAACTTAAAGGCTTTACAGGAAGGATATAAGCTGGCAGAAACAAAATACTCATTAATCACATCTAAGGATGAAAACATATTGATAAATGGCAATCAGGCTGTAGGTTTGGGGGCCATTGCAGCAGGTTGTAGGTTCTACTGTGGTTATCCTATGACTCCTTCTACAGGTGTACTTAATTTCATGGCAGCCCATTCAGATGATTTTGGAATAGCTGTAGACCAAGTAGAAGATGAAGTTGCAGCCTTAAACATGGCACTAGGTGCATCTTATGCTGGAGTTAGGGCAATGACTGGTTCTTCTGGAGGCGGCTTTGCTCTAATGGTGGAAGCCCTAAGTCTTGCAGGTATGATAGAAGTTCCAGTGGTACTTATAAATGTCCAAAGGCCAGGGCCAGCAACTGGTTTTCCAACTAGAACGGAGCAGGCAGATTTAAGATTTATGATCCATGCAGGCCACGGAGAGTTTCCAAGGCTAGTTATAGCCCTAAGGGATGTAGAAGATGCCTTTTACCAAACAGCCAGAGCCTTTAATATGGCAGAAAAATATCAGATACCTGTATTATTGGTAAGCGACCAATATTTAGCTGATTCAGTAACCACTGTAAAACCTTTTGATTTTACCAGAATCAATATAGAAAGACATATTTCTAATAAAGAAGCAGTAACTGATGAAGAATATAAAAGGTACAAGTTTACTGAAAATGGTATTTCACCAAGAATTTTACCAGGTAAGGTTCCTGGACAGGTAGTATTAGTTGACAGTGATGAACACGATGAATGGGGTCATATAACAGAAAGTGCTGAAATAAGGACTAAGATGGTAAACAAGAGGCTTAAGAAATTTGAACTCCTTAAAGAAGAAGTTCAAGAACCTTGGTTTATAGGTAAAGAAGAGCCAGAGAATTTAGTTGTTTGCTGGGGTTCTACCTATGGGCCTGTTAGGGAAGCAGTAGAGAGATTAAATGAAGAAGGCTATTCTGTTGGTGCTCTAATATTTGGAGATATATGGCCGTTACCAACAAAGAAATTAATGGAGTTAGGAAAGAAAGCTAAAAGGCTTATAGATGTGGAACAAAATGCTACAGCCCAATTAGATAGCCTTATAAGGGAAGTTGCTTTAATGGAAAGTACTCATAAGATATTAAAGTATGATGGTAGGCCTTTCAGTGGAGAAGAAGTATATGAAAGGATAAGGGAGGTATTGTAATGAAGTATGAATATAAATTATATGAACCCTCTTGGTGTCCTGGCTGTGGCAATTACATGATAAGGACTGCACTAAAAATGGCATTAGAAGAGCTAGAAATACACCCCCATGAGGTAGTTTTAGTAACGGGAATAGGCCAGGCAGCTAAAATGCCCCACTACATTAAAATAAATGGCTTTAATGGTCTCCATGGAAGAGCTATTCCTCCAGCTATTGGGATAAAATTAGCCAATAAAGACCTTAAAGTAATAGTAGAATCTGGCGATGGAGACACCTATGGGGAGGGGGGCAACCATTTTATCCATGCTATTAGAAGGAATATTGATATAGCCCACTTTGTCCATAACAATCAAATTTATGGTTTAACTAAAGGTCAAGCTTCACCAACTACAGCCATGGGCCAAAGGACTACATTACAATTTGATGGAGTAAAAGTGGAACCTTTAAAGCCTTTAGCTTTAGCCTTAACTATGGGAGCTGGCTTTGTGGCAAGGGGCTTTTCAGGAGATATTCCTCATCTTGTTAGTATCATGAAGGAAGCCATTAAATACAAGGGCTATGCTTTAGTGGATATTTTACAGCCATGCGTTGTATGGAATAGGGTAAACACTTTTTCCTGGTATAAAAATAGAGTTTACTACTTACCTGATGATTATGATTATACAGATAAGGAAGAAGCCATGAAAAAAGCCTTAGAGTTTGATGATAAAATCCCAATAGGTATACTCTATAAGGTAGAAAAGGAAACTTATGAGGATAGGTTTGACTTTATTAAAAATGGACCACCCCTAGTGGATAGGGAACTAAATCCTATGGATGCAGAAAGATTAATGGAGGAATTTAAGTAAAAGGCTTCTTTAGGGAGGGAAGTATATTGGATTTTAGCATATTAATAGGTGGAGCAGCTGGTCAAGGGCTAGAGACCTCTGCCCGCCTATTAGAATTTATATTGAAAAGGTGTGGCTACAATGTATTTACCTATAGAGATTATATGTCCAGAGTAAGGGGAGGCCATAATTTTACCCAAATTAGATTTTCTGATAAAGATATTTACAGCTTTACAGATAAAGTTGATATAATACTAGCATTAAATGGAGAAACCATATTACTCCATAAGGACAGATTAAAAGAAGAAGGAATAATTATCTGTGATAAAGAGATAGCCAATGATAGTCTATCTTTGTCTTTTCCCTTTAAGGAAATTATAAAAAAGATAAAAAATCCTAAGGTATTCAATACTATAGGCCTAGGAGTAATATTAAAATATTTTGGCATTCCCATAGATATTGCTGAAGATGTTATAAAGGACTTATTTAAGGGAAAAGCTTCCCAGGATAATATACTTGCTTTAAGGGAAGGTTATAAGCTTATAGATAAAAAATATAGGATAGAATTGAAAGAGGACAATAAGATAATTATAAATGGCAATCATGCATTAGCATTAGGCGCCATTGCTGCCGGCTGTAAATTTTACTGTGGTTATCCAATGACTCCATCTACTAGTATATTAAGCTATTTTTCTTCAAAATCTAAGGAAATGGGAATTATGGTAGAGCAGGTGGAAGATGAAGTGGCAGCTTTGAATATGGCCTTAGGTGCTTCCTATGCTGGAGTAAGGGCTATGACTGGTTCTTCTGGTGGAGGCTTTGCCCTTATGGTTGAGGCTTTAAGTTTTGCTGGCATTGTAGAAACGCCGGTGGTTATAATAGATGCCCAAAGGGCAGGCCCTGCAACAGGCATGTCTACTAGGACTGAACAAGGAGATTTGCGCTTTGTAATCCATGCTGGCCATGGAGAATTTCCCAGGATGGTTATGGCTTTAAGGAGTCCTGAGGATGCTTTTTATCAAACAGCAAGGGCTTTTAATATTGCAGAAAAATACCAGATACCAGTAATAATACTGACAGATTTGTATCTAGCTGATTATACTAAGACTATAGCTCCATTTGACTTTAGTAGGATAAAGATAGAAAGGCATATTTTAGATAGTACAGCTAAAATAGAAGGAGAATATAAAAGGTATGAGATAACAGAAAACGGCATATCACCTAGGCTTATACCAGGTAAAATTGCTGGTCAGGTAGTACTAGCAGACAGCCATGAGCACGATGAATATGGGCATATTACAGAAGATCCAAATATACGAACTGAAATGGCCCTTAAAAGAATGAGAAAGCTGGAATTATTGAAGGATGAAATACAGGAGCCTTGGCTAATTGGAGAAGAAAAGCCAGAAAACCTAATAGTTTGCTGGGGGTCAACTTATGGAGCAGTTAAGGAAGCAGTTGAAAGGCTATTGGAAGAAGGCTATTCAATAGGAGCTTTAGTTTTTGGAGATATATATCCTTTCCCAACTAAGAGGCTGATGGAATTAGGAAAAACAGCAGAAAGGATAATAGATATAGAGCAGAATTTGACAGGACAGTTGGATAGCTTAATTAGAGAAGAGACTCCCTTTAGTTCAGCTTATAAAATATTGAAATTTAATGGAAGGCCCTTTAGTGGTGAGGAAATATATAATAGGTTAAAAAATCAGGTATTTAAGCAGGTAGATGCGGAGGCATGATGAATTATATTTATTAGGCTTTTGGGTATATTAATTAGTATATAGAAAATATAAATCATTAAGGCAAAAACTAGGCAAAGCAAAACAGCTAAAGAAAATT
>CALBUB010000101.1 GCA_937967955.1 uncultured Bacillota bacterium | reverse complement strand
ACCAAATAATAGTATTTCTAGGTGTAAGGGGGATTGGGATAGTTATGGATATTACTTGTTAATTCTATAGAAAATAGGTTATTTTTTCAGTAGCAGCCATAAGGCTTTAAGCTTGTCCTTCCTTCATTATAATGATATAATACTACATACGTAATGGAAATTTGCTAAATAATGTTAATTTTTAATCAATTCATTCTTAGGGGCTGAAGCTAATGGATAAGCAATCTCTATTAAATTTGATTCTTGATAATGTAAAAGAAGGAATACATGTGGTAGATTCTACTGGAAGGACCCTTTTATACAACAATGTAATGGCTGATGTAGAAGGTATGGACCCAGCTGAAGTATTAAATAAGCAATTACTTGAAGTGTTGCCATCTTTAAAAGGGAATAGTACCCTACTTAAAGTGCTTAAGACAGGCAAAGAAATAACCATGAATTATCAGACCTATTTTAATAAGGAAGGAAAGAAGATTACTACCTTAAATTCCACTTGGCCTATAAAAAAGGATGGAAAAATAATTGGAGCAGTGGAGATAGCTAAAGACATATCAAATATTGAAAAGGTAGTTGATTCCTTATTGTATTCTATCAATTACTCTAGCAATAAACCTAAAAACTATAGTAATAAAACTGCCAAATACACTTTTGGTGACATATTAGGCCAGTCTCCCGAAATACTCAATGCTAAACAAATAGGATATTTAGCTAGCAAAACCGATTCGCCAGTTCTTATAATAGGAGAATCAGGAACAGGTAAGGAGCTTTTTGCCCAGGCTATCCACAATGCTAGCCCTAGGAAAAATAGGCCTTTTATTGCAGAAAACTGTGCTGCAATACCAGAAAATTTGCTGGAAAGTTTACTATTTGGCACATCCAAGGGAGCTTTTACAGGAGCTATAAATAGGTCTGGCCTTTTAGAGCAAGCCCATGGAGGAACCTTGTTACTAGATGAAATCAATTCTATGCCCTTAGATTTACAGGCTAAATTTTTAAGGGTTCTCCAGGAGGCAAAATTTAGACCAATAGGAAGTACAAAGGAAGTAAAAGTTGATGTTAGGATAATTGCTATAACTAGTAAGGATCCAGTAGAATTGGTTAAGGAAGGAAAGCTTAGAGAAGATTTATTCTTTAGGCTTAGTGTAGTAAACATATACTTACCTCCCTTAAGGAATAGGCAGGGAGACATTGACCTATTGAAAGACCACTTTATTAGACGCTTTGAAAGGAAATTCAATAAGAAGATTGCTGGAATAGATGAGGAAGTAAATGAATTTTTCAACTCATATTCTTGGCCAGGAAATGTTAGGGAGCTGGAACATGTATTAGAAGGGGCCTTTAATATTGTCCAAGAAAATGAAACTATAAAAATGGAACATCTACCTTATTATATAAAGAAAAACTATAACAATTCTACTAAAGAAGGAAATACAGAAGTTAATAAAAAGTTTTACAATTTAGATATTATGAAAAAGAATAAATTGAGTTTAAATGAATATATAAGAAATATAGAAGAGGAGCTTATACTGGAAGCATTAGAATTGCATGATTATAACATAACTAAAACAGCTGAGTATCTTGGTATTAAAAGGCAAGGCCTTCAATATAAGCTGAAAAAAATGACTTTATAAGAGTCAGCTTTTTAAGCCCTCTTTTGTTTTTAGTGTCATTACCATAATTATTCTAATTTATGGTTAAATTCATAAAGGAGGACTTATATGAATAAAAAAACAAGAAAGCCCCATATTTATGAAGCGGTTATTACATTTTTGTTTCTCATTGTAATAATGGCTGTAGCTATTGCAGTATTTGAGATGAATCCCCATATTCCAATGCTAATTGGAGCTGCTTTTGCAGCCTTTATGGCTTTAAGACTTGGCTATAGCTGGGAGGATATAGAACAGGGTATGAGCCATGGAATAACTCAAGCTCTTCAATCAGTAATTATACTGGCCATTATAGGAGTTTTGATTGGAGTTTGGCTATTAGCAGGTGTTGTCCCTACCATGATATATTATGGTTTAAACATCATATCACCAGCCATATTTTTAGTAGCCACACTTATAATTTGCTCTATTACATCTTTAGCCACAGGAACCTCTTGGGGAGCGGCAGGAACTATTGGTATTGCACTAATGGGGGTTGCCCAAGGCTTAGGTATTCCTGCCCCTATTACGGCAGGAGCCATCATATGTGGTGCTTATTTTGGAGATAAGATGTCCCCCTTATCGGATACAACTAATTTGGCTCCAGCTATGGCAGGTACAGATGTGTTTACCCATGTTAAATTTATGCTTAGAAGTAATGTTATAACCTATGTAATAACTATAATCTTTTTCTTGGTATTAGGATTTAGATATGGAGGAGCTGGTGCAGACCTTTCTGCCATTGAAGAGATCCAAGCTGGATTGAAAGCTAGCTTTAACATATCCCCTATACTACTATTACCACCTATTGTAGTCATAGTATTAGTAGCTAAGAAAATGCCAGCAATTCCAGGTATATTCATTGGGGCAATATTGGGTATGGTATTTGCTCCTATATTTCAAGGGGCCAGTTTCGGGGATATATTGTCTGCTAGCTATAGTGGATATGTAAGCGAAACAGGAATAGAGACTATAGATAATCTTCTTACAGCAGGCGGCCTTGAAGGAATGATGTATTCTATTTCTCTTACCATTATAGCCATGATGTTTGGTGGTATAATGGAAAAGACTGGTCAGCTGGAGGTTATAGTAAATGCCCTATTAAGCAGAATAAAAAGTGTAGGAGGCCTTATTACTCTTACAGCTAGCACCTGTCTTATGAGCAATATTACAATGCCAGAGCAATATATATCAATCGTTGTACCTGGCAGGATGTATGCTAAAGCTTATAAGGATAAGGGCCTTCATCCAAAGACTTTATCCAATGTTTTAGAGTCTGCTGGGACCCTAACTTCTCCTTTGGTACCATGGAATACTTGTGGAGCCTTTATGTACAGCGTTTTAGGAGTATCTGCCCTTTCTTATGGAAAGTGGGCTATTATGAACTATTTAACTCCCATATTAGTTATCATATTAGGCTTTTTAAATAGTAAACTTGTAATATCTAAAATAGAAGATGAGCCAGAGACAGTAATATCAGTTGAATAATATGATATAAGAAAAGCTTCCTCAGAATTAACCTTCTGATGGAAGCTTTTCTTCTTCTAACTTACCGTATTTTTTCAATATACCTTCTAGCATTCTAGCATGTCTTCCTTCATCTTTAGCAAATACATTGAAATAATCCCTTGCTGCTTCAATACCTAGCTTTTCAGCTACCTCTGCAGCCTTTTTCTTATCCTTATTGGAAAAGATCTCTCCTTGAATCATCTGCTTAATATTATCGAATATATCCTCTTGGATCATTCCGTTTAGTTCAGCAAATACAGCAGCATGTTCTACTTCTTCCCAAGCAATAGTTTTTAGAATTTCTGCTACTTCTGGATAGCCTTGTCTTTGGGCAAGTCTTGCCATGGCAAGGTATACACCAGCTTCATTGACCTCTCCCTTGAAATTTTGTTTAACTGCCCTTTCCAATTCAGTCCCCTTAGTTTCCCCTATGGAATTTTCAATGGCTAAATCTAATTTTTCCATATGTACCCCTCCTTAGACACTTAATTGTTTTGGTTATATTTATTAAAGGCAGAGAATACTTTCTGTGAAATCTCTTTATCCTTATTTTCTAATTCTTTAAAATAGATTAAAGTACTCCCTTTATAATCCATATAATCACCTAATAGGGCCACTTCTAAAGAACTTCTTATAATGTTGATTATACAATCCTCATCGTGATATAGCTGGCAGTTTTTACACTGGTTTAATATGAAGCCAATAGCATCGGCAAGCTTTTCTTCATCATATAGGCGGGTATCTGTAACAGGGATATATTCCATTCCATCATCTATGTATTCATCATTAGCCTTAAAGGCTTCCAATAAAGATTGTTCACAATATCCAATTAGGCAATTATCCTTATCACATTGTCCACATACTTTTTCAGATAGGCAACATTCTCCTACATGTTTAATTAATCCATTATAATCGATATTCTTACTTAGCAATTCTATCCCTCCTTTTTTGGACAATCTACAATATTCTTACCCAAAGTTTGATATTTAAATCACACTTTACTCTTTTAAGGTATTAAAAAACTCACATTCTATAAGAAAAACGTATCCCCAACAAATTTGCTGGGGCTATATCTATTATAGTAAAAATTTAAGCAATATTTTGCTTCCAATAATGGCACCAATAAATACGGAAAAGGCAAATACCCAACCAGATAGGGAAAGGGAGGATATGCTACCAAATAAGCTTCCAATGTTGCAGCCTGATGCAAGCCTTGCTCCATAGCCCATCAATAGGCCGCCTATGGCAGCTGCAATTAAGTTTCTCTTAGCTTTTATCTTCCTAATCCTAAATTGGGATGCTAGCAAGGAGGAAAATAAAGCTCCTATGATTATTCCTAAATTCCTAATGGAATTAGGTTCTTGAAGGAAACTTGAATTTAATTCTGTTAACCTGTTTTCTAAACTAAAATATTCCCAGTGGGAAATATCTATATTAAATATTTCTAGTATCCATGCTCCCCAGTTTACGAAAGTTGAAGATATGGTCCAAGGTTGACCAGTTACAGCCAAGGTGACAATTTGGAATAAAGCTAGAAGGACTGCCCCTGTAGTATAAGTCCAAGAGTTTTTAAACCATTTAGTGTAATACTTATTCTTATTTAAATCCAAAATCATCCCCCTTTTCTTCCCATTTATCTGCCAATATATATAAGAAAGCTATGAACAATAGCTGTATGGTTAAGCCTTTAAACCAGCCAAATATATCAGGCAAAAAAATAGCCTTTCCCTTAGATATAAATTTATCATGCCACCAACCAAAATCATGGGCCCCCCACAGGGAACCAATTATGAAAAAAATAAGGGCTATCAGCTGGGTGAGAAAACCTTCTCCCGTTCTCATGAGAATACCCGATGCACAGCCTCCAGCTATTACCATACCAATTCCAAATAGAATTCCTCCAATTATGGTAGCCAGGCTAATTGGTTTTACAGAAATCATCCCTGGAATTTCTTCTCCATTTATGAAGGCCCCATATTTAATAGCAGTAAAGCCTATGGAGGTTATAGCTAAAGCTATGAGAAGAGCCTTAGTAAGGGAGGTACCTCTTATTAGGTAAGGATCTCTTATAGCAGCAGCAAAGCAGAATCTAGACTTCTGTAGAATGTATCCAAAAGAAATACCTGTTATCCAATAAAAGGGGAGAAG
Organism: uncultured Bacillota bacterium; assembly: GCA_937967955.1. Classification (GTDB taxonomy): domain Bacteria; phylum Bacillota; class Clostridia; order Tissierellales; family Tepidimicrobiaceae; genus JAAYHX01. The sequence continues at coordinate 321 of CALBUB010000101.1, read as the reverse complement.
GGCTGAGCTATGTGAAAGAAATATACCAAAAGCTACTATCAATAATAATAAAAACAGTCCAAAGGGAGTTTGGTTTTTTAATTGCCTATTTGAGTTCATAAGAACACCTCAAATAAAAATCGTTATAATATTTACAAACATTATACCACATAAGCTTACTAATAGGAAAATAGGAGATACCTCCTATTAAGGCTTTGTTATGAATATTTCCCATACCCCATTTAAAACTTCCTCATGGGTAATGTGGAATTTTTTAAAATTTTCTAGTACTGCTTCAAGGACACAACTATGGTCGGTTACTACCTTTATAGTTTCACCTGA
>CALBUB010000100.1 GCA_937967955.1 uncultured Bacillota bacterium | reverse complement strand
GGATGCCAATCGGATAATAAAAAGTTTTAAACCAGATGTAGTTATAGGAACTGGCGGCTATGTTTGTGGACCAGTAGTATATATGGCTAGTAAAAAAGGCATCCCAACTCTAATACACGAACAAAATGCCTATCCAGGAATTACAAACAAAATTCTTTCAAGATATGTTGATAAAGTACTAGTAACCTTTGATGAGTCAAAAAAGTATTTTAAAAGGCAGGACAATGTAATACTAACAGGAAATCCTATTAGGAAGAGTATTACTAAAGTAGATAGGAAGAAAGCATATTTTACTTTAAATATAAATCCCAATATACCCTTTATTCTTTCTTTTGGAGGAAGTGGTGGTCAAAATAAACTTAATGATGCTATGTTTTATGTAATTGAAAGATATATAGATAATAGCCACATACAAATAATCCATGTGACTGGAAAAAGATTTTATGAAACTTTTAACAACAAATTAGAAGAAAAGGGCATAAAACTTAAAGAAAACATAAAGGTGATGCCCTATTTATATAATATGCCAGAAGCATTAAACATTGCAGATTTAGTAATTACTAGTGCTGGAGCAATTACCTTAGCTGAAATTTCGGCAGTAGGGGTTCCTAGTATTTTAATACCTAAAGGTTATACTGCTGAAAATCATCAAGAGTATAATGCTAGGGTTTTTTCTGATAAGGGCGCTAGCTGTTTAATACTGGAAAGAGATTTAACGGGAGAACTTTTGTATAATAAAGTTGAAGAGTTAATTACAGATAGAAAAAGATTAGCGGAAATGGGCAAAAAGGCCAAGATGCTAGGGCAGGTTAATGCAACCGAGAAAATTGTCGATATTATACATGAATTAATAGGCTAATTTCATTGTCACACTTCCAAAAAAATTGCATAAGATGGTCATATACGGCTGTATAGGCATATTTTGGAGGTGCGACAATGGAAAAAATTATAATAGAAGGTGGAAAAAGATTAACAGGCGAAGTCAGTGTTACTGGTGCTAAAAATGCGGTTTTACCAATTTTGGCAGCAACCGTTATAGGGGCTAATGAAAGTACTATATTTAATGTTCCTAATCTAAAAGATGTAGCTGTTATGGAAAAGATATTATTGTCTCTTGGCTGTAAAGTAAAGAGAATTGATAATATGATGTGGATTGATTCAAAACCATTAGACAAAACTAAGATTCCAGAAGAATTAGTAAGGGAAATGAGATCATCCATTATACTCATGGGGGCAATGCTTGCAAGAACAGGAGAAGTTGTAGTTAGCTATCCTGGTGGTTGTGAAATTGGTCCAAGGCCAATTGATATGCATTTAAAAGCTTTAAGGGAATTAGGTGCTGAAATAGAGGAATCTCATGGTTTTATTTATGCTAAAGCAAAAGAATTAAAAGGTTGTGAGATACAGCTGGACTATCCAAGTGTAGGTGCAACAGAGAATGCTATTTTAGCTGCTATTAGGGCAAAGGGAACTACAATAATAAGAAATGCTGCAAGGGAGCCTGAAATAGTAGATCTTCAAGATTATCTAAATAAAGCTGGTGCCAAGGTAAGCGGTGCAGGAACAAGTGTTGTAATAGTTGAAGGAGTAGATAAACTCCATGATGTAAGCCACACAACAATGCCCGATAGGATTGTAGCAGGCACATATATGGTGGCATCTGCAATTACAGGAGGAGAGGTAGTAATAAAGAATGTGGTAATCGACCATTTACAAGCTACTATTGCAAAATTAAAAGAAGCTGGTACTTTAATATATTACGATAACGATTCGGTAAAGGTAATAGGTCCAAAAAAGATAAATTCAATAGAAATGGTTCAAACATTGCCCTATCCAGGTTTTCCAACTGATATGCAGCCTCAAATGATGGCTTTATTAACTATTGCAAATGGCACTAGTATAATCTCTGAGACAGTTTTTGAAAACAGATTCAAACATGCAGAAGAATTGGTTAGAATGGGGGCCAATATAAAGATATTTGGAAATGTGGCAGTAATTAAAGGAGTTAGAGAGCTTACAGGAGCAAAGACTACTGCCAAAGATTTAAGGGGAGGTGCATGTCTAGTACTGGCCGGCTTAGCAGCAAAAGGAATTACAGTAGTGGAGAATGTATACCATATAGAAAGAGGATATGAAAATTTCCATGAGGAGTTGCGAAATTTGGGAGCTGATATCAAGAAAGTAGATTAAGCAGCTTTTGCTGCTATATAAACATAGGACAAGCAAATAGGTGATTAAAATGAGCAGAAAACGTACTTCAAAAAGTAGAAAGAATATATTGCGTAAAGTTTTTTTATTCACAATAGCAATTATATTATCTTATTTATTTATATTTAAAACAGATTATTTTAATGTAAAGCATATTGAAGTAAGTGGAAACAAGAAATTAACTAGTCAAGAGATTATAAAAGCATCTTTATGTAATAAGGGGGAAAACATATTAAAATTTAATATAAGAAAAGGGGAAGAAAGTATAAATAGTTTGCCATATATTAAGAACTGTCGAATTAAAAGGGAATTTCCTGATAAAATCGTGATACAAGTAGAAGAGAGGATGGATGCAGCAGTAGTACCTTACTCTAATTCATTTGCAATAATAGACAAGGAAGGGTACGTGCTTTCTATAGAAAAAGATGATAAAAACTTTCAAATACCCAGGATAATTGGTCTAGAACCAAAGGAGATTAAAGTTTCTGACAATTTGTTTTACAAGCTTCAGATAGATAATATAGAGGAATTTATAGATTTAGCAGATAGGATGGGATTTCTTAACAAAATGGAATATATTGACCTTTCAGATGATAGAAATATAATATTTAAGATAAATAATGGTACTAATGTTGCTTTTGGCTCTTTAGATAATGTAAAATATAAGTTAGGCTTCTTAATTAAAATATTAGAAGACTTAAATAAAAAAGATATTAAAGCTAGACAAATTTTCTTCAATAAGGGAGAAAATCCTGTTATTGTTACTGATAATTAGGTAGGTGTAATATATGAAAAATACTAGAGGAAAAATTGCTATTGTGCTGGTTTCAATACTGTTGGGAATAATATTAGCCATACAGTTTAAAACAGTAAACCAAACAGTAGGCGAAGGAGTATTGCCTACTCAAAGAGCCCAACAGCTGGCTATAGAATTGAAAAAAGTTCAAGAAGAAAGAGATGCCTTAATAAAAGCCTTAGATGAGGCAGAAAACAAGATTAACCAGTACGAAAGAAGAGAAGCAGATACTGATGTTTATGTTGAGAATCTATATAAAGATTTAGAAAAATATAGGATATTAGCAGGCTATATGGATTTAGAAGGCCCAGGAATTATATTAGAAATAAATGATCCGCCAGTAGATGTACAATATGGAGTAGAATACAGTATAGTAGATGATATAGATTTAATACTACAGACTATAAGCGTGTTAAATGCTGCACAAGCAGAGGCCATTTCTATAAATGATCAAAGGTACACTGCTTTTACAGAGATTGTCAGGGCAGCTGATCATATAGAAGTTAATGGAGTTTCTATTAATTCTCCAATAGTAATTAAAGCAATTGGAGATCCAGAAACTTTAGAGTCTGCCCTTTCTATTAAAAGAGGAATTGTGTGGACTTTAAGATACTATAACTATGATGTTAACCTAATAAAGGATAACAATATAAAGATTCCAAAATACAGAAGGTTAGTGGAATTCGTATACTCTAAACCTGTAGAAGAACAAGCCAATTAAAATCTAGGTGATGTATATGGACAAGAAGACCAAGTCAAAACTAATAATATTTGTTACATTTATCCTTTTTGGTATTGTATTAGGAGTACAATTTAAGAACAGGGTGCCTCAATTTGCTCCAGTTACATTGAGTTCTATAGAAATGACTAAGTATGAAATAGATAATATAAATAAAGAGATAGATGAATTGAAATTAGTCTTAAAAGAAATGGAAGATAAAATCCAGTTATATAAAGAACTTGCTAAAGAAAATAAGGATATTATAGATGTGCTTGATGATGAATTAGAAAAAACTAAATTGGTTGCAGGCTTTGTAGATGTAAAAGGCCCTGGGATAATAGTAAAAATGGAAGATAATATGAGCGAAGAGGCATTTGGCCAAAGTCTAGATTTAGATTTAATCCATGATGCAGATGTATTAAGGATAATAAATGATTTAAAAGAAGCAGGTGCAGAGGCTATAAGTATAAATGGTCAAAGAGTATTATCCATTTCTGAAATAAAATGTGGAGGTCCAATTATAAGGATAAATGGCAAAAGTGTAGGAACTCCAATCTACATTAAAGCAATTGGAGATCCAAAACTATTAAGTGCTGCAATAAATGCCCCTAATACTTATGGGTATGCACTTAAAACTATAGATCAATTAGTAGTAGAGACAGAAGTGTCGGATGAAATAGTCATTCCTGGTTTTAAGGGAAGCTTTGAATTTAAGTATGCCAAACCGGTAAAAGAAGGTGATTAATTTGTCTTATGCAGCAATAGGAATTCTAATAGGTATTATTATTGGCTTGATTCTGCCTTATACTTACAGCGTTACATATTCCTTATATGTTTCTGTAGCCATATTAGCTTGTTTAGATTCAGTGTTTGGAGGAGTAAGGGCTAATTTGGAAGGGAATTTTGATTTAAGCATATTCATATCTGGTTTTTTTGGAAATGCAATACTAGCAGCCTTTTTAGCTTATATAGGTGATAGGCTAGGAGTCCCATTGTATTATGCAGCTATTTTTACATTTGGTGGAAGACTTTTTGAAAACTTTGCTAACATTAGACGAATCTTAATCAACAAGAAAAGTAAGAAAAATGATGGCAATATTGATTAGCATTTTGTTCGTAAAATGTAGAAGAAAGCCATAATAATTGATAGATAAATTTGAAGGGGGTTATTATAAGATATGTTTGATTTTGATGTTGAAGTAGAAGGTTTTGCAAAGATTAAAGTTGTTGGAGTCGGAGGTGGAGGAAACAATGCTGTCAATAGAATGATTGAATGTGGACTGAGAGGTATTGAATTTATAGCAGTTAACACTGATAGACAAGCTCTATATACATCTAAAGCAGAAAACAAATTACAGATTGGAGAAAAGCTTACAAAAGGTTTGGGAGCAGGAGCTAATCCAGAAATTGGGATGAAAGCTGCAGAAGAGAATAGGAATGAAATTACAGAAATGCTTAAGGGTGCAGATATGGTGTTTATCACTGCCGGAATGGGGGGAGGAACAGGAACTGGAGCTGCTCCAATTATTGCAGAAATATCTAAGGAATTAGGTATACTTACTGTAGGCGTTGTTACTAAGCCTTTTACATTTGAAGGCAGAAAAAGGCAGATGCACGCAGAAAGAGGAATTGAAGAATTAAAACAAAAGGTTGATACTTTAGTTACCATACCTAATGATAGATTGTTACAAGTTGCAGAAAAGAAAACTACAATGGTACAAGCCTTTGCTATGGCCGATGAGGTTCTTAAGCAAGGTATACAAGGTATATCTGACCTAATTGCAGTGCCAAACTTAATAAATCTAGACTTTGCAGACGTAAAAACTATCATGCATGAAAGAGGAATAGCCCATATGGGTATAGGAAGAGCCTCTGGAGAAAATAGGGCAGTAGAAGCTGCTAAACAAGCTATAAAAAGCCCTCTACTAGAGACTTCAATTGATGGTGCTAAAGCTGTACTATTAAATATCACTGGTGGAGATGATTTAGGTCTATTTGAAGTAAATGAAGCTGCTGATTTAATAAGGCAAGCTGTTGATGAAGATGCAATTATTATATTTGGTGCAGGTATTGATGAGAATATGAAGGATGAAGTTAGCATAACAGTTATAGCTACAGGCTTTGATGATAAGCCTAAGGTACAGGATACATTTGATGTGAAGGTGGATGAAGTTGCTACAACATCCGAATTTAACTTAGATGAGCTAGATATACCTACCTTTTTACGAAAGAGAAGAAAACAATAATTAATGTATACCAAATATACCTGACTAAGTAAAAATATGTAGAAAATAATTAAATAAGTTTACTTATTATTACAAGAAAAGCTTCCTAATTTTCAACATCTTTATGAAGCTTTTCTTATATTATTTTGTCAAAAAACGTTTCTCAATCTTGAGATACGTTTTTTTTTAATCTACTCATAATGACAAATTTTTGTGAATATATTTTATATAATAAACATAAATTATTTATCTTGTGAATAAGCTTTATATATAAAGGTGGTTAAGGAGGTATTGGATGTATGTCTACATAGAGTATGTATTATTAGAAAATATTATAATAAATTTTATTATATTATATGTAACTGGAATGCTTACAAGAACTAAAACTAATAGGGCTAGGCTGTTTGTAGCAGCATTATTAGGTTCATTATATACATTCCATATATTTTTTCCAAATACTGAATTTATGGGTAAATTTGTAATCAAATTTGCTGTTTCTATTTTGATGCTTGTTGTAGCCTTTAACCCTGAAAGCCTTAACTTTTTTGTAAAACAGCTTTCTGCTTTCTACTTAATATCTTTCATATTTGCTGGTACTACAATGGGCTTATATTATATTTTAAATAGTAATTTAGTTTTATCTAATGTTTCCTTTAGAACATCTGAAGAGCTTATAAGATTTTTAGTTATAGGTATAAGCTTAGCTACAATTCTTATCAGATATATATTTAGATATCATCGAACAAAGCTGAATAAGGAAAACTTTTTAACTAGAGTAACTATAAATTTAAACAACAAAAGGGCAAACCTAGTGGCCCTTATAGACACAGGCAATTCATTAAAGGAACCTATCACACAAAGGCCAGTTATAATAGCTGAATACGATGCCATAGAACCAATTTTACCAGATAAATTAAAAAAATTATATACAGAAAAGAAAGAATTAGATCTAAATGTTGCGGCCAGGGTAATGGAGGAAATTGGGAATGAGATAAAATTAAGATTGATTCCATTTAAATCTATAGGAAATGAAAACGGAATATTAATTGGTTTTAAGCCAGACAGTATAAACGTATATTTGGATAATGAGATTAAAAAGATGAAGGAGGACATAATTGTAGCAATTTATAATAATAAATTAGCTTATGATGAACAGTATAATGGGCTGTTACATCCAGAAATATTAGTATAAGGGGGATAAGCTATTATGAATTTATTTATTCTTAAAACCAAATTATTCCTTTATAAATTAATGGGTAAATTCAAATTTTTAGAAAGTGTTTTTTACATTGGTAGCGGAGAGATACTTCCACCACCTTTAAAGCCAGAAGAAGAAAGTTATTTTCTTAAAAGGCTAAAATATGATGACAGTATAAGGAGTATATTAATTGAAAGGAATTTAAGGCTAGTAGTATATATAGCAAAAAAATTTGAAAATACAGGGGTTGGCATCGAAGATCTTATTTCTATTGGAACTATTGGACTTATAAAGGCGGTTAATACCTTTAATCCAGACAAAAACATTAAATTGGCTACCTATGCTTCAAAATGTATAGAAAATGAGATATTAATGTATTTAAGAAGGAATAACAAGTTGAAATCAGAAGTTTCACTAGATGAGCCTCTTAATGTGGATTGGGATGGTAATGAACTATTATTGTCGGATATATTAGGGACTGATGGGGATATGATATTTAAGCTTTTAGAGGAAGAAGTAGATAGGGAGTTATTGAATCAAGCTATTGGTAGACTATCAGGTCGGGAAAAGATAATTGTAGAACTGAGATTTGGACTTAAAAATGGTAAAGAGAAGACTCAAAAGGAAGTGGCAGATATATTAGGTATTTCTCAGTCCTATATTTCTAGATTAGAAAAGAGAATTATTAAGAGATTAAGAAAGGAAATGGTTAAGCTAATGTGACAGCCGTAAAGGCTGTCATTTTTTTATGGAAAGCTAAGATTATCTAAACCTAGGCATATTTGTATTAGTAAGGAATATAGCGAAGTTTAAACTTCATACTTCAATATTTGAGTAGTATTACAGCTTTTATATACATTACCAAAGCTTATTTATTACTTCTGTAGATAATATGTTGTGCAAAAAAATTGGCTTTTATTTACAGTTTGTTATTTGAATAAAAAAAATGATGAAGGTAATACTTAAAAAAGTAAAGGGGCAATAAACTAGAAAGGAATGAAGGTTGTGCATACAAATAAGGTTGAAATCTGTGGAGTCAATACTTCTGAATTGCCAGTGCTAACCAATGAGGAAATGCAAGAACTATTCAAAAAAATTAAAGCAGGAGATATGAAAGCTAGGGAGAAATTTATTCACGGAAATCTAAGATTAGTTTTAAGTATTATACAGAGATTTAACAGAAGAGGAGAAAATGTTGACGATTTATTCCAAGTAGGTTGTATAGGTTTAATAAAAGCCATCGATAATTTCGATCTAAGCCAAAATGTAAGATTTTCAACATATGCTGTACCAATGATCATTGGAGAGATAAGGCGATATCTTCGAGATAATAATCCTATTAGAGTTAGCAGATCTTTAAGGGATATTGCATATAAAGCACTACAAGCCAGAGATCATCTAGTAAATAAAAACTTAAAAGAACCAACTATCTCAGAAATTGCTGAAGAATTGAATTTGCCAAAAGAAGAGATAGTTTTTGCCCTTGATGCAATACAAGAACCTATTTCCTTGTTTGAGCCAATATTTCACGACAGTGGCGATGCTATATACGTAATGGACCAGGTTAAAGATGAGAAATCGGAAGATGAAGTATGGCTTCAAGAAATAATGATTAAAGAAGCCATTAGCAAATTGAATGAGAGAGAAAGGCATATATTAAATTTAAGATTCTATCAAGGAAAAACTCAAATGGAGGTAGCTGAAGAAATAGGAATTTCACAAGCGCAAGTTTCTCGCTTAGAAAAAAATGCCCTAAGACAAATGAGAAAATTAATATAAATTAATCATTACCTCACCTAAAATTAAGCATATTTTTGCTAGAAAGTTAAGTATATATAATATATAAATGTGAAAAGGGGTGAGGTAATGATTAATCTATCTGAAATGAGAGAAAAGGAAGTAATAAATATTAGAGATGGCTCAAGGTTAGGTTTTATATATGATTTTGAAATTAACTTAGATAAGGGGGTCGTTGAAGCTATTATCCTGCCAGGGCAAGGTAAAATACTTGGGTTATTTGGTAAAAATAACGATTTAGTAATAGGCTGGCATAATATTGTAAGGATTGGACAAGACATAATACTAGTTGATTTAGATAGAGAACAAAGTAAAACATTAGACAATAATAAATAGATGTAATATAATCAATTTGAATAGGCATTGGAGGTGATAATGTGAATTGCCCTTTTTGTAATTTTGCAGAAACCAAAGTAGTAGATTCAAGACCTACTGATGAAGGACAAGCCATTAGAAGGAGGAGGGAATGTTTAAGGTGTGCTAAAAGGTTTACAACTTATGAAAAGATAGAAAGAATCCCTCTAATAGTGGTAAAAAAAGATGGAAATAGGCAGCCTTATGATAGAAATAAAATATTAAATGGTATATTAAAAGCTTGCGAGAAAAGACCCGTTCCTATGGATGTTATAGAGGAAATAGTCAATGAAATTGAAAAGGAATTATACAATTCTATGGAGAAAGAAGTAACAAGCCAAAAAATTGGACAAATGGTAATGGATAGGTTGAAAAAAGTAGATGAAGTATCTTATGTTAGATTTGCCTCTGTTTATAGGCAGTTTAAGGATATTAATACTTTTATGGAAGAATTAAACAAACTATTAAATGAAAAATAATAGGCTAGGAGGTTAATATGTTAATCGAAAAAAATAAAGGTAGTCTAGTATATTTTCAATTTAAACAGTTTACTAATTATGAGCATATTTTTCATCATCTTTTTTCATCAAGAATTGGCTGGAGTAATGATAAAAAGAAAATTAAGGAACAGCTTTCTACTTTAGTAGGTGTGCCTACTGAAAATATTATAGATGTTAAACAGGTCCATGGTACTGAGATTGTAATAGTTGATTCAAATATAAAAGATTTTCTAAATAATCCTTTAGAAGCAGATGGTTTAATTACAGACAGACCTGGTATAACCTTAATTACATATCATGCAGATTGTGTTCCTGTTTATTTTGTAGATATATCTAAAAAAGTTGTCGGCTTAGCTCATAGTGGCTGGAAGGGTACTTTTAATAACATAACTGGTAAAATGCTGAAAACAATGAAGGAACAATATGATTCTAATAAAGAGGATATATTAGTAGGAATTGGTCCGGCAATAGGCCCTTGTTGTTATGAAGTAAAAGATGACCTAATCCAACTATTTACAGAGAGATATTCTAATTACGACAACATATTAAGAATAGATGGGAATAAAGCTTTTTTAGATTTATGGAAAGTAAACTATCTTCAAATTTTAGAAGAAGGAATACCAGAAGAAAATATTATATTAGCTAATAGTTGCACCAGCTGTAATATAGATAAATTCTATTCTTATAGAAGAGAAAAAGGAATTGCTAATAGGATGATAGCTGCTATAAGTTTAAAATGATTTATATGATTAAAAATTATTTAAAAACCTAGCAAATGCAAAATAATTTGCGCAAATTTGCAAATTGTTTTGCGTTTTTTATTGTAAGAAGCTTTAAAGGAGTAGTATAATGGTATATGGCTTTATATAAATAGGGGATTTTTGCTTAATACAGCACATATAAAATTGGCATAATTATTGCATTACAATAAAATAGTAAATAATCTTGGAGGTGCTTTCATGAGGAAGGAAAATATAAAAGTAATAATTTGGGGTTTTGGAGCCATGGGAAGAGGCATGGCAGAAGTGCTAATGAAGAAAAAAGGGGTAGAGATAGTAGGGGTTTGTGATGTAAATCCAGCCCTAGTAAATAAAAGCATATATGAAATATTGGGCGTAGATAAGGGTGATGGTAAAGAGGTAATTGTTAAGGATAAAGTAGAAGAGGTAATTACAGAAAAAGCTGCAGATATTGTTTTAATAGCTACAGATTCTTTTGTTAAAGGAGTATATGATAAAATAATATTCTGTTTAGAGAAAGGAATAAATGTTATAACGACAGCAGAAGAAATGGCATATCCACAAGCCCAAGAGCCAGAACTAGCTAAAGAGATAGACAAGGTAGCTAAAGAAAATGGAGTAACCGTTTTAGGAACGGGAATAAATCCAGGCCTTATAATGGATCTTCTAGTTGTAACATTGACAGGGGCATGTATAGATGTAGATTATATTAAGGCTGAAAGGATAAATAATTTATCACCTTTTGGTCCTGCAGTAATGCATGAACAAGGAGTAGGCATAACTGTTGATGAATTCAATAAGCGAGTAGAAGAGGGCACTTTAGCAGGACATGTAGGTTTCCCTGAATCTATAAATATGATTGCTGATGCTTTAGGCTGGAAATTAAGTAAAGAAGTAGAACAAACAAAAGAACCTATAGTATCAAGGGTTTATAGGAAAGCTCCCCATGCAGAAGTAGAGCCAGGAAATGTTGCAGGCTGTAAGATGGTAGGCTATGGCTATGTAGATGATGAGTTAAAGATAGAAATGGTACATCCACAACAGGTAGAGCCCCAATTGGAAGGGGTAGAGACAGGAGACTATATAACAATCAAAGGAACTCCAAATATAAGCATGCAAATAAAGCCAGAGGTACCTGGAGGAGTTGGAACAGTAGCTATGTGTGTTAACATGATACCCCATGTTATAAATGCTAGCCCAGGCCTTAAGACTATGCTTGATTTACCAGTTCCAAGGGCTATTATGGGAGATATGAGACAGTTAATAGAAGAATAAGCCAACAAAAATTTCTACCATAGGGAAGGTGATAGCAAAATGGATGCTAAGAAGGGTGATTGGGTAAGGATTCATAATATTGTATTAGAAGCTGGGAAAAGGGCACCAAATGTGCCAGAGGATACCCAAAAAGTACCTTTAGAAATGTGGGTTAAGGGCTTTTTACTAGATGAGGCTGCAAATATTGGAGATAGAGTCCAAATTGAAACATATATTGGTAGAAAAGTAGAAGGAACCTTAGTAGAGGTTAATCCTTATTATAAACATGATTTTGGGAAATGCGTACCAGAGCTGCTTTATATAGGGAAACAGGTAAGGGATTTAATAAATGAGGATGGTGAGTAAGATGGGAAAGGATATGAGCTATGAGGCAGTAATGGGAAGAAATTTAGAGATAATGAAAAAGGCTATTGGCATAGATTATAGTAAGTTTGAAGCTGGAGGAATTGGTTTTGATTATGAGAGAATGATGAGAGAAACTGGCTATGAGCTTGAAGAGATACAAAAAATTCAGGCTGAAACGGGCGTTGGCAATACACCTATATATGAACTACGCAATTTAACAAAACTTGCTCGAAAGTTTGCACCTAAGGGAAAAGGGGCAAGAATATTTGTAAAAGATGAAGCTGCAAATCCTTCAGGCAGCTTTAAGGATAGAAGGGCTGCCACATCCTGCTATCATGCAAAACGATTAGGCTATAAAGGGGTAATAGCAGCCACAAGTGGAAACTACGGCTCTGCTGTAGCCTCCCAAGCAGCCATGAGAGGCTTAAAATGTATAGTAGTGCAGGAGTGCTATGATTCTAAAGGAATTGGTCAACCTGAGATAATAGAAAAGGCTAGAAAATGTGAAGCTTATGGTGCTGAAGTAGTTCAACTGACAGTAGGGCCAGAGCTATTTTATACATTTTTAGTGCTATTGGAGGAAACAGGCTTTTTCAATGCTTCTTTGTATACGCCCTTCGGTATAGCTGGGGTAGAAACCTTAGGCTATGAGATAGCAACCTATTTTAAGGAAAAAGAAGGTAGGTATCCAGATGTAGTAGTGGTGACCAATGCAGGGGGCGGTAATTTAACCGGAACAGCTAGAGGGTTACTTAAGGCTGGCGCTAAGGATACAAAAGTAATAGGTGCTAGTGTGAACCTTACAGGGCTACATATGGCAAGTGATATCCATTTTAATAGAAAGTCTTTTACCACTGGCCATACAGGTTTTGGAATACCTTTTGCTACTTGGCCTGATAGATCAGATGTGCCTAGATCTGCTGCAAGACCTTTAAGATACATGGATAGGTATGTTACTGTAGGTCAAGGTTCTGTATTCTATATGACAGAAGTGTTAGCTCAACTAGAGGGCCTTGAAAGAGGACCTGCAGGTAATACCTCTTTGGCTGCAGCTTTTAAAATAGCTCAGGAGCTGGATGAAGAGCAAATAGTTGTGGTTCAGGAAACCGAGTATACAGGAGCTGGAAAACATATAAATGCCCAATTGACTTTTGCTAAAGAAAATGGCATTGAAGTACTAATAGGAGATCCTAAAGATGAAATTCCAGGTAAAAACATAATCCTTCCTAAAGATCCGGGATATATTTCAGTGGAAGAAATAGATTTAAATAAAACTAGAAGTTCCTACATTAGAAATTGTATAAAGTATTTTAATGTAGATAGGGTATCAGAGGAGGATATAAGCTTCCTAGCTGAGGATACTAAATCAGATGAAAAATTTGTAAAAGAGGTATTAGATGAATTAGGGATTAAATATTAGGAGGTATGTAGATGAAAAGACCAGATGATTTTCATGAGAGAAGAAAACACTTGGCTAATCTAACTGATGAAGAATTGGAACAGAGATTTTGGGAATTAGCAGAGAAGATTGTGGAGCCGCTAATCGATTTGGCCTATAAAAATACTTCTCCTTCTATTGAAAGGTCTGTCCTATTAAGAATGGGTTTTTCTAGTATAGAAGCAAAAGCAATAGTAGAAGGAGCTATTGACAGGGGACTTCTTGGAAAAGGTGCAGGCCATCTAGTGTATAGGCTAGCTAAGGAGAAAAATATGGATATTAGAGAAGCTGGCTTGAAACTGGCCAAAGGAGAAATGTGGGATGAAGTTGTGGCAATTTTTAATGGAGGTGAAAACTAGTGGAGTTAAAGCCAAATGAGAAATTAGACATTGAATATATTTTAAAGGATTTAGATAAGTATAGGCCAAGAAGAAGAGGCTGGACTTGGAGAAAGGGTACAGGAGAAAAAAGAAAGTACGGCCAATTTGAATACTATGAAACTTCTGAGCCTTTGAAAAATAGCCAACCACTACCAGCTGCTAAATACTTTGACAATATAGACCCACAACCTGCCCCTGTAATTACAACTGAAATAGCTTCAGGCAGGTTTGAAGATGATATAAGGCGTATGAGGATGGCAGCCTGGCATGGGGCAGATCACATAATGGTTATAAGAACGGCAGGCCAAAGCCATTTTGATGGCCTAATTGAAGGTACACCTCAAGGAGTTGGTGGGATACCTATTACTAGAAAGCAGGTTAGAGCACAAAGGAAAGCCTTAGATTTAATAGAAGATGAAGTAGGTCGACCAATAAATTATCACTCCTATGTAAGTGGAGTCGCAGGACCAGAAATTGCAGTAATGTTTGCTGAAGAGGGAGTAAATGGTGCTCACCAAGACCCTCAATACAATGTACTATATAGAAATATAAATATGGTGAGATCTTTTGTGGATGCAGCTTGTGCAAAGAAGGTTATGGCATGGGCAAATATGGCCCAAATAGATGGGGCCCATAATGCTAATGCTACAGCAAGGGAAGGCTGGAAGGTAATGCCTGAACTTATGGTGCAACATGCTATCAATTCAATGTTTTCCCTAAAGGTGGGTATGAAGAAAGAAAATATCTGCCTTTCAACAGTACCACCAACAGCACCACCAGCACCTTGCTTAAGAATAGATTTGCCTTATGCTGTTGCCTTAAGGGAGCTGTTTAAAGGCTTTAAGATGAGAGCTCAAATGAATACTAAATATATTGAATCATCTACCAGGGAAGCAACTGTTACCCACGTGTTAAACCTTTTAATTTCTCAATTGACTAGTGCTGATATACAGTCCACTATCACTCCTGATGAAGGCAGAAATGTGCCCTGGCATATTTATAATATAGAAGCTGTAGATACAGCAAAGCAGGCTTTTGCAGGCATGGATGGCTTAATGGAGATGGTAGAACTAAAGCGAAATGAAGGGCCTCTTAAAGAAAAAGTTAGGGAACTAAAGGAAAGAGCAGTTCTATTCATGGAAGAAATATTAGAGGTAGGAGGATATTTTAAGGCTGTTGAAGAAGGTTTCTTTGTAGATTCTGGCTTTTATCCAGAAAGAAATGGCGATGGTATAGTAAGGAAGATAGATGGAGGAATAGGAGCAGGAACAGTTGTACCTAGGGATGAAGATTATATGGCACCAGTAACTGCTCATTTTGGATACAATAATGTGGCACAATATGATCCTAGTGCTGTAGATGATCCAGCAAAACTAATAGGTGGCTGTACTTTTGAAGATCCAGACAAGATAGTATTTATCGATGAATTAGATGAAAATGATAATGTAAATGTAAGGCTAGAAGAAACTAGAGAATTTAGGGAAACTAGTCTAATTAAGCCAGAAATGGAATGGACAGGTGATGGAGTAGTATTCTTTACCATGTTCCTGCCTACCGAAGCAAGGGTTGCAGAAGTTGCTGCTATTGAAATAGCCAAAAAATTAGGTCTAGAGGATGTGGAAGTTATTCACAAGGAGATAATGCAGCAGGCAGAAGGAATTAGGTTAGAAGTTAAGGGTAGGGTGCCTTTTGCAATAGATATTTCAAAGCTGGAAATACCACCAGAACCAGATTTAATGTCTGACGATGAAATAAGAGCTGAAATTGAAGCTAAACCAATGAAGATAGTAGCTGCAACTGTAGGAGAGGATGAGCACTCAGTAGGTTTAAGAGAGATTATAGATATAAAGCATGGTGGAATTGAAAAATATGGTATTGAATGCCATTACTTAGGAACCTCTGTGCCAGTGGAGAAGTT
Organism: uncultured Bacillota bacterium; assembly: GCA_937967955.1. Taxonomy (GTDB): domain Bacteria; phylum Bacillota; class Clostridia; order Tissierellales; family Tepidimicrobiaceae; genus JAAYHX01. Next base: position 12,486 of record CALBUB010000100.1, on the reverse strand, counting down.
AGTGGATGCAGCAATAGAATTGAATGCAGATGCAATACTTGCTTCTACTATAATTAGCCATGATGATATCCATTATAAGAATATGAAGAAATTAAACGATCTTTGTATTGAAAAAGGAATTAGAGACAGGATAATCCTTGTTGCAGGAGGAACTCAAGTATCACCAGATTTAGCTGTAAAAAATGGCATGGATGCAGGTTTTAGTAGAGGAACAAAAGGGGTTCATGTGGCTACATTTTTAGTAAAGAAAAGGAAAGAGATGCAAAATGAAGGTTAATCTATTAGTTGCTGAAATAGGTAGTACAACTACTGTAATTAATGCCTTTAATCAGATAAATAGCCCTTGTCCTAAATTTTTAGGCCAAGGGCAGGCTCCTACTAGTGTACTTGAGGGGGATGTAAATATTGGTTTAAGGAAGGCAATAGAAGATTTAGCAAATAATTTAAAAGTAGACAAGGTGGATTATGATGAGTTAATAGCAACCAGCAGCGCCGCTGGTGGTCTAAGGATGACTGTTCATGGACTAGTATATGATATGACAGTTAAGGCAGCTAAGGAAGCCGCTTTAGGTGCAGGAGCTAATATAAAGCTGGTAACTGCAGGAAGACTAAGAAAATCAGACCTAAAGAAAATAAGAGAAATAAAGCCCAATATAATACTAATTGCTGGTGGAGTAGATTATGGTGAAAGGGATACAGCCTTATACAATGCAGAGCTTATTTCTGAGATGGATTTAGAAATACCAGTAATATATGCTGGAAATATAGAAAACCATGAGGAAGTAAGAGAGTTATTTGAAGATAGGAAATCAGAACTATACATTGTAGAAAATGTCTATCCTAAAATTGATCAATTGAACATTGAGCCAACTAGAAAAGTAATCCAGCAAGTGTTTGAAAAACATATAATCCATGCACCTGGCATGCAAAAGGTTCGAGAGTTGGTTAATGGTCCTATTATGCCTACTCCAGGGGCTGTGATGGAAGCTGCAAAACTTCTATATAATGAAATAGGGGATTTGATGGTTTTAGATGTGGGTGGAGCCACTACAGACGTCCATTCAGTTACAGAAGGTAGTGAAGAAATTAATAGAATTTTAATAAATCCTGAACCTTTTGCTAAGAGAACTGTGGAAGGAGATCTTGGAGTTTATGTAAGCATGCAAAATGTAGTAAATATTGTTGGTAAGGAAAAGTTGGCAGACAAATTAAATATAGCCTTAGATAAACTAGAAGACATAATAGAAAACCATTCCCCTATTCCAAAGTCAGAAATGGATATTCGTTTTACTGAAGTTTTGACTTATTATGCAGTTATAAATGCAGTAAAAAGACATGCAGGAAGCTTAAGGTATATATACGGTCCTGGAGGAAAGAAGACAATTGCAGAAGGCAAAGACCTTACTGGAGTAAAATATATAATTGGTACCGGAGGAGCATTAACTAGGCTACCTAATAGAGTTTCTATAATGGAGCAAATTCCATTAAACAATAAAGGTAATGAACTTTTGCCAACTAAGGAGGCTAAAGTGTTGATAGATAATTACTATATTATGGCTTCTCTTGGGGTAATGTCGAAAAAATATCCAGAGGCTGCATTGAAACTTTTAAAAGAAAGCCTCCATATTATAGAAAACAGCTAATACATCAGGCATCTTATGATGCCTGATGTATTAATAGAGAGGGGATGTAAATGGAATACCCAAAAGTAGAGATAGATTTAAATAAGCTGAGACATAATGTAAGTGTGTTGGTTAAGCTATGTAAGAAAAATGACATAGCTGTAGCAGGGGTTACTAAAGTATTTTGTGGAGAGCCTAAAATTGCAAAAGCTTACCTAGATGGTGGGGTAGCTTACTTAGCAGATTCAAGGGTTGAAAATTTGATTAAACTAAAAGATATAGAAATACCAAAAATTTTACTTAGAATACCTATGCTCAGTGAAGTTGATAAAGTAGTAGAATATGCTGATATATCTTTGAATTCAGAATTAGAAACTATTAAAGCCCTAGCTAATGCATCTATAAAAAAAGGCAAAACCCATAAGATAATCCTAATGGTTGATTTAGGAGATTTGAGGGAAGGCTATTTCCATGAGGAAGAAATTTATGATGTGGTAGGACAAGTTATAGATATGGAAGGAATAAAGTTAATAGGGATAGGTACCAATTTAACTTGCTATGGAGGGGTAATCCCCGATGAAAACAATTTAGGAAGATTAGTAAAAATAAAGAATAAGATTAAAGAAAAGTACAATATAGATTTAGAAATCATATCTGGTGGAAATTCTAGTAGTTTACATCTGTTGTTAAAAGGTAAAAAAATAGATGGCATAAATATGATACGGCTTGGTGAATCCTTGGTTTTGGGTAGAGAAACAGCTTACGGAAATAGAATAGATAATACTTATGATGACTGTTTCCAACTGTTGGCAGAGATAGTAGAAATAAAGGAGAAGCCTTCAGTTCCAATAGGTGAAATAGGAATGGATGCATTTGGAAATGTGCCTACTTTTGTAGATAGGGGAATTAGAAAAAGGATGATCTGTGCTATAGGTAAGCAGGATGTGGATATAGATAGTATAATTCCACAAGATGAAAAGCTTATTATTTTAGGAGCAAGTAGTGACCATCTAATATTAGATGGAACTGATAGTGATGTTGATTACAAAGTTGGTGATAAGGTTAAATTCAACCTTACCTATTCAGGGATTTTAAAAGTTATGACTTCTGAATATGTAAAGAAGTATATTAAGGATTAGGAGACTATTATAGGTCTCCTAATTTTTGGTTAATAGAATAGTTTCCTTCTTCCATGAGCTATTCTTTTCTATCCCTTTCCATAATAATAAGTACAATATAAGCAAGGATTTTATCTACAATTTAATTGACTACAGTTTTTATCTATAATATTATAAAATATAATTATGTTATATAAAAAGCAGGTGATATATTGGACCTATTTACTATGAACATGGAGAATCAGCTGAAAAAAGATGCACCTTTAGCTGACAGAATGAGGCCAGAAGCCTTAGATGAATTTGTTGGCCAAACACATGTGTTAGGAGAAGGGAAGTTCTTAAATAGAATAATAAAAGCAGATAGGATATATTCTATGATATTTTATGGACCGCCTGGGGTAGGTAAAACTACTTTAGCAAGGATAATAGCTAATACAACAAAGAAGAATTTTGAAAAATTATCTGCAGTTATGGCTGGAGTAAAGGATATTAGGGATGTAGTTAATAAGGCAGAAGAAAATTTAAAGTTGTATAATAAGAGGACTATACTATTTATAGATGAGATCCATAGATTTAACAAGGCTCAGCAAGATGCATTACTTCCTTATGTAGAAAGGGGAATTATCATTTTAATAGGGGCTACTACTGAGAATCCCTATTTTGAGGTAAATAAAGCCTTACTATCAAGGATGATGATAATACCTTTAAAACCACTTACAGAAGAGGATATTCTGAAACTATTGAAGAGGGCTTTAAAAGATGAAAAGAAAGGCTTAGGCAAATATAAAGTTAAAATTGAAGAGGGAGTACTAGATTATATAGCCAGCTCTTCTAATGGAGACGGGAGAGCAGCCTTAAATTCACTGGAAATAGCTGTATTATCAACACCTGAAGATTCTAATGGTATAATTAAAATAGATATGGATACAATAAAAGAATGCTTATTAGCAAAATATGTCAAATATGACAAAGCTGGAGACGAACATTATGATACAATTTCAGCCTTTATAAAAAGTATGAGGGGCTCAGATCCAGATGCCACCCTTTATTGGTTGGCTAAGATGATAGAAGCAGGAGAAGATCCTAAATTTATTGCAAGAAGAATAATAATATGTGCAGCAGAGGATGTAGGTAATGCAGATCCTCAGGCATTAAATATTGCTGTTTCAGCTTTTAATGCAGTAAATGTAATTGGCATGCCAGAAGGCAGAATCCCACTGGCACAAGCAGCTTGTTATATAGCCTGTGCCCCTAAGAGTAATGCTGTATATGTTGGGATAAATAAGGCATTAGAAGATGTGAGAAACAAACCAATAGGTAAAGTCCCCCTACACTTAAGGGATGCTTCTTATAAGGGGGCAGTTAAGCTGGGACATGGAAAAGGTTATAAATACCCTCATGATTATGCTGGAGGCTATGTAAAGCAGCAGTATTTACCTGCTGAATTTATAAATACAAGATACTATAAACCAACGGATAATGGATATGAAAAAAAGATTAAAGAATACCTAAACAAAATATTTGACAATAAAAAGTGATATAATTATAATATTCTATAATGTTTATGTAGAAACGCCAGTATATCAAAGCTAACGATAGATTTATAAGACTAATATGGATAAAATAAAAGGTTTTTTGTTAACAATGTGAAGAAGGAGTGATATACATATGAAGCTGACCATTAAAGAGATATTTATGGAGCCAAATAAATATTTTGATAAGGAGATAATAGTTGAGGGTTGGATAAGGACTTTAAGAGCTTCAAAAAAGGTAGGCTTTATAGAGTTAAATGACGGAACTTTTTTTACTAACTTACAGATTGTTTTCGATGAAAATATAGAGAATTTTGAAGAAGTGAAAAAATTCACTATAAGTAGTGCTATAATTGTAAAAGGTATATTAGTAAAAACAGAGGGAACTAAGCAACCTTTTGAAATCCATGCTAAGGAAATTAAACTAGAAGCAGATTCAGATAGAGATTATCCTTTACAGAAAAAAAGGCATACTTTTGAGTACTTAAGGACAATTGCCCACTTAAGGCCAAGAAGCAACACCTTTAGTGCTGTATTTAGGGTAAGGTCTATACTTTCTTATGCTATACATAAATTTTTCCAGGAAAGAGGCTTTGTATATGTGCATACTCCAATAATAACTGGTAGCGATGCAGAAGGCGCAGGAGAAATGTTTAGGGTTACAACTCTTGATTTACTTAATGTGCCCATTACTGAAGATAAGCAAGTGGATTTTTCTAAGGACTTTTTTGGCAAGGAAACCAATTTAACAGTTAGTGGCCAGCTAGAAGCGGAAGCTTATGCCTTGGCTTTTAAGAAGGTATATACTTTTGGGCCTACTTTTAGAGCAGAAAATTCTAACACAGCTAGACATGCAGCAGAATTTTGGATGGTTGAACCCGAAATAGCTTTTGCTGATTTGACAGATAATAGAAAATTAGCAGAGGACATGATGAAATATATAATCAATTACGTTATGGAAAATGCGCCAGAAGAGATGAAATTTTTCAACACTTTTATAGATAAGGGCTTAATAGATAGATTAGAAAATATTGTCAATTCTGAGTTTGCTTGCATAACTTATACTGAAGCTATTGATATACTCAAAAAAGCTAAAGAAGATTTCCAATTCCCTGTAGAATGGGGAATAGATTTACAAACTGAACACGAAAGATATCTTTCAGAAAAGGTATTTAAAGGCCCAGTTTTCGTAATTGATTATCCAAAGGATATTAAAGCTTTTTACATGAGATTAAATGATGATGGAAAGACAGTTGCAGCTATGGATTTACTTGTTCCAGGAGTAGGTGAAATAATAGGTGGAAGCCAAAGGGAAGAAAGATATGATGTATTAGAGAGAAGAATGGATGAGCTGGGAATGAATAAAGATGAATACTGGTGGTATTTAGAATTAAGAAAGTATGGTGGAGTAAAGCATGCTGGCTATGGTTTAGGTTTTGAAAGGGCTTTAATGTATTTAACAGGTATGTCAAATATTAGAGACGTACTTCCTTTCCCAAGAACTGTTAAATCGGCTGAATTTTAATAGGAATATTGGAGATATTATTATTAATTTCTTGAATAAATTAGGGTTATTTGCTATAATACTCCATAAACAAGTCAATAAATAAAAACGATGACAGGAAGTAGTAGGCCTGGAATTGATTTCAGAGAGCTGTTGGTTGGTGAGAAACAGCATCAATACAGGCTGAACTCGTCCTTAAGTTGCTAAGGTGAATTAAGTAACTTTAGCCGGTTTATTGCCGTTACCAATTTGAGTGGATAGATTTTATATCTATCAATTAGAGTGGTACCGCGGAAATTACCTTTCGTCTCTAATATTGACGAGAGGTTTTTTTGTTATAGTAAATAATAGATAAGGAGGAGGAAGAATGAGGGAGTATAATCCAAGGGAAATAGAGAAAAAGTGGCAAAAGATCTGGGAAGAGAAAAGAATCTTTGAAGCAAGTAATGATAGGAGTAAGAAGAAATTTTACGCTTTAATTGAGTTTCCTTATCCTTCAGGCCAAGGTTTACACGTAGGCCATCCAAGGCCATATACAGCAATGGATATAGTTGCAAGGAAGAGAAGATTTGAAGGGTATAATGTATTATTTCCTATCGGTTGGGATGCTTTTGGTTTACCTACAGAAAACTACGCTATTAAAAATAAAATCCATCCTAGGATAGTTACTGAGAAAAATATTAATAGATTCAAAGAACAGCTAAAATCTATTGGATTCTCTTTTGATTGGTCAAGAGAGGTAGACACTACTGATCCAAATTACTATAAATGGACCCAGTGGATATTTTTAAAATTATTTGAAAAGGGCTTAGCTTACAAAAAAGAAATGCCCATTAACTGGTGTACATCCTGTAAAGTAGGGCTAGCTAATGAAGAGGTTATTGGTGGTAAATGTGAAAGATGTGGTAGCGATGTAGTTAAAAAGGTAAAGAATCAGTGGATGTTAAAGATAACAGAATATGCAGATAGGCTGATTGACGATTTAGAGTTAGTAGATTATATGGATAAGATAAAAGCTCAGCAGATAAATTGGATTGGACGTTCTACTGGAGTTGAAATAGACTTTAAAATTAGTGGAAAAGAAGATGTTTTGAAAGTATTTACAACTAGACCTGATACTATATACGGAGCAACTTACATGGTTATAGCTCCAGAACATCCAATAATAGATAAGTATAAAGATATAATAGAAAATATGGATCAAATAGAAGAATATAGGGATTATGTTAGTAGGAAATCTGATATTGAAAGAACAGAACTTAATAAGGAAAAGACTGGCGTAGAAATAAAAGGCTTAAAAGCAGTAAATCCTGTTAATAATAAAGAAATACCCATATGGACTTCTGATTATGTACTAATGAGCTATGGCACAGGAGCTATAATGGCTGTTCCTGCCCATGATACTAGAGATTGGGAGTTTGCTAAAAAGTATAATCTACCTATTGTAGAGGTAATTAAAGGTGGCAATGTAGAAGAAGAAGCTTATACAGATACAGAAGAAGGAATAGTTGTAAATTCAGAACTTATAAATGGATTGGAAGTTAAAGAAGCCATAGAGAAGATGAGTGATTGGCTTGAAAAAAATGGCTTAGGAAAGAGAAAGGTTAATTACAAGCTAAGAGACTGGGTGTTTTCTAGACAGAGATACTGGGGAGAACCTATACCATTAGTTCACTGTGACAAATGTGGCTGGGTGCCAGTGCCAGAAGAGGAGCTACCAGTCATGTTGCCAGAGGTAGAAAATTACGAGCCAACTGATACTGGTGAATCACCACTAGCTAATATTAGAGAATGGGTAGAAACTACATGTCCAAAGTGTGGAGGAAAGGCAGAAAGAGAAACTGACACTATGCCTCAGTGGGCAGGTTCTTCCTGGTATTTCTTAAGGTATGTTGATCCACACAATGATAAAGAATTGGCTAGCAAAGAAGCTTTAGATTACTGGTTGCCTGTTGATTGGTATAATGGAGGCATGGAGCATACTACATTACACTTATTATACTCCAGATTCTGGCACAAATTCTTATACGATATTGGAGTAGTTCCAACAGTAGAACCCTATAAAAAGAGAACTTCCCATGGAATGATATTAGGGGAAAATAATGAAAAAATGTCTAAGTCCAGAGGAAATGTTGTAAATCCAGATGATATTGTAAGAGAGTACGGGGCAGATACATTAAGAACTTATGAGATGTTTATAGGAGATTTTGAAAAGAGTGTGCCCTGGTCTGAAAATGGAGTTAAAGGCTGTAGAAGATTCCTTGAAAGAGTGTGGAGACTACAAGAAATAGTAGTACCAGGAGATGACTATACTAAAGAATTAGAAACAAAGATCCACAAGACTATCAAAAAAGTAAGTGAAGATTATGAGACATTGAAATTTAATACAGCAATTGCAGCCTTAATGTCCTTATTAAATGACTTTAACAGCCACGGAAAAATAACTGCAGCTGATTTTAAAACTTTCTTAATATTATTAAATCCTGTAGCGCCCCATATAACAGAGGAGCTATGGCAGGTATGTGGTTTTGAAGGCATGTTACATGAAAGTAAATGGCCAGTTTATGATGAGGAAAAAGTAGTAGATGAATTAATACAGATGCCTATCCAAATCAATGGTAAAGTTAGGGGTAAAGTGTTAGTTCCTGTTGATGCTACAGAGGATGTTATTAAAGAAAAGATAAAGGAAAACGAAAATCTAATGAGGCATATAGAAGGAAAGAAAATTGTTAAGGAGATATTTGTAAAAGGAAAAATCTATAATATTGTGGTTAAATAGAGACTTAGCTATACAGTTTTGCTGTATAGCTAAGTTTTTTGCTTGTAGGTATAGAACGAAAACTTATTATTGAAATTATAAATTTTGTATATACTATATAATACTGTACTATAAATAAAGTCATATGTTATAATGTTGATGGATAAGATATTAATACTCATATTGGAGGTGTATCAAATGAGAAAAATATTAGTAACAGGTGCATTAGGGCAAATAGGATCAGAATTAACTATGAAATTAAGAGAGGAATATGGTAACGATAATGTAGTTGCCAGTGGTAGAAAGATTAAAGAAGGTTTTGAAGAACTTGTTGAATCTGGGCCTTTTGAGATAGTTGATGTAGTTGATGGTAAGCAAATTTCAGAAGTGGTAAGGAAACATAATATAAACACAATAGTCCATTTAGCAGCTATATTGTCAGCTGTAGGAGAAGAAAAACCTCAACTGGCTTGGAATATAAATATGAATGGACTATATAATGTTTTGGAAGTAGCAAGAGAAGAAAAATGCTCTGTCTTTACACCTAGTTCAATAGCAGCTTTTGGAGATTCTACTCCAAAGGATAATACACCTCAAGAAACCATCCAAAGACCCAATACCATATATGGAGTAAGCAAAGTAGCTGGGGAATTATTGTGCGATTATTATTACCATAAGTTTGGAGTAGATACAAGAGGAGTACGTTTTCCTGGTTTAATATCTTATAAAACTCTACCAGGTGGAGGAACAACCGACTATGCAGTCCATATTTATTATGAAGCTTTAAAGAACAAAAAATATACATCTTTCATTGCTGAAGGCACAAGGATGGATATGATGTATATGCCTGATGCTTTAGATTCTATAATACAGCTTATGGAAGCAGACCCATCTAAGCTTAGATATAGAAATGCATATAATATTACAGCTATGAGTTTTGCTCCAGAAGAAATTGCTGCTTCAATTAAAAAATATATTCCTGAATTTGAAATGGATTATGATGTGGACCCTGTAAGACAGGCTATCGCAGAATCATGGCCAAATTCTCTTGATGATTCAGCTGCGAGAGAAGATTGGGGCTGGAATCCAAAATACGATTTAGATGCTATGACTAAGGATATGTTAGAGAAGCTAAAAGTTAAACTGGGATTATAAATAAAGTAAGGGATTTAATTGAATACCGTGTAATTTAATAGCCAAGGCTTTATAAAGCCTTGGCTATTAAATTTTTAAAATATTTATTTATATTAGATTATCTTATATACATAAAATAGTAATACTTAAAGTTTTATTAAATCAATTATAAAATAAAATTACAAGGGGGAGTAAATTGAAAGGACTTATACTCTGTGGGGGGCAAGATACAAAACTTAGTCCTATTACCTATTCTATTCCAAAACAACTAATCCCAATTGGAAATAAACCTTTTTTAGTTTATACTATAGAACTATTATTAAAATCAGGTATAGAAGAATTAGGAATTCTAGTAAATGAATTTAATAAACCCATTTTTGAAAAGGTGTTGAGAAAGTATTTTAAAGAGGATTTCCATTATATAATCCAATATGAACCTAAGGGAACAGCCCACGGCTTATGGTTTGCAGAAGAATTTATCAATGAGGAAAAGTTTATTTTGATTTTAGGAGATAATTTTTTTGATTGTAATATAAGGGAGTTTATAAAAAAGTTCCAATTTGAAGATACAAATTGCAAAATCTTATTAAAGGAAGTAGAAGAACCAGAAAAATTTAAAGTAGCATATATTGGAAATGGAAGGATAATAGATTTAGAAGATAAACCTAAAATGGCTTTTAGCAATTGGGCTGTTACTGGTTTGTATGCTTTAGATAAGAATATATTTAAAGCTTGTAAGGAAATAGAGCCTTCCAAAGGTGGTAAATATGAAATTACTGATGCTATTAAATGGTTATTACAAAAGGGGTGTTCTGTGGGCTATGAAAAACTTAATGGAAACTGGCGAGATATAGATAATCCTTCAGATTTAATAGATCAAAATATAGATATACTATCTTCTATAGAAGAAAATATAGTAGGAGAAGTGGTCAATTCCCATATTACAGGAAAAGTAATCCTTGAGGAGGGTTCTGCCATATACAATAGTACAATAAGAGGACCATTAGTGGTTGGAGAAAATACTATTATTAAAAATTCTTATATTGGTCCTTATACTTCAATAGGAAATAGGGTTAGTATAGATAGAGCTAGTTTAGAAAATTCTATTGTATTAGATGGTTGTAATATATTTGGGGTAGAGGATACAATTGATTCTTCCATTATTGGGGAAGGCTCTATAATTTGGGGCAGTAAAGGAATGAAGAAAATTTTTAGGATTGTAGTGGGAAGAAACAGTAAAATATATTTAAATATGTAAGCTTTATTAACTTTAAACAAAATTACACTGCCATGGTTTCATCTTTTTTAATATAACTTTGGTTTTCAAAAAATTAACTTAGCAAGGAACCAATTATATAGCATTACAATATAATGGTAGTGGAAAGACATAATCATATTATATTTTAAAGGAAGGGGATGTTATCATGGCAGTTTACTATCAACCAGGTGGTAGACCAAGCAAATGTGGAAGTAAAAAAGATTGTCATTCATCGATAGATTGCGAACCAAAATTAGTGATAGCTAATTGCAATAATCTTACAGGAGCAAGTGGTGTATCAGTTGCTGCTATAGGAGAAGTTATAACTCCAAGAAATATAGGAAGTCTATCCTTATCAGATCTAAAATGTTTCAAGAGACCTAGTATAAAATTAGACCTTACTGCTATCGTCACAGTAAACGCAGACCTTGCTGCAGATACAGTTATAACATTTAGAGTATTTAAGCGATGTGGAGATGATCCTGAAATTGAAATTCAATCCTTTGATGTATCTTTTGGTCTAGCACTTGTAGCGGGAGCTGCAATTCCAGTAGCTTTCAGTATATGTGATCATGATGGTTGCATATCAGATTGCTGCACATACAGAGTTACTGTGGAAGCAACAGCTACAGCAGCATTAGCAGCCGCAATAAATGTTAACCAAGGAACTATATCAGCTTTAGTTACAGATATTTGCTAATACAACTTAATAATGAATAAATATAGAGCAATTTATGGTATATTCCATTTGAAAATAGATAAGTATTAGGCTATAATTAATAATATAAATTCTCCTTTCTAGGAATATTCGCCTGAAGATAAACTAGAAAGGAGAATTTATTGTTTTTACCAAATTCTAAAAAATCCTTTCTTATCATTAGATTTTTCTTCTATATCTTTCACTTTATCTTTTATTAATTTAATTTCTTTTTTTATTCCATCTAATTGCTTTTGTAAATCTTGTAAAGTATTGTTTAGTTTTTCTAATCCATGGGAATCGAAATCAGAAATAGTTTTAATTTTACTTTCTTCTGAAATTATATCGGTGGTTTCATTTTCATGGCTTGTATCTTTTGCTTCAACTTGCTCTTGTTTTATTTTTTCATGGAAATCATCGAAGTAGAAAGAAACAACTCCATTATCTATATTACCATAACGATGGTTTATTTTATTATAGTTCTTGTTTAATGAAAGGTCGTAGTATTTAATAAGATAAATAGGATACTGTCTTATATAAGTTTCATCGTCTAAAGACCAAGTATTTCCATAGTCGTTAGAAGTAAGATTGAAAATTTTTTCTTCAGAAACATATATTATGTTTAGATTATTGTTTTTTTCAAACATGAGGGCTGGATAATTATAACCTAAAATTTTAGGTAAGTTAATTTCTTTCCATTGGAATTTACTTTCTCCCACAGAAGAAAAACGCTTATACTTAAGAAGATAATTTGTATTGTTTGAACTATACCATAAAATATGTATATTATTTTGAGAGTCTACAAACAGGTAGGGGAGAATATTGTTAGCATTAGATGATGAAATTTGAGTAGGAGTAGTAGT
>CALBUB010000099.1 GCA_937967955.1 uncultured Bacillota bacterium | reverse complement strand
TCTCTGCCTACTAGGGAAGAGGTAGAGGATTTTATAAAAAATTATAATTATTAAGGAGGTTTATTATGAAAAAAAGAAGTTTATTAACTGTCCTCTTGTCACTAGCTTTAGTAGTGGCTCTGCTTGTTACAGGCTGCTCAAGCGGAAATGAAGCTAACACTAATAACAATGATGGGGGCAATGAAGGTGGCAACAAAGAGGGAGAGCCATTAAGAGTAGCTGTTGTATTAGCAGGCTTTTTAGGAGACAAATCCTTTAACGACTCTGCCTGGGAAGGAGTTCAAAGGGCTCAAGAAGATTTCAATCTTGAAGTTAAAGTAATGGAATCCTCAGTACCAGCTGACTGGGAGTCCAACCTAGTAGCAATGGCTCAAGATGGTTATGACCTAGTAATAGGAGTTTCAACTCAGCTTCAAGAACCAATTGAAAAACATGCTGATTCATTCCCAGATACAAAATTTGCTCTAATTGATGGTGTTGTAAAGAAGGATAATGTTATGTCAGCAGTATTTGCTCAAAACGAAGGTTCCTTCTTAGCAGGAGCAGCTGCAGCTATGTTTACTCAAAAAACTGATATACCAAATGTAAATGAAGAGAAGATAATAGGCTGGGTTGGAGGAATGGATATTCCTGTACTTCACGACTTCCTAGTAGGTTATGAACAAGGAGCTAAATACATTGACCCAGAAACTGAAATATTAGTTTCCTTTGCAGGAACATTCAACGACCCACTAAAAGGAAAAGAATTAACTCTTGCTCAATATAGCCAAGGAGCAGACATAGTAATGAATGTTGCATCCAACACAGGAAATGGTGTTTTAGAAGCAGCCCATGAAAGTGGAAAATATGCAATAGGTGTTGACCTAGACCAAGACGGAATCTATCCAGGCTCAATCTTAACATCTATGCTAAAGAGAGTAGACGTAACAACTTATGAAATAATCAAGGCAGTAGTAGAAGGTAACTTCAAGGGTGGAGAAATTGTAGAAATGAATATAGCTAATGGCGGAGTTGGCTTAACAGACATGTCCGTCATGAAAGAAGCTTTAGGAGACAAATTCCCAGAAGATATACTAACAACTATAAAAGAATTAGAAGAAAAGATCAAAGCTGGAGAAATTGTAGTAGAACACTATGAAGGCTTTTCTTACGAGTAATATAAAAAACCAATCCAATAGCTTTGGCTATTGGATTGGTTATAGTTTATAGTTTATAGTATCCGCCAATTTATTAGATATGGAGGGAAAGATGTGGATAGAATTGTTGAAATGAAAAATATAATCAAAGAGTTCCCAGGAGTTAAAGCTGTAGATGGTGGACAATTCGACTTAAAAGAAGGAGAGATTCATGCCTTAATTGGGGAAAATGGTGCTGGAAAATCCACTATGATGAAGATACTCTATGGGCTATATACTCCCGATGGAGGTACTATTACTGTTAAGGGTCAAGAATATGGCGGCTTGACTACTAAACAGGCAATCGACTTAGGTATAGGTATGGTTCATCAGGAGTTCATGCTAGTAGAAGAAATGACTGTTTTAGAAAATATAATATTAGGTTTTGAACCAAAAAAATCTGGAAACAGGATCGATTTTAAGAAGGCAGTTGAAAAGATAGAATATTATATTGAAAACTACGGCTTAGATATACAGCTTAATAAGAAGGTTAGAGACATTTCAGTAGGAGAAGCCCAAAGGGTAGAGATTATAAAGACTCTATACAGGGGTGCAGACATACTTATATTAGATGAGCCTACAGCCGTATTGACACCACAAGAAACAGAAAAATTATTTGAAATATTTAACAACTTAAGGGAAGACAACAGATCCATCATATTCATATCCCACAAGCTAAATGAAATAATGGAAATCTGCGATAGGATAACAGTTATGAGACATGGTAAACATGTGGGAACAGTCAACAAAGAGGATACTACTATTCCAGAGATAGCTAAAATGATGGTAGGAAGAGAAGTATTTTTAAACATTAGGAGAAAGAAACCAGAAGTTGGAGAAGTGTTATTATCAGTAAAAGATGTATACGTACCTGGAGAAAGAGAATTATCGAAAATAAAGGGTATATCCTTTGAACTTCATAGAGGAGAAGTATTGGGCATTGCAGGAGTAGACGGCAATGGTCAATCTGAAATTGTAGAAGCCATAACAGGCCTAAGAGAAGTTGAAAAGGGAGATATTATATTTAAAGGAAAATCAATTAAAAACTTATCTCCAGCCCAAATTAGAAAATTAGGTATATCCCATATACCAGAAGATAGAAACAGAAGAGGTCTTAACAGGCCCTTTACCATAAGAGAAAATTTAATAGCAGACAAATTTGAGGATAAGGAATTTTCCGATTGGATTGTATTAAATGAGAAGAAGATCAGGGAATTTGCTGAGGACCTAGTAGAAAAATTTGATATAAGGCCAGCAAATATTGACCTATCAGCACAAAACCTATCTGGTGGAAACGCTCAGAAGATAGTTGTAGCAAGAGAAATTGCCAATGAAGGAGACTTACTAATAGCTAGTCAGCCAACTAGAGGAGTTGACATTGGTTCTATTGAGTCCATAAGAAGGGTATTAAACGACCTAAAGAAAAAGGGCGTTGGCATACTATTAATATCAGCAGATCTTGAAGAGATACTGTCCCTATCAGATAGGATTGCAGTTATGTATGAAGGAAGAATAACAGGAGTACTAGACAATGAGCAAGCAACAGAGGAGAATCTAGGGCTACTGATGACAGGAGGTCGTATAGAATGAGGAAATATGATTATATAAATGCCTTATTATCTATTTTAGTAGCATTGGTAATAGGTGGAATTGTAGTAGCCTTTATGGGTCATAACCCTATGGAAGCCTTTGTACAGCTATTTAATGGGGCTTTTATAGGAAAGTTCAACTTTGGTACTACTTTGGAGAAGTTCGTACCCTTACTATTAGCTGGCTTGGCCTTTGCAGTTTCATCTAAAATATCAGTATTTAACGTAGGTGTAGAAGGACAGCTATATTTAGGGGCCATGGCAACAGCTTGGGTAGGTTTTACCTTCTCAAATTTATCAAAAGTGGTTCACGTGCCCTTAGCTTTGCTTGCAGGCATGTTGGCAGGTGCTCTTTTTGCCCTAATACCAGCCGTATTAAAGGTATACTTTAGGGTAAATGAAGTATTAACAACTATGCTGCTTAACTATGTGGCCCAATTTTTAACCTCCTATTTAGTAAACTATCCTTTCTCAGGAGGTACTGGAGTAGCTCAATCACCACCTATTTATGAAAGTGCTACTTTAAGCCGTATACTATTACCAAGTAGAGCAAACACAGGCCTGTTTATAGCCTTAGGAGTATTAGCAATAGTTTATTGGCTATTCTACAGGACAACTGTTGGTTATAAATTAAGAAGCGTTGGTTTAAACCCAGACTTTACTGACTATATAGGTGTAAACTCTAAAAAAGTTATCCTTGGCGGTATGATGCTAAGTGGTGCCATAGGAGGACTGGCAGGTGCAATAGAGGTAATGGGTATCCACCTATCCTTCTTGGATAACTTTTCATCAGGAATAGGCTTTGATGGTATGTTAGCAGCCTTAATTGCAAGGAACAATTTTGGAATGGTAGCCATAATTTCTTTCTTTATTGCTTCACTAAAATCTGGAGCACTGGCTATGGAAAGGTATACTGGAGTACCTAAATCCTTAATAGATGCCATAATAGCAGTATTCATACTATTTGCAACCATGGAAGGACTATTCCAACTAAGAAGGCGTGCAAAGAAAGAGAAGGAGGTGGATGAACATGTTGGATAATATATTTGATTATACCCTAATCCCTTCTACCATTAAGACCTCCACTCCTATACTATTAGCAGCCCTATCAGCCGTTATAACCCAACAGGCAGACATATTAAATGTTGGAGTAGAAGGTATAATGCTGTTTGGAGCCTTTACTGCCGTTTGTGTAAGTTTCTTTACAGGTAGCTGGCTTTTAGCAGTATTAGCTGCAATAGTTGTAGGCTTACTGGTGTCAACAATAATTGGGTTTGCCCACTTAAAATATAAAGCTGATGTATTTGCAGTAGGTACGGTTATCAATATGTTGGCTGTAGCTTTAACCAGATTCTTACTAAACACCATATTAAATGCATCAGGCAGCTTCTATTCAGCAGAAATAGTGCCTATACCAACTATAAAGCTTAACTTCTTACAAAATTCACAAGTACTAAATACTCTATTTAACAACTATTCTCTATTTGAAGTACTAGGTATAGTCATAGTGTTCATCCTATGGTATGCCCTATATAAGACAGTATGGGGACTAAGGATTAGATCTGTTGGACTAAATCCTGATGCAGCAGAGACAGCAGGCTTAAATGTATTTAAAGCTAAATTCCAAGTAATACTCATATCTGGAATATTAGGAGGAATTGCAGGCGCCCATCTATCCTTAGGTTATTCAAGACTATTTGTAGAGAATATGACTAGTGGTAGAGGCTTTATGGGAGTTGCAGCCATGTTCTTTGGTGGAGCCAATCCAATATTTGCATGGATAGGAAGCCTTATATTCGGCCTTGCCGACTCAATAGGAAACAGGCTACAAGCTTATGGTTTCCCATCCCAATTCGTATTAATGATACCTTATATAGCAACTATTGCTGTATTAACTATATCCTTAGCAAGCCGTATAAGGAAAGAAAAGAAGCAAAAGAGTGCTTTAAACCATGTACCTAACAACAAATAAGGAGGTTTACTATGAAGGAAAAAGTAATATTAGATGTGGATCCAGGCCATGATGATGCTGTTGCTATAATGTTGGCAGCCAAAAACCCTAAAATTGATTTGCTGGCAATTACTACTGTTGCTGGTAACCAAACTTTAGATAAGACTACAAAAAATGCCTTGAATATATGTTCTCACTTAGGCATCAATGTACCAATAGCAGCTGGAATGGATAGGCCAATGGTTCGTGATCAAATAATAGCTGATGATATTCACGGAGAAACAGGCCTAGATGGTCCAGAATTTGGCGAAATAACAGTAGAATTAGATAAAAGGCATGCAGTAGATTTAATAATAGAACTATTAATGGAATCTGATGGAGATGTAAACCTAGTTCCTACAGGACCCCTTACAAATATAGCCATGGCTATGAGGAAGGAACCAAGGATAGTAGACAAGATAAAGAGGATTGTACTAATGGGTGGAGCCTATACTATAGGAAATGTTACTCCATCAGCAGAATTCAACATCCTAGTAGACCCAGAAGCAGCCCATGTGGTGTTTACATCAGGCAGGCCTATAGTAATGATGGGCTTAGACCTTACAAGACAAGCAAAAGCCACAAGAGAAGTTATAGAGAAAATGAAGACTATTGACAACAAAGCTTCTAAACTATTTGTAGACATAATGGAATTCTTCACTAAAACTCAAAGGGAAGTTTTCGGTTGGGAAGCACCACCTACTCACGACCCAACAACTATAGCTTATTTAATAGATCCATCCATAATAGAAACTAAGCCTATGCATGTAGAAATAGAACTTAGAAGTCCTACTAGCTACGGCAGGACCATATGCGACTACTTTGGTGTTACTGGCAAGGAGCCAAATGCTGAGGTGGCAACTAAATTGGATTTCGACAAGTTCTGGAACCTTATATATGAAACATTAAAAATGTACGATTAAGGTGATATTATGGATAAAAGACTACTGGATACCTTCGAAAAGCATAAGGATGAATATTTACAGCACCTAAAAAATCTAGTAGCAATAGACACCCAGGATATAGGCCATGGCATACTAGGAGGAAGGGAAAAGGAAGGGCAAGAGTATTTAGAAAAGCTATTTAAAGAAATGGGTGCTGATGAGATAATCATAGACCCTATGAAAGAGGAGATAATTGAAAGGGCCAAGAGGGAGTACAATGAAGGAAACTTAGGCCACAACTATGAAGATAGATACAATCTAATAGCCAAGTTTAAAGGAGACCCTAATGGAAGAACTCTACTCTTTAATGGCCACATAGACACCATGCCTCCAGGAGACTTGAGTAAATGGGATGAAGACCCCTTTAAGCCATATATAAAGGATGGGAAGCTATATGGCCTTGGAACAGCCGACATGAAGTCAGGCCTTATGGCTTCCATCATGGCTGTAAAATTGCTAAAGGATGCTGGCTATCAATTACCAGGAGATGTAACTATTGTTTCAGTAGTAGATGAAGAAGGTGGAGGAAACGGCTCTATCCAAGCAGTATTAAATGGCTACACTGCCGATGGGGCAGTAATATGTGAGCCATCAGAAGGCCACATTATAGTTGCCCATATGGGCTTTGTATTCTTTGAAGTTAAAGTAAAAGGCATTGCCTTACACTCTGGCTACAAATGGAAGGGCGTAAATGCCATAGAAAAGGCTATTAAACTAATTGAAGCCTTAAATGAAATGGAACACAATTGGCTGATGAAATACAAGCATCCATTATTACCCCCTCCCACCTTAAATGTAGGAGTCATAGAAGGTGGAACAGCCGGCTCTACAGTGCCTGATTCATGTACTTTTAAGCTATGCCTACACTATCTACCAAAGGTTATGAACTATGAGCAAGTAGTAGAAGAAGTAATAGATACCATAAACACAAGAGCAAAGGGAGATCCTTGGCTAAAGGACAATATGCCTGAAATAAGCATATACCAAGCTGGAGGCGCCTTTGAAACGGACATAAACCATGACTTCATCAAAATTGCCCAAGATAGCTTAAAGGACATAACAGGAGAGGTAAAACTATTAGGTGGAGCTGCAGGCAATGATGCAAGGCTATACTCAAACATACTAAAGATCCCTACTGTTATAATGGGACCTGGCTATGCACAGCAATGCCACAGCCCCAATGAGTACGTAAAAGTAGAAGACTATTTTAACTATATCAAGGCCTATGCCAACTTTATACTCAAATGGTGTAAAAGAGAAGAATAAGGAGGTATATGAATGAAAAAAGTTTTATTAGCAGGAGAAACTTGGTTTGTACACACTCTACACGTAAAAGGCTTCGACCACTTTACTGAAAGTTCCTATGGAGAGGGAGCCCAATGGCTTATTGAAGCCTTAAAAGAAGGAGGCTATGAAGTGAACCACGTAGCCAACCATAAGGTAGTAACAGACTTCCCATATACTCTAGAAGAATTAAAGGAATATGATGCAATTATACTATCAGATATAGGTTCAAATACATTACTACTACCAGAAAGTACTTTTAGACAATCTAAAGTAAACCCAAATAGATGTGAACTTATTAAGGAATATGTACTAGATGGTGGTGCCTTCCTTATGATTGGAGGCTACATGGCCTTCTCAGGAATTAATGGTGCATCTAGATACGAAGAAACTGCAATCCAAGATATACTTCCAGTTAAGTGCTTAGGAAGAGATGACAGGGTAGAAAGGCCAGAAGGAGTTACACCAGAAATAGTAAAGGCAGACCATGAAGTATTTGAAGGAGTGGACAAAAACTGGCCCCATTTCTTAGGCTACAATAAGACTATCCTTAAAGATGATGCAACACTACTAGCTACCATAGGAGGAGATCCTTTCATAGCAGTAGCTGAGTATGGAAAAGGAAGAACAGCAGCCTTTACTTCCGACTGTGCACCACACTGGGGACCACCAGAGTTTACAGATTGGGAATACTACAATAAATTCTGGATTAACCTAGTAAATTGGTTAACCAATAAGTAAGCTAACCCTTATATTTGATATATAACATACAAAATCCCCCTTTAGAATAGGGCTGTCAGCAATTGCTGACAGCC
>CALBUB010000098.1 GCA_937967955.1 uncultured Bacillota bacterium | reverse complement strand
TTACGTGAGGTTTGGTTCTCTCAAATTTTTCCTTTGCCATTTCTATTCCTCCTTAGATTATTTTATTTTTCTCCTAAAATTTTTTCAGCTATATTGTTTGGTACTTGTTCATAGTGATCAAATTGCATTGTGTAAACAGCTCTACCTTGAGTATTAGATCTAAGGTCTGTAGCGTATCCAAACATTTCTCCTAAAGGTACATAAGCTTTAACTACCTGTACACCATCTCTTGATTCCATTCCTTCAATTCTACCACGTCTAGAATTGATATCTCCTATAACATCGCCCATATATTCTTCAGGCACAATGACTTCTACCTTCATTATTGGTTCTAATAATACTGGTTTTGCTCTTTGTAAAGCATCCCTTAAAGCCATAGATGCTGCAATCTTAAAGGCCATTTCTGAAGAGTCTACTTCGTGGTATGAACCATCGTATAGAGTTACTTTAATATCAACTACTGGATAGCCACCTAGTATTCCAGAATCCATAGCCTCTTGTATTCCATTGTCGACAGCTGGTATGAATTCTTTTGGTATAACTCCTCCTACTATCTTGTTTACAAATTCATAGCCTTTGCCTGCTTCTTGTGGTTCAACCTTAATCTTAACATGACCGTATTGACCGTGTCCACCAGACTGTCTTATATACTTACCTTCTGCTTCTACTGGAACAGTAATAGTTTCTCTATATGCTACTTGTGGACTTCCTACATTAGCCTCTACCTTAAATTCTCTTAGAAGTCTATCTACAATTATTTCTAAGTGCAACTCTCCCATACCAGCAATTATTGTTTGACCCGTTTCCTCATTTGTGTAAGTTCTAAAGGTTGGGTCTTCTTCAGCAAGCTTTGCCAATGCCTGGCTCATCTTCTCTTGACTTGCTTTTGATTTTGGTTCGATAGCTACTTCTATAACTGGATCTGGGAACTCCATTGATTCTAATACTATTGGTTTGCTTTCATCACATAGAGTATCCCCAGTAGTAGTATTTTTAAGTCCAACTATTGCAGCAATATCACCTGCATAAAGTTCGCTAATTTCTTCTCTCTTATTAGCATGCATTTGTAGAATTCTTCCAATTCTTTCTTTCTTGCCTTTAGTAGCATTGTAAACGTATGAACCAGATCTAAGAACTCCTGAGTAAACCCTAACATATGCAAGCTTTCCAACATAGGGGTCAGTTACTATTTTGAAAGCTAATGCTGAGAAAGCTTCATCATCTGATGAGATTCTTTCTAATTCTTCATCACCATCTACAGATACACCCTTTACTGGAGGTATATCTACTGGTGAAGGTAGATAATCCACTATAGCATCTAGTAAAGGTTGTACTCCCTTGTTCTTATATGCAGAACCACATAGAACTGGAGTAATCTTTCCATCAATAGTAGCTTTTCTAATAACCTTTTTAATGTCTTCTGGAGTTATGTCTTCTCCCTCTAGGTATTTCATCATTAATTCATCATCGTGTTCTGATATGCTTTCCAACAGATTTTCTCTATACTCTTCAGCTAAATCCTTCATTTCCTCAGGGATTTCAACAATGTTTATCTTCTTTCCTAAATCATCTTCGTATATTATTGCATTCATATTAACCAAGTCTACTATCCCTACAAAAGTATCTTCTTTCCCAATAGGTAGCTGAACGGGAACAGGATTAGCTTTTAATCTATCCTTTATCATATCTACTACTCTGTAGAAATTTGCCCCTATTATATCCATCTTGTTCACAAAACATATACGTGGAACATGATACTTATCAGCTTGCCTCCAAACTGTTTCTGATTGAGGCTCTACTCCTCCTTTTGCACAGAAGACTGCTACTGCACCATCTAATATTCTTAGGGATCTTTCAACTTCTGCTGTAAAATCCACGTGCCCTGGCGTATCAATAACATTTATTCTATGTTCTTTCCAATGGCATGTAGTAGCAGCAGAAGTTATAGTAATACCTCTTTCCTGCTCCTGCTCCATCCAGTCCATTTGGGCTGCACCTTCGTGGGTTTCTCCCACCCTATGGATTTTACCAGTATAGAACAATATTCTCTCTGTGGTAGTCGTCTTTCCTGCATCTATATGGGCCATTATTCCGATATTACGTGTTTTTTCTAATGCAATTTCTCTAGGCACAACTCTTCCTCCTTCCTGTTTGTATGTCCCCCTTCGGCATCTGGTCTGCTACCGTAACGTAACTACCATCTATAATGAGCAAATGCCTTGTTTGCTTCTGCCATCTTATGAGTATCTTCTTTCTTCTTAACACTGGCACCAGTATTGTTAGCTGCATCCATTATCTCTTTAGCCAATCTTTCCTTCATAGTCTTTTCTCCTCTTAATCTTGCATAGGTAACAATCCAACGAATTCCCAAAGTCTCTCTTCTTTCAGGTCTAACTTCTACTGGTACCTGATAAGTGGCTCCTCCAATTCTTCTAGCCTTAACTTCCAACACTGGCATTACATTGTTTAATGCTTTATAGAAAACTTCCAATGGGTCTTCGCCAGTTCTTTCTCTTACAATATCAAAAGCACCATATACTATTTTTTGAGCAATTCCTTTTTTACCATCTTTCATTACTTTGTTAATTAGTTTTGTAACTACTTTATCATTGTATATTGGGTCTGGTGCTACTTCTCTTTTGGCTATATATCCTTTTCTTGGCACATTACTTCCCTCCTTACTATAAAAGTAAATTCATTGGTACTCGACAGCAAGGCTGCCGTTGTGCACTAAATGCATCTATATTAAGTGGAATAACTCCAACGCATTATTGCACAATTATTGTTTAGGCTTTTTAGCCCCATATTTTGATCTACCTTGCTTTCTGTTTTCTACACCTGCTGAATCTAGTGCACCTCTTATTACATGGTACCTAACACCTGGTAAGTCTTTAACCCTTCCACCTCTTATAAGAACAACACTGTGCTCTTGTAAGTTGTGGCCAATTCCAGGGATATAAGCATTAACTTCAACTTGGTTTGTAAGTCTAACTCTTGCAATTTTTCTTAAAGCGGAGTTAGGCTTCTTAGGAGTAACTGTTCTTACAGCTACACAAACACCTCTTTTTTGTGGTGAACTAACCTTAGTTACTTCTTTTTTCAATGAGTTATAGTTAATGCCCAATGCAGGTGATTTGGACTTGTGTTTTATTTGCTTTCTGCCTTTTCTTATCAATTGGTTTATCGTTGGCATCTTTACACCTCCTTGACATCACTATTTTAATAAAGCAGCACTAGCCGCTTTAACATCTATGTTACATTGCTTTCCTAGCTTCTTCATTGTTTCTACATATACTATTTCAATTCCTTTTTCTTCACAGATTTTAATTATCTCTTCCACTACTCTCTTGTCTGCATCCTTAGCTATAAACACTTTTTGAACCTGCTCGTTTTTAAGGGCCCTCTTCACTTGATTCGTTCCAACAACCCTCTTACTAGTATCAGCAGATGTCACCTTGGGTATCCTCCTTTGTATAACATTTTTAAGATTATGTGGCATAAAGCCACATAATCTTAAATGTTATCAAAGTAACATCTTTTTTACGCACTTTTATATTTTATCATCAGTCTATTTCAGTGTCAACAGGATTTTCTTCTGAAGCTTGCTTTTCTAAGTCCTCTCCATTTTCATAAACTACATTTATATCCTTATACCTTCTCATACCTGTTCCTGCAGGGATTAGCTTACCAATAATTACATTTTCCTTAAGTCCTATTAATTTATCTACTTTTCCTTTTATTGCTGCATCAGTTAATACCCTAGTAGTTTCTTGGAAGGATGCTGCTGATAAGAAGGAATCTGTAACTAGTGATGCTTTTGTAATACCTAGTAGTACCCTTCTTCCAACGGCAGGTTTTTGTCCATTTTCTATTGCTTGCTTGTTGATATCTTCAAACTCATGTAGATTTACTAAGCTTCCTGGTAATAGTTCAGTATCTCCTGGCTCCTCTATTCTCACTTTTCCTAGCATCTGTCTAACTATTATTTCTATGTGTTTGTCGTTTATATCTACACCTTGAAGTCTATATACCCTTTGAACTTCTTTTACTAGATAGTTTTCTACTCCTTTTACTCCTTTAATTCTCAATATATCATGAGGATTCACTGAACCTTCTGTTATTTCATCTCCTGCTTCTATAAAATCTCCATTGCTAACCTTAAGCCTTGAACCATAGGGTATAGTGTAGGACTTGCTTTCTCCATCCTTAGGTGTAACTATAACTTCTCTCTTCTTCTTGCTTTCTTTTATAGTTACCTCCCCAGATATTTCTGAGATTATAGCAAGACCTTTTGGTTTTCTTGCTTCAAATAGCTCTTCAACCCTTGGTAAACCTTGAGTAATATCTGCACCAGCAACTCCACCAGTATGGAAGGTACGCATTGTAAGCTGAGTTCCTGGTTCCCCTATGGATTGGGCAGCAATTATACCTACAGCCTCTCCTACATTGACTGGTTCCCCTGTAGCTAAGTTTCTTCCATAACAACGGACGCATACCCCATGTCTAGTCTTACAGCCTAGCACAGATCTTACTTTAACCTCTTTTATTCCTGCTCTTTCTATTTTTTCTGCTATATCTTCATCAATCATTTCATTCTTCTTAACTATTACTTCCCCTGTATGTGGATCTGTTACATCTTCTGCACTGTATCTGCCAATTATCCTATCTTTAAGCTCTTCAATTATTTCATTTCCATCTTTGAAGGCAGTAGCAACAATATATTCATCGGTACCGCATTCTTCTTCTCTAACTATAACATCTTGACTAACGTCTACTAGCCTTCTAGTTAAATATCCTGAGTCTGCAGTCCTTAGTGCCGTATCCGCTAAACCCTTTCTTGAACCGTGAGTAGATACGAAGAACTCTAGTACGTTTAAGCCTTCTCTAAAGTTAGACTTAATAGGTATCTCTATAGTTTTTCCTGCAGCGCTAGTCATCAAACCTCTCATACCAGCTAACTGCCTAATTTGGTTCTTACTACCTCTAGCTCCAGAGTGAGCCATTATAAATATATTGTTTAAAGGATCTAAGTTGTTCATCAAGGCCTCAGTTACTTCTTCTGTGGTTCTGTTCCAAACTTCAATTACTTTTTCGTATCTTTCTTCATCGGAAATTAAACCTCTTCTATAGGATTTTTCAAATTTATCAACTTCTTCTTCAGCTTTGCTTATCAGTTCATCCTTCTCTGGTGGTACAACAACATCATCTATACTTATGGTAATAGCTCCTTTTGTGGAATATCTAAAGCCTAATTCTTTAATCTTATCTAACATAGTAGATGTAACTGTATTTCCATGCTTCCTATAACATTTTTCTACTATTTCTCCTAGCATCTTTTTATCTACTACCGTATCTACTTCTAAGGAATATTTATCAACGCTTCTATCAACAAAACCTAAATCCTGAGGTATGTGTTCATTAAATATAAATCTTCCTACTGTACTTTCTACTAGCTTTCCTCTATCATTTTCATCAAGCTTTATTCTAACCTTTACCCTAGCATGTATTCCCACATCTCCATTGTAATAAGCATGGAGCATTTCGTCATAATCCCTGAATATCTTTCCTTCTCCCTTTTCACCTGGATTTTCTACTGTTAAATAATAGCTTCCTAATACCATGTCTTGTGTTGGTACAGTAATTGGCTTACCATCCTTTGGAGCTAACATGTTGTTTACTGATAGCATAAGTAGCCTTGCTTCTGCTTGAGCTTCAGCTGATAATGGTACGTGAACAGCCATTTGGTCCCCGTCAAAGTCAGCATTGTATGCTGTACATACTAGTGGATGTAGCTTAATAGCTTTTCCTTCAACTAATACTGGCTCAAAGGCTTGGATTCCTAATCTGTGTAGAGTAGGCGCCCTGTTTAATAATACTGGGTGATCTTTTATCACTTCATCTAATACATCCCATACTGCCGGCTTCATTCTCTCTACCATTCGCTTAGCAGATTTAATATTGTGAGCATAGCCTTCTTCAACTAGCTTCTTCATTACAAAAGGTTTAAATAACTCCAAGGCCATATTCTTTGGTAAACCACATTGGTAGAACTTGAGCTCAGGACCTACAACTATAACAGAACGGCCAGAGTAGTCTACCCTCTTACCAAGTAGGTTCTGCCTAAATCTACCTTGCTTTCCTTTTAACATGTCAGAAAGGGATTTTAAAGGTCTATTCCCTGGTCCTGTTACAGGCCTACCTCTTCTACCATTATCGATTAAGGCGTCTACTGCCTCTTGAAGCATCCTTTTTTCGTTTCTTACTATAATGTCTGGAGCACCTAAGTCCAACAATCTCTTAAGACGATTGTTCCTATTTATTACCCTTCTATAAAGATCGTTTAAATCGGATGTTGCAAATCTACCTCCATCTAATTGAACCATAGGCCTTAAATCAGGAGGCAATACTGGTATTACATCTAATATCATCCATTCAGGTTTGTTGCCAGACTTTCTGAAAGCTTCCACTACTTCAAGCCTTCTTATAATTCTAACCTTCTTCTGGCCTGTAGCCTCTTTTAGCTGCAACCTTAAATCTGCTGCTTCCTTATCTAAATCTATCTTCTTAAGTAATTCTTTAATAGCTTCCGCTCCCATACCTGCTTTAAACTTATTGCCATATTTCTCTAAGGCTTCTCTATATTCAGCTTCAGACAATAGCTGCTTTTCATATAGGGGAGTATCACCTGGCTCTATTACTATATAAGATGCAAAGTAAAGAACCTTTTCTAAAGCTCTTGGCGACATATCTAATATAAGTCCCATTCTACTTGGAATACCTTTAAAATACCAAATATGGGATACAGGGGCAGCTAATTCGATGTGCCCCATTCTCTCCCTTCTTACCTTTGATTTTGTTACTTCTACACCACATCTATCGCAAACAACGCCCTTATATCTTACTCTCTTGTACTTACCACAATGGCACTCCCAGTCTTTAACAGGCCCAAATATCTTTTCGCAAAATAATCCTTCCTTCTCTGGCTTTAATGTCCTGTAGTTTATAGTTTCAGGTTTTTTAACTTCTCCTCTTGACCATTGCCTTATCTTTTCAGGAGAAGCAAGACCAATTCTTATTGACTCAAAGGTATTTAATTCAATCAAGGAGCAGTCTCTCCTTTCTATAGTAAATATTAAAGTTTTAATCAATCTTATACACCCATTTACTATTCTTCATATTCTTCGTATTCATCGTATTCATCATATTCTTCGTTTTCAGCTTGCTCATTAACTTTTTTGTCATTTAGCAATTCTTCTCCAATTAAATCCATATCTGTGTCATCTTCTATAGATTCTTTAATCTCTATTTCTTCTTCTTTTTCAGTAAGCACCTTTACATCTAGGGCAAGACTTTGAAGTTCTTTAATTAGTACCTTAAAGGATTCAGGTATTCCTGGTTCTGGTATATTTTCACCTTTTACTATTGCTTCATAAGTTTTAACCCTACCTACAATATCATCTGATTTTACTGTTAGTATTTCTTGTAGTGAATATGCAGCTCCATAAGCCTCAAGAGCCCAAACTTCCATCTCTCCAAATCTTTGTCCTCCAAATTGAGCCTTTCCTCCAAGAGGCTGTTGAGTTACTAGAGAATAAGGGCCTGTAGATCTGGCGTGTATTTTATCGTCTACTAGATGGTGTAACTTTAACATGTACATATAGCCTACTGTAACTGGATTGTCAAAATACTCTCCACTTCTTCCATCTCTTAACCATATCTTTCCGTCCCTAGAGAAACCAGCTTTCTCAAGAGCATCCATTACGTCCTTATCATTTGCTCCATCAAATACTGGTGTTGCTATATACCAGCCAAGTTTTTTAGCAGCTAAACCTAAATGAACTTCTAGTACCTGGCCTAGATTCATCCTGGATGGTACTCCCAATGGATTTAGTACAACATCTACTGGTGTTCCATCTGGTAAAAATGGCATATCCTCTACTGGTAGTATTCTTGATACAACACCTTTATTTCCGTGACGACCACACATCTTATCTCCTACACTTATTTTCCTCTTAGTTGCTACATATACTCTTACCATCTTGTTTACGCCAGGGGATAATTCATCACCATTTTCCCTTGAGAATATTTTAACATCTACTACTATTCCTGCTTCACCGTGGGGCACTCTTAAAGATGTGTCCCTAACTTCTCTAGCCTTTTCTCCAAATATAGCTCTAAGTAACCTTTCTTCAGCAGTTAGTTCAGTTTCTCCCTTTGGAGTTACCTTTCCTACCAATATGTCGCCAGATTTTACCTCTGCACCTATTCTAATTATTCCATTTTCATCTAGATCTTTTAACATATCTTCTCCCACATTGGGAATGTCTCTAGTTATCTCTTCTGGGCCAAGTTTTGTATCCCTCGCTTCAGCTTCATATTCTTCAATGTGTATAGATGTTAAAGTATCATCTATTACTAGCCTTTCACTTAACAGTATAGCATCCTCATAGTTATATCCTTCCCAGGTCATAAAGGCTACTAATAGATTCTTTCCTAATGCGATTTCTCCTTGGTCTGTACTTGGTCCGTCAGCTATAACTTGACCTTTTTCAACCTTTTCTCCTTTTCTAACAATAGGTCTTTGGTTTATTGTAGTACCTTGATTGGAGCGTCTGAATTTAACTAGTTTATACTTATCTACTTGACCATCTTCATCTCTTCTAATTAATATTTCATCAGAACTAACTCTAATAACCGTTCCTGAATGCTTTGCAAGTACCACTACTCCTGAATCTCTAGCTGCCTTATACTCAATACCAGTACCTATTATTGGGGCTTCTGCTTTTAGTAAAGGAACAGCTTGACGTTGCATGTTTGCACCCATCAGAGCTCTGTTGGCGTCATCATTTTCTAAGAATGGTATCATAGCTGTACCAACGGATACTATTTGCTTAGGTGAAACGTCCATATAGTCTACTTGATTAGCTGGATATATATCTATTTTTCCATCTTTTCCTCTAGCTACTACCCTTTTGTTTACAAATCTGTTTTCTTCATCAAGCTCCTCATTAGACTGAGCTATTATGAATTCATCTTCTTCATCTGCTGTTAAGTAATCGATTTGATCCGTTACTTTCCCTGTCTC
>CALBUB010000097.1 GCA_937967955.1 uncultured Bacillota bacterium | reverse complement strand
ACTCCAGTGATTATAAGCAATTTATATACATCAAAACCTATAAAGGGCATTACTACGAGAACTTCTAAAAGTCCGTGTAATGGTCCTGTGGCCCAGATAACCTTTGAGAAGGACCAGCCTTTCTTTATGAGCATTCCACCAAAAAGGCCTACAAATACGTGCATAAAAGCCCTGGCTCCAATTAATGGTCCCAGATTTAAGAAAAAGCCTAAAGCTGAACCTAGTCCTGTCATTACAGCTACCTTTGGCCCTAATAGCATGGATAAAAACATGGGAACGTGGGCACCAAGGGTAGCTGAAAAAGGTGGAATTATTACTTTAAAAAATACAGCAAAAGGTATGACTATTGCAAGAGCAGTTAGTAAAGCAGTTATAGCAAGTTTTCTAGTTTTCATTTGTATTACCTCCTGAGATTGTAGATTTAATAAAAGGATAGCAGATGTATATACAGCTGTCAATACACTAATATCTATTTTGGTTATACCTTTTAGATTAATTTACTCATAATTTAATAATTTATTATGAGAAAAGATTTTATGACAATTTTTAAAGGCCAATAATAACCATAATAAAGCACCAGCTACATGTACATTTAATTTAATATTTAAAAACCTCCATGACAAAATTAGTAGAAAACTATGGTATAATGTAAAAAAAGAGGTGGTTATGTTGGCCTTGGTTCTTACTTTAAATCCTATCCTTGAAAAGTGGTACTGGATTAAAGATTTTGATAAGGGCAAATCCTTTCATGTGAAAGATTATGGCTACACTATTGGTGGGGGCGGAATAAATGTTGCAAAGGTTATAAATGGCTTTAATGAGCAAGTGATGGTAATGGGCTTTACAGGTGGAGATAGTGGTAGGCATATAGAAATCCAATTGGCTAATATGGGTATTGCCCATAAATTAATTCCCATAGAAGAAGAAAGTACATATACTATAAGGATATTAGGTGAAGATGATATATTTACTGAAATAATTGAAGAAGGGCCTTCCATAGCTGCAGAAGAGGTTTCAAAACTGTATGACTCCTTTAATGAGTTTGTCTGTAAATGGGAACATATATGCATAAGTGGAGACATACCTAAGGGTTTGCCTAAAGATATTTTGTATAATTTGATAATATTAGCTAAGAAGTACAATAAGAAGTTTTTCCTATCTACTGGTGGTACATATTTAGAAGCAGGCCTTAAGGCTATTCCAAGTTTCCTATGCTTAACTAAAGAAGAGTTAGAAGCTTATTTAGGCTGTTCCATTAAATCCAAGCTGGAAATTATCCAACTAGGTAAGAACCTATCTCAAGATGGAATAGAGGTAGTCATATTTTTCCTAAGTAAAGAAGATGTATTTGTATTTAAGGATGGCTACATATATATGGTAAGGATACCCAACATAAAAATTGTAAATTATGCTGGTGTTAAAGACTCTATGGTAGGTGGCTATATTGCATCTCTTATGAGGAAGTATGACTTTGAATTTACCATAAAGGTATCTATTGCATGTGGACTAGCTGATGCTATGACCGTAGAGCCAGGTAGGGTTGATATGACGGATATGAAAAGGATAATGAAGGAGCTGGTAATAATTAAAGCCCAATTTTAATAAAACCTTATCTATAGACTAAAGTTTATAGATAAGGTTTTATTAATGTTTTCTTTGGAAAAAATATTAATAAATTTGAGGCATGAGAAAAAGCTATGGTATAATTTCAGTATGTAAGGTCTACAGGAGGTGTAATTATTGACTAAGATAATTGTAGATAGTACCACAGATTTACCAGAGGATATTATAAAGACTTACAATATAGATATTTTACCCTTAAGGGTTTTAATTGAAGGTAAAGAATATTTGGATAAGGTTACTATAAGTGTGGAAGAAGTATATGAGGATATGAAGAAAGGTATCTATCCCAAAACATCCCTGCCTAATCCAAAAAATATGTATGAAATCTTTAAAAAATATGCAGCTAAAGGCATAGATTTTATCTATTACTCCTTTTCTTCAAAGCTTTCAGGAACCTATCAAGCAGCTTATATGATAATAGAAGAGCTAAAAGAGCAATTCCCCAATGTAAAGATGGCTATTTTAGATACAAAGGCAGGTTCCATAGCTTCAGGCCTTATAGCCTTACAAGGAGCAAAGATGGCTAAAATGGGAAGAAAGTTTGAAGATATAATAGAAGCATCTAAGGAAAATATTAAGAATATAGAGCACGTTTTCACTTTAAACGATTTAAGCTGGCTTCTTAAAGGAGGCAGAATCAAGAAAAGCTCGGCCATAATTGGAAACATATTAAATATAAATCCTATTTTAGATGTGCAAGATGGTGAAATAAAGGTAATCAAAAAAATCAGGGGAAGGAAGAAAGCTTTAGATACCCTTGTAGATATAGTATGCCAAAGGATTAAAGATTTTCCCAAACAGGTAGTAGGTATAGCCCATGCAGATGATTTAAATATTGCCTTGAAGTTGAAGGATATGTTAATTGAAAAATTAGGCCATAACAATATTTTTATTGAAAAAATAGGTAGTGTATTGGGTGCCCATCTAGGAATAGGTGGAGTGGGGGTATTTTTCTTTAATAAAAAGTCTAAGGCCTATATAAATGAAAGTTAAAAGGAAAGCTCTCATCTTTAAGCAGAATCTTTTTTGCCTAAAGACGAGAGTTTTCTCGTTAGTATAGCCTCCTTATTACACCACAAGCAAGTCGTTTACCTGCATTTCCTGAAGGTTGAGTCCTATAGTCATCTGGATTTTGGTGAATTATTACAGCTTTTCCTATAATGTCCCTAGGTTTAAACTTATCTGTAAAAAAGCTCATCCTTGCATAGCCTTTATTGGAGAAGATTACTGGAAAATCTCCAGCGTGGTTCCCATGAGGTTGCTTGGTAGGATTGTAGTGTTCTCCAGCTGAATGAAAAGGATTTTCTGGGTCGGTTATTTCGCATATGCCTATTTCATGAATATGGAAACCAAAGGGACCTATAGGTTCTTCATGTTCATTGCCAGGTTTATACTCAGGCAGTCCCCATACCTCAACATATACTTCCGTTCCTCCAGGAACATCATCAAAAAATACATTTCCGTATATACTAGGAGCTAAATTTCCACCTAGTATTTTGGCGTAGGCAGTAATCCTTTCGTAATAATACACACCCATTCCTCCCTTCAAATATATAGTATGTAAAATAGGTAAAATAGGTGCTAGCAAGCATACCCTTTCCTGCAGATTCGTATATATTAATAAGACCAGCAGGAATAGGGGGAAAAAGGTGGCTTTAGACATAGAATTTTTAGTTTCTTTAGCTGAAATCCTTAATAAAGCTTATTTCGATAATGATTTGTATGATAAATTTATAAGGACCAGGGGAGCAAAAGCCTTTCTTAAGCATGAAAAAGTTGATAAATTAGACATGAAGAAGGAGCTAATAAAAATAATAGAAGAGGAAGCTTATGAGGATAAATTCCAGTTTTATCAGATTAAGGAGAAAATTCCCCAACTATTGGAGGATATTGAGTATATTAAAAAATATCAAGGCCTAATTATAGACAAGGCCCTAGAAAGGGTATATAAAATAGTCCCTGAAGAGATGGAAATACATAGGGATATATATTTGTACGCAGGGGGAGTTGATTGGGGTTTCACCCTAAATAGAAGTAGTGTTTTTATAAACTAC
>CALBUB010000096.1 GCA_937967955.1 uncultured Bacillota bacterium | reverse complement strand
AAAATAAACAATAAGGGTTTCTTTTTTTGTCAAAATGTTTTATAATCATTTTATAGCGTTGTAGTATGGAATGAAGATGGTAGCACAGCAAAATTTTCCAAAATTAAAGCTTTTACTGTAGTATGGGAGGAAGGAAGGTTGTATTTTGTATCTTTCGCAAAAAATCCATGGATGAGAATCTTTTCTTGCAGAACTGCATATTCAATAGCGGTTCTTTTTATTAGATATGCAGAAAATAATTGTTGGACACGTAATTTTTCAATTCGTATAAATACTTCGACTATTCTTAAACACATTAAACCTTCCTATCTATATAAATACCCTAAAATTGCTACTTCAATAAATATATTTAAAGTTCTTTATTTATCATCTGTAAATAAGTGAATAAATTATCTTTTTTAGCATTTTTTATTACACCCAATATAATTTTGCTGATAATTATTTCTTTTCTTAATTTATTCTTATTATTTTTTATCCTAAGGTAGGTGATTTTTCTAAGGTGTTGTAAATGTTCTATATTTGTACTTGTTACATTTATAACCATTATTCTATCTAATTTTATTAAATTTTTAACATTCATTCCTTGGGATGCATTGTTATGCTGATTAAAGGTGCAATCCCTATAAGCCAATTGCAGAAAGTTGTTATTAAGAATTATAGATATTTATAATTCAATTAAATCCAATATTGATAATTAACATAAATATAAATCTAGGAGGATTAAAGTGAAGAAGTTAATGTTAGGAAATCAAGCAGTTGCTAGAGGAGCTTATGAAGCTGGTGTTGCGGTGGCAACCGCTTATCCAGGAACCCCTAGCACAGAAATAACAGAGTTTATTGCAAAATATGATGAAATCTATGCTGAATGGTCGCCAAACGAGAAGGTGGCCTTGGAAGTTGCTATTGGTGCATCTTTAGCTGGATGCCGAGCCATAGTTTCTATGAAACATGTAGGGCTAAATGTAGCTGCAGATCCTCTATTTACAGTATCCTATGCTGGTGTAAATGGGGGATTGGTAATAGTTGTTGCTGATGATCCTGGCATGCATAGTTCTCAGAATGAGCAGGATAGTAGATTTTACGCTAGATCAGCTCATGTACCTATGTTGGAACCCTCCGACAGCCAAGAAGCAAAGGACTATATTAAACTGGCCTTTGAGCTAAGCGAAAATTATGATACCCCTGTGATAGTCAGATTAACAACTAGAGTAGCCCATTCACAAAGTATGGTTGAATTAGCTAAACCACAACCTAAAAGATTAAAGGAATATGTAAAAAAACCCCAAAAATATGTTATGATGCCAGCTATGGCAAAAGCCCGCCATATTGCTGTAGAGCAAAGGATGAAAAAATTAGCCAAGGATTCTTGCAAATTTGAAATAAACAAAGTAGAAGAGGGAGATCCAAGTATTGGTATTATAGCGAGTGGTATTGTATACCAGTATGCTAAAGAAGTCCTTCCGGAAGCATCATTTTTGAAACTAGGAATGGTCCATCCCTTACCTAAAGATTTGATTTTAGATTTTGCTTCTAAAGTAGACAAATTATATGTTCTTGAGGAATTAGAGCCTGTTATAGAAGAGCAAATAAGAAGTTGGGGAGTAGAGGTTACAGGAAAGGAATTGTTCTCTATTCAAGGAGAGTATAGTGCCAATATGATTGAGAGAGCTATAAAAGGTAATAGCGTAAATATTAAAGAAAAGGAAGAGCTGCCCAAGAGACCTCCAGTTTTGTGTCCTGGCTGCCCCCATAGAGCAGTATTTTATAACTTGAAAAAATTAAAGCTTACCGCTATGGGGGATATTGGATGTTATACCCTAGGAGCTCTGTTACCTTTGGAGGGTATTGATGCTTGTATTTGTATGGGCGCAAGTATAGGCATGACACATGGTTTTGAAAAAGCCCTTGGCAGGGATTTTTCTAAAAAAGTTGTAGGCGTAATTGGAGATTCTACATTTATACATTCAGGTATTGGTGGACTTATTGATATTGTGTATAACAAAGGGGTTTCCACTATACTAATTTTGGATAACTCTATAACGGCCATGACAGGACATCAGGATAATCCAGCTACTGGGCGCACGATTAAGGGTGAAAATGTACCTGCCTTAGATTTGGTAGCGCTGGTCAAGGCTATAGGCATCCATAATGTTCGGGTTATTGATCCTTTTAACTTAAAGGAGTCAGAAATTGCTCTGAAAGAGGAAATTGAGCGAGACGAACCATCAGTTATTATCTTTAAGAGACCTTGTGCATTACTTGATAAATCTCAAGCTTCACCATTAAAGATAAATCGAGAAAAGTGCACCAACTGCGGCCTTTGCTTAAGACTAGGATGTCCTGCTATTCAGAAAAAGGATGATGGAATGCATATAAACGATGCTTTATGTAATGGATGCAGGCTTTGTACACAGGTATGCAGATTTAACGCCTTGGAAGGAGTGGACTACTAATGAAAAACACAAATATATTAATTGCAGGGGTTGGGGGACAGGGGACCCTCTTGACCAGTAGGGTTTTAGGCAGTCTTGCCAGTAAAATTGGATATGATGTAAAAGTTTCAGAGGTTCATGGTATGGCACAAAGGGGAGGAAGTGTAATAACTCATGTAAGATTCGGCGATAGGGTGTTTTCTCCTCTAATAGAAGAGGGTAGGGCAGATATTTTATTGGCCTTTGAAAAGATGGAGGCATTAAGATGGGTTCATTATCTAAAAGAGGATGGCATGTTGATAGTAAACGATCAAGCTATAGATCCTATGTCTGTTATAACTGGTGATGCAAAATATCCTGATGATATTCTGAATCGACTTGTAAATGATGTTTCCAATGTTTTTGTTATCAATGCCCAGGAAATAGCCAAAGAAATAGGGAACCTGCGAGTATCTAACTCAGTTTTGATGGGAGTGCTGGCACAGTATATGAGCATAGAAAAGAAAGACTGGGAAGAGGTACTTAGCAGTGTAGTACCCCCAAAGACCGTGGAGGATAATCTAAAAGCCTTTAATATAGGGTACAATACTAGAATAGAGTGCGAGGAAGGTGCAGTAAATATATGATGTACTGGAATAAACCTTCTGAATGCATGGAACGCGAGAAACTAAGGGAA
>CALBUB010000095.1 GCA_937967955.1 uncultured Bacillota bacterium | reverse complement strand
ATAAAAGGTATTGCCATTCCAAGGGAGTATATAAACAATAAAAACACTCCCTGAGAAAGGGTATTAGAAGTACTTGCATATACTAGGATACTTGCCAGTATTGGTCCAAAGCAAGGGGTCCAGCCTGCTGCAAAAGCCATTCCCATCAGTATGGAACTAAACCAGCTAGTTACTTTCTTAGGAGCTGAAATTTGCCTGTTTAAATTTAAAAAATTTAATTTTAGAACTCCCATAAGGTTTAGGCCGAATATGATTATTAGGATTCCACTTATTTTGGAAAAAATCGCTTTATTCTTTATGAATATTCTACCTATGAAACTTGCTGAAGTTCCCATTATCATAAATATAATAGTAAAGCCAATTACAAAGCCCAAGGTCCTAGTTAAGGCCACAACTTTCCTCTGACTAACTTCACTTTCCATAGTACTACCAGTCATGTACATTATATAGGCAGGTATCATAGGTAGAATACAGGGAGTAAAAAAGGACAAAACTCCAGCTCCAAAAGCAATAGGTATGGAAATACTCTCTAAAGCCATAGAAAAACCTCCTAATAAATTATATACCCCCTACCCCTATAGTTGTAACTTTTTTTGGAAAATAAAATAACAAGATCGTGAGGAGAACTGCTCACGATCCTATGTCAACAATAGTAAGCTTAAGGCCATTACAGCCATACCTCCTACAAGGCCATATATGGCAATATGGTGCTCTCCATATTTTTCAGCTGTGGGAAGGAGCTCATCTAAAGAAATATAAACCATAATTCCTGCTACAGCAGCAAATATTATTCCAAACATTGCATCATTTATAAACCTCATTAAAAATAAATATCCTATTAATGCCCCCAATGGTTCTGACAAGCCAGACATAAAGGAGTGGACAAAAGCCTTTTTCCTGCTTCCAGTTGCATAATATATTGGTACCGATACGGCAACCCCTTCTGGTATGTTATGGATTGCTATGGCAATAGCTATGCTCACACCTAAAGCTGGATCTTCTAAGGTGCTTATAAATGTGGCTAAGCCTTCAGGAAAGTTATGTATTGCTAATGCAAGAGCAGAAAACAGGCCCATCCTCATCAGTTCATAAGATTCTTTTGCTTCTTCATCCTGCATCTCCTCTACATTTCGCCATTCATGTGGATTTTCTTCGCTAGGAATAGATTTATCGATTAGAGCCATTATAAATATCCCTACAAAGAATGCTAATGTGGTAATTACATATCCTTTTTGTGCTCCATATACTGCTTCCAATGAATCTCTAGCCTTGCCAAATATTTCAATAAAGGAAACATATATCATCACACCTGCTGAAAAACCCAAGGCTGCAGATAAAAATTTTTCATTTGTCCGTTTTGTAAAAAAAGCCAAAGCACTACCAATTCCTGTGGATAAGCCAGCAAACAAGGTTAATAAAAAAGCTAATATTACATTGTTTACTTCCAATATTATCACCTCTCAGCAATCATTCCAATCCTGTTAAATTCTATGTATTATATATACCCACTATACATGAAATATGTAACTTCTTTAATTTTTATATTTTAATAAAAATAAAAGGCTAAATGGGATTTTCCATTT
This sequence comes from uncultured Bacillota bacterium, assembly GCA_937967955.1. Classification (GTDB taxonomy): domain Bacteria; phylum Bacillota; class Clostridia; order Tissierellales; family Tepidimicrobiaceae; genus JAAYHX01. The sequence continues at coordinate 883 of CALBUB010000095.1, read as the reverse complement.
AGCCTTTTACTAAAATATTTGGTAGTGTATAATATTCACTTAAGCCAGATATTATACTCTTATTGCCTACTCTAGTGTAAAGACCAGCAAGTTTTTCATTATACATAAATAGTCCAGTAATACTACCAAATTCCTTTACAGCTACTCCTTCCTCATCAAATACTATAAACTCCCTCTTATAAGGAATAACAAATTCCTGATATATGTAGTCTTTATCCCATACAGCCTCTAATTTTCTTTTCCATTCTTCCATTGAATAGTCTCTGCCAGCAAACACTCCCCTAGAAGCATTTAAATCTAAAGGCTTCATAATATACTTATCCTTATTGTTTAACACCTTTTTAAATACCTTCTTATCTCCTCTAAACAAGCCTGTATAAGGAATATGTTTCTTTATAAATTCCCTTTCCTCATCAGATAAGAACTGAAGGGTATCATCATCATGGAGTATCTTAAATATGATCTTGTTGTGAACTACCTGAGATCTTAGAGAACCAATAGTACACATGGCTTTATTCTTATAAGCTTCAATAAAATCTGGAATTTCCTCTGCCTTTTCTATTAGCTCAAAGGTTACTATTCTTCTATATACTAAGTCTATTTTATAGTCTTTAAAATATAGCTTGCCATCTTTGTAGGTTAAATCTCTAGGATCTACAATTATACAATTATAGCCATTTCTTATATAAGCCTTTTTGAATTCTTCAAATTCCTCTTTTGATGCACTTTCAGCAAAGTCTACTATGGCCACATTAGGTTTAGGATTGTTAGGGTCAAATTTTTTGTATATTTCAATACTTTCCTTAACCCAGCTGTCAAATAGTTCAAATAAGCTAAAACTGTATTTACTACTAAATTTCTTCATAGCCTCTGTTTCAAGGAG
>CALBUB010000094.1 GCA_937967955.1 uncultured Bacillota bacterium | reverse complement strand
ATGTTTCTGAAGAGCGACATAGGATATTTTTCATGATTGGGGATATGAAGAACCCAGACACGGAAAATAAATTAATAGATGTACTACATAATAGCAATTTAATAGAAGCTCAGGATTTGGTTTTAAAATACAATGGTATTGAATTATATATAACTATTAAAGATATACCTGCTATTGTTAAATTACTTTGTGACAACGGATTTTCAATATATGGAGTATATCATCCTTATAATCCTGAGGGATAAAATCTACCCCCTTATTTATTTAATACATTATTTTTTTGTTTGTTTGCATATAAATAATATAGTTAGTTGCAAAATGTAATTTTAAAGTTATCCACAGAAAACAAGTAATTAAATGCCTTTTGAGTAACCTAAGCCTTAGGATATCCACAAAAAAAGGCATGACAAAACAAAGGTTCAATAAAACCTTTTAAAATTAACTATTCAGTTTACCTGATTGATGTTAAGCAATTAAAGATTTAATAGCAAGAGGTTTATCATAATTTTTAGACTTAAATATAAGTATAAAAGCAATTAATTGAGAAATACAGGCAAGTAGAATATCTGACTTTAAAGATACTGTATTTCTAACTCTTGATGATTTAGTTTGAATGAAATTCTTAATTTGACAAATGGATCTTTCGCAGATAGTTCTAAGTCTATATAGTTTCTGCCACTTTAAGCTATCACGAGGGATAGAAGAATTAAAGCGATAATTATGATGTATAGTAATTTGTTTAATTCTTCCGCATTTTGAACCAGTGCAAGGATTTTCACAATTTAATATATAGCTTAGTTTACCATTGGTATTAATTTTCTTAGCCTTTGGACATATGTACTTTATTCTATCAGCTCTACCCTTTTCGCGAGTGATACCATCGTAAACCATAGGTAGAGAAGAATCATATGGACAAAGGGGAACACCTACCTGATTAAATCCAGGTTGAGGCAAGTCAGGGGAATTACGTGGATTTAAAGAGATAATAGGCATTATCTTTCTTTTAAGTAAATAAGCATAATTATCATCAGCATCAAAACCAGCATCGCCTAAGAAATACTTATATGAGAAATTAGGATGCAATTGAAAATATGTCTCTAGAGAAGGAATCAAAGATTTAGCATCGTAATTATCCTTAATATCCTGAGGTCTTAAATCTTGGTCAAGGTTGTTATGAGTATCATAGAAGTTAACATTTCTAACAACACCAAGAGCGTTAGTAGAGATAACACATTTTTGGAAGTAACCAAAATGGCCATTAAGATAAGTAAGCTTAACATCAGGATTAGAAGAAGCAAATTTAGGCATTTGACTTTGAGCATATTTTTCAACATCAAAAGTAGAGTTAGGATTACCTTTAGCAATTCTTTTAGCATAAGACTTAGCTTTCTTTAATTCTGATTGATAAAATTTAGGATTATTCTCAGTAACGTAAGCCTCAAACCCAGTGGTATCAGTGATTAAAATAGAAGCTAAAAATGGATTGATATCCTTAGAAATTTCTTCAGTTACATGAACAAGATTATTGAATAAGTCGTTTAAAGCATCAAAGAAATTAACCTTAAACCTAGAGAATTGAGACTTATGAGGAACCTTGAGAAATCCACAAAATTGACGCATTTCAGATGAAATATTAAGTAATGAAATCAATAGATCGATAGAAGGAAGAGATAAAATATTTTTAAGAATAAAAGCGTTAATCATAGACTCTAAAGAGAAATTTCTATTTCTACCAAAATGAGAATAATATTTTTGGTAAAAAGAAAATGGAATAAAATCACTAATATTAATGAATTGGTCTAACAAACCAAGTAAATTGTTTTGATTTTTATTGTAAAACTTATCAAATTCAGTAGAAATATCACAAAAGTTTAATTGTTTAGCTGAAATTGGCATAGGATTCTCCTTTCTTTGGTTATACACAATTTGATACTGTATATATACCCAAAAATGGGGGGAATCCAGCCATTTCAATATATTTAAATACAGTATTTATACGAGTTGCAGAGTTCTGCAACGAGCTATTACACCTTAAAAGAAAGGGGGATATTAATGAAAAAGCTATTGACGGGGAATGAAGCAGTAGCCCTTGGTGCCTATGAAGCTGGAGTTCACTTTGCTGCAGCCTACCCTGGCACACCCAGCACAGAAATATTGGAAAACATTGCTAAATATGAAGAAATAATTTCAGAATGGTCTCCAAATGAAAAAGTTGCCTTTGAAGCAGCCTTAGGTGCCTCCATTGCTGGAGCCAGAAGCCTTGCAGCCATGAAGCATGTAGGCCTTAATGTGGCTGCTGATCCACTCTTTACTACAGGATATACAGGTGTAAATGGAGGTATGGTTTTAGTTGTTGCAGATGATCCAGGCCTTCATTCATCTCAAAATGAGCAGGACAATAGATACTATGCAAAACATGCTAAAATCGCCATGCTAGAGCCAAGCAACAGTCAAGAGGCCAAGGACATGGTAAAGATTGCCTTTGAAATAAGCGAAAAGTTTGATACCCTGGTTATGCTTAGGATGACTACCAGAGTATGCCATAGCAAGTCTCTGGTGGAGCCGGGAGAAAGAAAAGAGCTTCCCCTAAAGCCCTATGTAAAGGACCTGACAAAATACTATGTGGCTCCTGCTGTGGCAAAACAGCTGCATGTTAAAGTGGAAGAAAGGCTCAAAAAACTAGAGGACTTTTCCAATGAAACAGACTTAAACTATATTGAATGGAATGACAGGAAAATCGGAGTAATTTCCTCTGGTGTAGCCTATGAATATGCCAGGGAAGTATTTGGCCAAAAGGCTTCCTACTTAAAACTAGGCTTTACCCATCCACTTCCAGGTAAAAAGATTAGGGAATTTGCAGAAAAGGTAGAAAAACTTTATGTAATAGAGGAGCTGGAGCCATACATGGAAGAGTATGTTAGGGCCTTAGGCTTTGACTGTACAGGCAAGGATAAGATTCCAAATATATGGGAGCTTAATCCTGAAATTATTGCCTCATCCCTTTTTGAAGAGGAAACTCC
>CALBUB010000093.1 GCA_937967955.1 uncultured Bacillota bacterium | reverse complement strand
CCTTCACTTACATCTGCTGCAAAGGGTTCCCGATGGTAATCATCTGTTTCCTCATCATAAGGTTTACCATATTTCTCTATAAAATCTTTTATAAAAGGATTAGGACAAGCTGTGTAGTAGGGTGGATTAGATAGAGCAATTATATCTTCATCTTCTCCTATTGGAAAGCCTTCTATATTCCTTACCTTATCTAAATCTTCTTTTGTCAGTTTCATTATTCATACACCTCTCCTTTTTGGTCTCTTTCTAAGATTAGAAAATCATTTTTCCTTTCTGAATCGGATGTGATAATTATCCTTACTTTTTCCAAGTCTTTTCCTTGTACTTTTTCGTCAATAAAACTGGATAATTTATTCTTTAGCTCATATACAGTACTTGGTCCTAAATTTTGTATTGTTGACATCAATTCCCATATGTCAATAGTTACCTTATCTAACCTATCGAATAGTGTATTGAAAGTAGTTGTAAAGAATGTGTCTACAAGCTCTGGTAGTTTTTTATCTTGTAAAAATTCATCTATTAACCTCTGTTGTTCTTTATTAAGTAGCGCTTTGTTTGCCATTATAAGCGGATCGTCTAATGCTGATAGTAGGGTATTGGTCCATTCTTCTAATAGCTTCTCTAAATTTTCTTCAATAGTATCTAATTTCCCTGTAACTATTGGATTGTTTTCTGACAATGTAAACTTACACTTAGTACATATATGGTTTCTTTCAAGATCAACAGTAGTTAAGTCATAACAAACTTGGAGTTCTGATAATTGTTTTTCTAAGTTTCTTAGCTTGTTTTCCTGGAATATTCCTTTTACTTCTGTAAGCTTTTTCAAATTAGCAAGAGTTTTTGAATTTATAAGCTGGCCTTTTCTTTGTGATTCATTGGGGCCTAATCTTGCTTTTATGTGTTTATCAAAGTAATATTCAATATACTCTTTTTTAATTGGAACCAGTATATTTTTCAATTCTCTGCTTGCTTTATCTCCATCTAAATAGTCTTTTATTTGATCTCTTATTTCAAAGAATTTTTCTTTAGCTTGTTTTATCTTTTCCATCATACTTTCTGGTATAACTGAGTTCTCTACATTAACTATATAATTTACTATAGGATCTGTTTCATTTTTAAACTTTTCATATTCTTTTATAATACCTATATATTTAATGCCTTCCTCTATATCATCTAATTGTTCCATAGTGAGATTTAAGTTCTTTATCTTTGCTACTGTATTGTATTTATTTCTAAAGCTTCCAAACTCATTTAGTACATAGCTTATCTTTGGCTCATAGATTCTTTTTAGGTTCTCAGGAATGAGCAGTTCTCCCCATAGTATAGGATCACTATTTATATAGGTTTTAGAGTATAAAGCTGATTCTGCTATTTCTCGACTTCTTGAAAGGATTCTGTCTAAGCCCTTTTCAAGTTCTTTATCATTAACAATCATACCAGTTGGTAACTGGAGGATCTCTAATAGTCTCTTAAGCTCTTCTAAAGCTGCTTCTTTTGGTTTGGTTAAGTGCTTAAATTGGTATAAATCTGTGTTATGCAATTCCATTAATTTCTCCATATTTGAGGCTGTAATTGTGATATCTTTTAATACTAGATTTGCATGTCCTGTATATACTAAAGCTAGAAGTACTACAATAAAGTATTCATTATTTATGCGGAACTTTTTGTCTAGTAATTCATCATATTTGGCCTCTAAAATATCTGATCTATTTAAAACTCCTTTTTTAGGAAGCTTTCTCAATTTCTTTACTAGATACATAGCATATTTGGAATTTTCAACATCTATTTTTCCATTATTTATTAAATTGAAGCTTTCAAGGAAGGCTTCACTATCATTAGTCTTCTGGCCTGCAAAATATTTTATAGCTCTGTTTATTATTTCAGCATTGTTATCCTTTGTAATCTTTATCTTAAAGGCTGGAAATTCTGGATATAGTCTGTCGAAATGTTCTTCCAAGCAAATGGAAGCAGCTATGTCTATAGTATCCTTAAAGTTAGAATCCCTAGTCCTTCCATGTGTTAGCTGAATAAGCTGTTGTTTTACTCCTTTATAGATTACATCGTAACAAGTGTTCTTATTTTCATTAAGCCATTTTTTAAGGTCTTTCTCAAATTTTCTGGCTTTATCTGAATATATCTTTTTAGTATTGTGATCTGAGGCCAATATTTGGAGCTCCTTAGCTGCAGCAAATAACTTTAGGTTATTATAAAATCCTTCATCTGTTTTTAGTTTAAAAAATACCTCATCATCTTTTTTCTCATCTTCATAAGTTAAATTTCCATAGGGTGGCAATATATAAACATAAAAGTCTCTTGGAGGTTGTGCAGTGGACCTTTCTGTAGGCAGTCCAAAGAATAGGTAACCTCTTCTGAATACATTGCGGCTATCCCAGTTTAGCTGATATTCATAAATTTCATAATTTGGTACAGCTTTTTCTTCATTCCAATCTAGTAAATCGTGTACTATAGAGTAATAGTATTTGTTTAAGCTAATATCCTCCATAAAGTTTGCTTTGTCCTCAATTTTCGCATCGTAGTCTATATCCTTCTTAAGGTCTAGGAAATATTGTCCATTATCCTTGTTGTATTCTATAAATTGACCACTTACCAAGGTCATTATATCTCTTAAAACTACTTCTACAATAGATAATAAAAACTCCGAATCCTTTTCTGGCATATTTTCAATATATAGGCATAAGTTGTCCTTAAGCTCTTCAGCTGTTAATCCTAATCTAACATCTATTCCTCCTGTAGTAAGCCTATGAACACTTAAGGCATAAATTATTTGTAAAGCCATTTTCTTGTACTGAGGTTTAGGGAAAGTTTTAGCTACTTTGTCTTCTAAAATTTGGGATTTATCCATTACCTCCCTAATATCTGGCTCTGATCTTCTAGCATAATTGTCCTTTATGAAGGCCCAATAGGAATCAAAAGATATAATTCCTGGTGCATTTTCTGGTACTTCTTGATCTAAAATATCCCTTATTGTTGTTGAAATAGTTTTAAGTACATGCCTATTTTCAGCAATATGCACCCTATTGAATACATCTATATATGCTGGATGTATTGGATAAAGCTCTACATAATCTTCTATTCTCTCTGACATCTCCTTATAAAGGGGGCAGAATTGAAGTAAATGTTCTCTAATTTTAGCTTTTTGTTCAGGAGTCTTGTTTAATATCCTTTCTGATACAACGTATAAAGTATCCTCTTTTCTTATAATAACTTGTTCAAATCTATCTTTAATTTTGCTCATGGTATCTGATATAAAGGAGAATGATGGATTGTCGAACAATTGCTCTTGGACCCCACATACAAGTCTAAACCTTGAAGTTTTAATAAATTCCCCTAATTCTCTTAAGAAGCCTAAATCTTGCATTACTTCATACTCTTTTCTAGTCTTTAGATAGTCTAGAAGCTCATCTATAACTACTAAATATCCCTTATCAGGATACTTCTTCTCAAAGGCACTCATCATGCCTTCTAAGGCACGTTTATTATTGGTTAGTGTTGAACTATCTGGGAATTTATAATCTATTCCTCTTTTTGCTAAATCCATTTCTATTTCATTGACAATTATATTTCTTAGGCTGTTATCTACAGCTCCTATTTCTATTCTAAGAATTTCAAATCTACCAGCTATTGGCTCTATATATTTAGCAAACTTCTTATTTTTTATATACTGTACAAAATCCTTATTGTTAGCAACAGCAGATATTAAAGACATTAAATGGCTCTTACCAGTACCATAGTTACCAACTATAAGAACACCCTTATTATCTATTACTTCATCTAGTCGCAATTGACTAATCAAACCATAGTCTAGCTTTTCTGCCATTCCATCTGACATAACATAGGTTTCAACTAAATTTTTAGCCTTTTTATTATCGTCTGCTGATTTTAATTCAATAACTGTTTCTATTGGATTAAAGTTTATAAGTTCTGAATATTTCATATTTCCCCTCCTTCACCTTAAACATATTATATCATAGTCCTTTATTGAATACCTTCTATAATCTTCATATTCTGGAGTTGAATAAATAAGATATTGAAAATCTATTTCTCCTGGCCATTGTACTATTATTTTCCTGTTTCTAGCTAATTGGATAAATAGCTTTATGACATCTAATCTATAGGCTGGATTAAATAATATATCAATATCAGTAATAATTAGTTCCCTTTTATCATTACTAGCTAAAATTTGCCTTAAGGTGGTTTCTACTGCAAGATTTCTATGGCTTTTATCTATTTTTAATAACTCTTTAGAAAGTATTTCACCTAGGTGTAATATGCTAAATTCATTAAATGTACTTTTTACAGTATCTAAAGGCAGACAACTGATAACTATATGGTCACCATTTCTCTCCATCAGCCTTTTTCCTTCAGACAAATCACATATAAAACCCATAAGATCACCTTTAATTTTATAAATTATCTTAATTTTGTGTATTTATATTGTAAAATAAGGGACCAAAATATAGATATTTTTAACTGGTCTCTATATTTTACTATTAAATATATAGGAATAGTAGCTTTGCTTATGAAATTATCGCTGATGTTAATATTCTACAAATTTTAGATACTTCCTTCATGTTAATGATTATAATTGTCCTATAGGACTGTAAACATAAAATTACAACAAGTTGTGTAATATAATCTACATAAATAATCTATATATGTCAATGAGACTATAATTCTTGGTAATCTATTATTACATTACAACGTCAACAAAACCCTTATATCACTTCAACATTGAAACTGCCTATAGAAAAACAACAAGATTTAGTAATAAGCAATCTTTAACGAAAGAAAGCAACATTGGAAAGGGAAAATAGGAAAGAAGTAGTCTATGGATAGAAAAATAAAAACCAAATAAAATATTAATAATAGGGAAGAATATAAGCTCTCTTCCCTATTTTACATTTGCTATATCATAATCC
>CALBUB010000092.1 GCA_937967955.1 uncultured Bacillota bacterium | reverse complement strand
GTATATTTTTCTATACAGTCTTTACATATGCAAACCTTCCCTTTTTTATCTTCTGGAACCATTTCTATTATGTATTCTGGTACTTTTACTTTTACACACCAACAGCTGTCTTGTCCATGCTGGCAATTGTTGGGCTTTCCACAAATTGGACATATTTTCTCCTCAGCACTTAATGGCAATAAAACCACTCTCCTACATTTTTTCAAAAGGTTACAATAATTATAACACAATTTTGATATGTAAGATAATTTTTTATCACTTAAGGGTAATTTTGTAATATCATATAACTATAAAACTAATTAGTATATATCAAGGAGAGGAGGTAAATGGAAAAAGTAATAAAAAAATGCAAAATATGTCCTATTGGTTGCCAATTAATTATAACTGAAGACCCAACAGACCCTACTGGCTTTTCTGTAGAAGGAAACAGCTGTAATAGGGGTAGAGATTTTGCTATTGATGAAATGACTAAGCCTTCTAGGGTAGTAACTGGCAGGGTCCTTTTGCGAAATGGCCCTATGGGACGCTTGCCAGTGAAAACTACTGGGGTAATTCCTAAAAATAAAGTTGAAGAGTGTTTAAACATAATCAATTCTACTGAAGTTTCAGCTCCTGTTAATAAGGGAGATGTGATTATAAAAAATATATTAGGCTTAGGGGTTGATGTAGTAGCCCAGAGAAAAGTTAAAAGGATAAAAAGTTAAAGACGGTGATTAAAACACCGTCTTTAATATCTATCTCCCAGCCAAGGCTTATCAGACCAGGCATATTCAGTGGCTATGTTCATTATATACTGTATATGTTTTCTAAAATTATCCTTATCTACAATATTAGGATTGTATTCCTTTAAGGCCTGGTATTCATAGTGTTCATCTATACTAACAGTGGAAATTGGAAGGCCTGCTATCTTGCTGTCTACAAATATCTGTGGATTTTCAAATAGATAGTAAAAATATTCCTGTTTTATTGGTATTCTCAACCTTTTGGCGTTATTCTTAATAAGTCTTATATTTCTATAATGCCTTTCGTTGCCACTAAAAACTGTGGAAGTATCTATATAAATTTTATCCCCTAATCCAATATAATTTAAATCTAAATAAAAGGTCCTTCTCTCTATATGCTTATTTCCTATGGCCTTTTTAAGTGCCTCAGCCTTTTTTAAAGTTCCATCTACAAACAAAAATACTATAGTACGGCTGGCCATGCCTTCATGGTGCTTCTGTCCTAAGCTTCTGGCTAATTCTAATAAGGCGGCTATGCTAGTATTGTTTTCATAATAGGCCTTTCCATAATCTACTACTAACAATAGGGGATTATTACTACTCCTTCCCCATATATAGCCGGCTATATTTTTTCCCTTATCTTCAATATCTTGTGAAAAACCTTCTTGAAAAACTGGCTGTAAGCCGTATATTGCTTCCAATTCATCTAGTATATATTTAGCAATCTTCTCCTTAGCTTCATGAGAATTAGCTCCATATTGTTGGACTATTTTATTTATAGACTCTAAATCCTGCCATGCTCTATCTATATTGATTGGGTACTCTTCTTTTGACTCTATGGAAGAAAAGATGAGCAAAAGAATAGTAATAAGTATTAGACTTTTAACTATTACCCTTCCCCAATTCCAGCTGAAGCTTTTTATTTCTCTTATGTACTGGATAGGCGATAGAAAGTTTATTGTATTTCTCATGGTAGAAGAAATTATGGAGCCAGTCCTTTCAAGATTGTTAGATAGGCCTCTAGCCACTAATAAAAAGCCTAAAATCCCTATTAGGAAGAAAAGGAGGGGACTAATTACTAGCCAATAGGCTTCCCTTTTTATTGCCTGGGAAGTAATATTAAGAAGGCCTCCCCAATCAGGATAGTAGTTGGGAATAAAGCCCCAGCTGGTATTTATATTTGTATACTTGCTAACTCCAAGGCTTATGCCTAAAAGACCTAAAAAGCAAAGGGTAAGTAAGGATAGGCCCATTTCTTTAAAGAAGCTTATGGTTATATGAGGAAGCATGGCTTTAATTAAAAGCTTTTTATCTTGTGTTTTGTCATAAGCTTCTCCCTCTAAGGCTACTTGTCCAGCTACCCTTAGCCAGCCAAAGAACCCTATAACTATACCATAGCTTATTATGGCTGGAGCTAATTCTAGCTGTTTAAAAAAGCTAATCTTTAAAAGGAAATAGGGAAATAAAAGGCCCAACAGGAGGCTTAATAGATATTGGATAGGACTTAATTTTTTCCTAGGCTTTTTATATATGGCAATTCCTACTCCTAATATAAGCCTTAATATGGTAGCTATAAAAGCTATACCCACAGTTGTCTTAGTTCCTGAAATTAAAATACTGAGCACATTCCTCCCTAAAGGATCTGTGCCCAATTTATCTACTGGATTTGGTTTTACAGGATGCTCTATTTTAATTGTTTCTCCGTCTACAACATATTCTATACCCCAATCTAGAGAATAGGGATCAGCTGAAATAAGCCTCTCATCCATAAACATTATAAGTATAATAGCCAGCAATATGATACTGCCAAAAAATAAAGACAAATTGTAATTAAGCTTTTTCTTCTTACTTTTTTTTACATTTAGCATAATCATCATATCCCCCCTGTAAAAAAATTATTATACATCCCCATTAATAGTCCATTATAAGCTCCAATTTGTTTCTCAAAAGGTACACATATAAGGCTGGAGATATGGTGCCCTTTATTATGCTAGATATGGTAATGGACCACCAGACGCCTAATAGCCCTAGGGAAGTGCTACTAAGCCACATGGCTAAAGGTATTCTCAGTATATTGAATATGATTCCAATAAGGGTTGGTGGCAGGGTCTTTCCTAAGCCATTGAAGGCTCCTGCAGTTCCTATTTCTGTGGTCATGAAAAATTGGGATAGGCCTAATATTCTCAAATAATTTATACCCTCTTTTATGGCTATAGGATCCTTAGGAGTAAAAATTTTAAACAAGGGTTCTGCAGCCAATATCAATAAGAGGGATGCAAAAAAACCTATGGTGCCCAATATCTGCATACCCCTTTTGTAGCCTTGTTTAATCCTATATTTTTTCCTTGCTCCGTAATTTTGTCCTATAAAGGCTGATATGGCTGAAGAAAAGCCTTCTGCAGACAGCCAAGCAATAGATTCAATTTGAGAGCCTACATTTAATACTGCCACAGCCACATCTCCAAAGTTGGCTATAAATCTTGTAAGGACCATGCTTATACTAGCATGGATAGCCGTTTGCAAAAAAGGTGGTACTCCTAGTTTTATAATCCTATTAATCAACTGTAAATCTGGCTTTTTTAATAGCTTAACTTTTGAATAGATTTCCCCATTCCTTTTGCCCACATAAAGAAAGCCTATTGTTACTAAAAATTGTGCAAAAGCAGTGGCAATGGCAGCCCCTATTGCACCCATAGAGGGAATAGGTCCAAAACCAAATATCAAAATAGGGTCTAAAAGCATATTGCTAATTAAGCCTATAGTGTTTAATTTAAAGGGGGTAACACTATTTCCTCCACTGTTCAATATGGTAGAAAATATAGGATTCAAAAATTGGAATATAATAGCAAGGCCTACTATTCCCAAATAGTTTTCTGCCATTTTAATTACTTCTGGCTGGTTTAGGTTAAAAAAGCCTATTATCTGCTTCCTAAATAAGACTAAAAATAAGGAATATAAAAGGGCAATAAATATATCTAGCTGTAAGCCGCTAGATATATACTTTTTAACTTCCTCCATATCCTTCCTGCCGTAGGCATGGGCAACACTTACTCCTAAACCTACCTGGCTTATTAATATAAGGCCTGAACCAAACCACAGAAGGTTTCCTGCAGTCCCTACTGCTGCAACAGCTTCTGTACCATACCTGCCTAACCACATGGTGTCAGTTAGACTATAGGCCATCTGTATGAAGGAAGTAGCCATAATAGGCATTGCTAGTTTGACTAAGGTGCTTGTAATCTTTCCTTCTGTCAAGTTTAAGTGCCTGTCCATTTCTACCTCCAATCCATATATTGTTAGAAAATATTGTATATTAAAAGGAAATAAGCTTCAAGTAGTTTTAAATAAGATAAAAAGACGGTTTCCTTATCTTTACCAAGACAAGAAACCGTCCTTTTGCCTTATTTAGCTTATTCTTCTTGTTCTGTTAATATGATTGGGCCATCAGCTGTAATGGCTATAGTGTGTTCATACTGGGCTGATAGACTACCATCTATGGTCCTGGCAGTCCAACCATTGGGATCTATAGTACACTCATACCTGCCTACATTAACCATAGGCTCAATAGTTATTACCATGCCTTCCATCAATCTAGGTCCCCTACCTGGACGGCCAAAGTGTGGCACTTGTGGATCTTCGTGCATATTTCTTCCTATTCCATGGCCTACAAAATCCCTAACTACAGAAAAGCCTTCTCCTTCCACATAGGTCTGTATAGCATGGGATATGTCCCCAATTCTGTTGCCAACTACTGCCTTTTCTATTCCTAAATATAGGGCCTTCTTTGTTACCTCTAATAGTTTCTTTGCTTCCTCAGATATATTCCCTACTGGATAAGTCCAAGCAGAATCTGCCAGCCACCCATCTATATTTACTACCATATCTATGGTGACTATATCCCCGTCCTTTAGGGGCTCCTTTCTTGGAAAACCGTGGCATATTTCATCATTGATGGAGGCACATGTGGCGTATTGATAGCCCTTATAACCTTTTTGTTCAGCTGTTGCACCATTTTCTTCTAAAAAGCTTTCTACAAACTGATCTATTTCATAGGTAGTTATGCCAGGCTTTATTATTTTGGCAATTTCCTTATGGGTCCTTGCCAAAAGTTCCCCAGCTTTTTTCATCTTTTCAATTTCTTCTGGTGTCTTAATAAATATCATAAGCTTCATTCCCTTTCTCTATACTTTTTTAAGCATATTATTTTCTAACTTGTATTTTAACTAAGGAGCCTGATAAACCTTTCATCCTGCCTTAAATTATCAAAATCAGGATCTACCTTTACCATATCAATAATACTAGGACTTAAATATAAGGCCTTTTCCAAATCATCCATTGCCTCTTCCTTCCTATTTAACCTTGCATAACAACAAGCCCTGTTATAATAGAGATATTTGGCAGCTGGATTATACTTAATCCCTTCTGTCAATATTTCAATAGCCTTTTCCAATTGGCCTTCCTCTATATATATAGCCGACATATTTAAATAGGAATCAGAATAGTTTTTATTTTTTTCAATAGATTTTTTATAGTATTCAAGGGCTTTCTGATTATTTCCCAGTTTCTTATAGATAACTCCCATATTGAATAAGGCTCTAAAATAGTCAGGGTTTATTTTCAGGCTATTTTTAATCATCTCATAGGCCTTTTCGTATTCCCTTCTCTCTTCATATATGGAACCTATATTATTATATGCTATATAATCATCTGGTTTTAAGCTTATTACCTTTTTATAATAATGGATTGCCTTGTCATCTTCGCCTTTTTCATCATATATGTTAGCTATATAAAAATAAGCTCTATCATAGTAGGGATCTATTTCTGTTGCTTTAAAATAGCATTCTAAAGCTTTATCCTTGTCGTTTAATCTTTCATACATGGTGGCCATTCCATAAAAGGCACCTGCTTGGCTTTCATCCATTTCAGTAATCTTCTTATAGGTAACCAAGGCCTCCTGGGGACTATCTAATTCATCATATATAATTGCAATATTGTAAAGTATCTGTATGGTTTCCTCCTTATCACCATAAAACTCTAAAGCCTTTTTATAAAATTTTACTGCCCTAGCCTTATTCCCATTAATATAGGAATTTTCTGCAAGTATTATGTAGTTTTTCCTCCTGTCATACCTGGTAAGCTGTTTCTTCATTCCTTACACCTCTAATTTTTGATACAGTAATAGTTTATCACATATTCTACTGAAATTATTACTTAGAAAATAAAAGCATCCAATAATGGATTTTAACAGTTTATTATACTTTTTTAAAGCCCTAATTATACAAAAAAAGAAAAAAAGCAGACTTAGTCTGCTTTATTATATACTATATTCTCCAATCAGTCTATATTCCTTTCCTTCATGTTGGATTACTTCCTTATCTACCAATTTCCATTTATTCCTTAAGCCTATGGTCTTGGCCATCTCTTCAAAGTAATACATTATTATTCCTGCATCCATTAAATCGGTCCTACCTTCATCAACCTCCAATAAAAGTTGGACCCTATCCTTTTTTAATATGAATCTCCAAGGCTGTTTATTATAATTGGAAGGGGCAAACCTTATATAGTAAAAAAGATCGTCTAGTCCCCTATCTTCCAGCTCCTGTAAGGATATTTTATTTCCAAACTCCTCCTTAAACACTATCTCCTCTATACTGTACCTAGCACTTACTGGTTCATCTAAAAAAGGATTTTTAGCTTTTGGATAGCCAAAGGCTACTAAATAGCCTATATTTTTGTTTTCCCCTCCTAAGGCAGCTGCTTTAAGGCCTTTATCTGCATACTTAACATTTACCCAGCAGCTACCAAAGTTTAGTTCAGTTAATTTCCCCATTAGCTTTTCTGTATAGTAAGAAGCCTCTATAATTGCCGGTTCAGTTACTTCCTTTAACCTAACTCCAATATAGTGGGGGCTTTTAATCATAACTCCTGCATAGCCAGCTTCCCCCTCTAAAAGCTTATATACATTCCTACCATCTTTAAAGAGTATAAAGTTAAAGCTCTTGCCACTAGCTTCTTCCTCGATACTTTTAAATATTTCTAATAGTTTATCTAGAACTTGGCCTTTAACTTGTCTATCCTTAAACTCCCTTACAGACCTTCTATTTTTTAAAAAATTACTCATTAACATGGTGGCAACCATCCTTTCATACTTACTTACTTAATTTATACCACCATAGCTCCATCTTAATCTTTTTATTATTTAGAAAAAAACGAAAAGTTCCCTTAAAAACTCCATTACATACAAATGGATTAAAATTGCTGAGCCTATTCCAATGACCATGCCTGCTAAAACATCTGTTGGATAGTGGACTGCTAAATATACTCTAGATATTCCCACTATCAAAGCTCCCAACAAGGCCAATATAGCTAGTCTTGATAGATTAAAAGCTATTATAGTGGCTATTGAAAAGCTGGCGGATGTATGGCCTGAAGGGAAGGAGTAATCCTTTAAAATTATATTATAAGTATTTATATCCTTTAACACATTATAAGGCCTTTCTCTTCCTAGGAGTATTTTTAGAGTATAAGTAATCCCCTGGCTTAAAATTAAGGTTACAGCTGACTCTATCCCAGCTTTACGAACCTTTTCATCTCCAAAAGCAATTAAGGCCAATGTAAAGGAGCAAACAAACAGGAGGCTGCCTAAATTTGTAAATGTTACCATAAACTTATCCATAAATTTTGACTTCATATTTTTGTTTATTAGCTTCATCAGTTTTTTGTCGATTAAGCTTAGTATGTTTCTCATCTGATCACCTATAAAATTCGTTTTATATTATTATAACCTATATTAGCCTATATGAGAAACAAATCCTTAAATACTTTTTTTAAAATATAATATATGGTAAATTATATAAGGAAAAGGAGCAAATAAATTCAAGTATAAAAAGTAGGTGTTTTAATATGAATCTAAGCAATGAACAGAAAAAAGCCATAGCCCACGTAAATGGCCCCGCATTAGTATTGGCAGTTCCTGGTGCTGGTAAAACCACAGTCATTATCCATAGGACTGCCAATTTAATACTCAAGCATAAAATAAGCCCTGATAGGATACTATCCATAACCTTTAGTAGGGCTTCTGCCAAGGATATGAAGGAAAGGTTTTACAGGATATATAAAGACGCCTTTTCACTACCTGTCCACTTTTCCACCATTCACAGCTTTAGCTATAGCTTGATTAGAGAGTATGCTTATAAAAACAATATAAGGTATACATTAATTGAAAATATGGAAAAGGAAATCAACAAGATAAATATACTTAAAAGTATATACCAGTCTATAAATGGCAGTATTATTACTGAGGAAAAGCTGGAAAACCTAATAAACTACATAGGCTATATAAAAAATATGTTAATTAGCCCTGAAGAATTTGTGTCCCAATTTAAAGTAGATATAAAAAATTTTAAAGAAATATTTTATGCCTATGAAAAATATAAGATTTTAAATAGATTTATAGATTTTGATGATATGCTTACCTTAACTTTAGATATACTTAGGAAGGACAAGCATTTATTATATAAATACAGGAACAAATATGATTACATACAAGTAGACGAAGGACAAGATACCTCTAAAGCCCAAATGGAGATAATAAAAATACTAGCCCACCCTAAGAACAATCTATTTATAGTAGCAGATGATGATCAATCTATATACAGCTTCCGAGGAGCCTATCCTAAAGGCTTATTTGAATTGACCAAAACTTATAAGGACTGCAAAGTATTCTATATGGAGCAAAACTATAGATCTACTAACAATATAGTAACTGTATGTAACAAATTTATAAAGAACAATACTATGAGATACAATAAAAATATATTTACTGAAAATCCTTATTTGGAGCCTATTACTATAGTTAAAGTAAAATATCCAGAAGAACAGTACCACTACCTAATAGAGGAGCTAAAAAAACATGAAACTGAGGGTGATATTGCTATACTATTTAGAAACAATTTATCCTCTATTGGAGTAATTGAATATCTGGAAAGAAACAATATTCCCTTTTATATGTGGGATAAAAAGCTGAGGTTTTTCAACCATTGGGTTATTAAGGATATACTAGACTTTTTTATGCTGGCTATAAATGAAACAGATATTGCCTCCTTTGAAAATATCTATTACAAGATGAAAGGTTTCATATCTAAAAAGCAGCTAAATTACATTAAGACCTTAGACAACACCACTCCTATATTCGATAGGCTTCTAAGTATTCCAGGCTTAAACAACTTCTACAGGAATAACTTTTTAGAGTTAAAATTAGATTTTAAAAAACTATCTAAAATGGCTCCCTATGAAGGCATTTATCATATTGAAAAAAATTTAGGCTATAAGGATTACCTGAAGGAGGCTAGCAGTAAATTTTACCATAATTTTGATACATTGATAAAAATGGTAGATTACCTAAAGATAATTGCCCAAAATACTGAAAATTTAAAGGAGTTCTTAGAGAGACTAGAGTATCTAGAGTTTCTCTGCTCCCAACCTAAAAAGATAAACAATTCAATTTTTCTATCTACTATCCATTCAGCAAAGGGGCTAGAATTCAATCGGGTTTATATGATAGATTTACTTGATGAGGAATTTCCAACTTCAAGCAGCATAGATGCTTTCCTAAATGGAGACTTCCATCCCTTGGAAGAGGAAAGAAGGCTTTTTTATGTAGGCATGACCAGAGCTAAAAAACACCTTACACTGGTAACAGTAGATAATAAAGAAGATGGGATAAGGCCTTCTAGATTTATTGAAGAAATAGAAAAGCTATTTCCAGAAGTTTAACAGCTGCCACGATAGCCTAATAAAATAACCCTATGATTAATAATTTTTATTAATTTAGGAATAATAAGAGGGAAAGAGAATATAAAAATACTTATTCAAGAGGAGGAATATCGTGGCTAAGAACAAAAAAGCTAAAGCTAAAAATAAGAACAAGAATCCTAATACTGGTAGCGGCAATGTAAAAAACAGTAAAGACAACAGTGAAGATGAAGAAAATTCTGGCTGAAATTAAAGAACCCTTTTAAGGGTTCTTTAATTTTTTTGATATTCTTTTGTATGGGTATAGTCCACATTGAAAAATTCATCTTCTTCAAGGGTAAAAAGTTTTGAGCTATAAGGCTTTCCTTCTACAGAAAGGTATACCTTTTTCACATTATAGTAGCTTCCTATGGTATTGACTATACTTTTAAGGCCTAGTATCTCATTGAAGCCTTCCCTTTCCATGCTAGACAATAAGCCCTTAGAAAAATCTATCCTAATCAGACCATCAGCTTTATCATAAGTAATAGAATTTATTTTTACACCTTCTTCTAAAAGGGGAAGTAGGCCTGTATATTCTGGCTTTTTCATATAGGTTTCAAATATATTTTTTATATCCCAATTGGTATTAAAATCTACCTGCCTTTCCACATAGACAACTTCCATGTCTAATGTGGGATAGTAAAACTTCATATTGAATTTATAGGGCTCTCTTGCCATGTCTTTTAAGAGGCTTTTTATCTCCATATCTCCATCTATATATATGGTGGCCACATGACCAATATCCTTTACATAGTAATCCAGCTGCCTCCTGTTTTCTCCATATTCTGTAGTAACCTCTATGGCTTTAAATTTTTTATAAGGAGTAGTAATATCCACATCTATTCCCGTAATAGTCCTTTTATACCTATCAGGAGTGCTCCAGCTGTTGCCTACCTTTAAAGGCTCCTTTAAAAGGACATTGTCCACTATATTATGGGCTTGTAGCTTGTTTTCTATATGATAAAATTCTTCCTGCCTGTATGTCTCCCTTAGCTGACCATTTTCATATTCTACAACTTTTACCATTACAGTGGCAGGATTAAATACTTTTATTTGGGCCTTGTTTTCCTCTGTATATTCTATAAAGGTAACATAATTGGAAAGCTCACTTCCAACTCCCTCATATACCTTCTTTAAATTTTCATGGAAGGGGTAGTAGTCTTTAAGGGTTTCAATTTCTCTTCCTTTCTCCTTCTCTCCTCTACAGCCAAATAATAAAACAGGGAATAATATTACCACAAAAAGGCATAAGTACTTTTTCACCCTCATTCACCTCTATTGCGTAATAACCTATATAGATATATAATTATAGTGTGAAAAAAGACAACAAAATATGATATAATAAAAGTCACTAAAAATTTTAATTCTCCTCTCCCCAACTGCACTAAAAAAGCCTCGCTACTATTGTGTAGCGAGGCTTTTTTAGTCCTATTAAGTTCTCCTTTGAAACTGATTGCCACATTTAGGGCATGTAATAAGTACTCTGCCCTTTCCTCTAGGAACCCTAAGCTTTTGCCTGCACATGGGACAACGGAAATAGCGGTATATTTTTAAGTCTTTTATATTTTTTACAGAAGAGTTCCACCAGTTTAAGAAAATTTGATTTTCCTCATACCTTCTACTTATATTCCTAGAAAAGGCTCTATAGATGGCCACAATTAACAGAGTAAAGGATATGTAGTCTAATAAACGCCAGCCAGTAAACATGCTAATTAAGATGAGTATTATACTGGCTATTATTAAAAATTTGTAAAGCTCATCTACTCCATAGCGGCCAGCTAAAAATTTTCTCAATTTGTCCATTTATTTCCCCTCTTTTATATATTAAAAGCTTGTAACTTTAAAGTTACAAGCTTTTACATGGTGCTCCTTCAGGGACTCGAACCCTGGACACCCTGATTAAGAGTCAGGTGCTCTAGCCAACTGAGCTAAAGGAGCTTATTAAATTTATTGCATAATTAATTATAACACTGTTGGCTAGATTTGTCCATAGTTTTTTTAAAAAAATTTTTTATCCCTCATAATCCTTATTTAAAAAGAATAAGGCAATTGTTCCTGGACCTGAATGAGCTCCTATAGCACAGCCAATATGATTGATTATAAAATCTTTACAGCCGTACTTTTCTTCAATCATATTTTTTAATTTTAATGCATTATCTAAATTGTCTCCATGGCTAATACCTATAGTTTGAAGGCTTAAATCAGCACCTTTACTCCTCTGTTCCATTAGTTCTAACATTCTCTTTAATACTTTACCCTTACCCCTTATTTTTTCCAAAGGACGTAATTTACCATCTTTGGTTACCTCTAATATAGGCTTTATATTCAATAAGCCTCCTAAAAAGGCCTGAGTTCTCGTAACCCTTCCTCCCCTAAATAGATACTCTATATCATCTACAGTAAATATATGCTCAATACTATCTATATAAAAAGAAAGCATATTTAATATTTCCTCTTTACTCTTGCCTTCCTTAGCCATCTTGGCAGCCTTATGTACTAATAAGCCATGGCCTAGGGATGCTGCTTTAGAATCTACAATGGTAATATCCAAGTCTGGATATTCTTCCTTTAAATTATCCCTAGTTAATACAGCTGATTGGTATGTAGCTGAAAGTCCAGAAGAAAAGGCTATATAAATGGTACTTCTACCTTCCTTTGCTATTTCCTCAAATTTATCCTGAAAAGTATTTACAGGTATTTGGGAAGTTTTATATACTTTTCCCTTCCTCATATTATCGTATAGGGTCTTAGGCTTTATGGTTACATTGTCTAAATACTCTGTATCATCATCTATTACTATAATAGGCATTACATCAATATCGTATTCTTTAATTACATCCTCAGGTAAATCACAAGCACTGTCGGTTAATATCTTTACAGTCAAATTAATCCCTCCTCGTAAATCTATATATAATACCTAATTATTACCAATTTTTGAACATTATCAGTAAAAATATAGCATATATTTATAAATTCTTAAATAAATTATAATACATAGCTTTATAAGGGGTGGTATCATGAGGTTTTTCTTCATCCGTAAAAAGACTCTTTATTGGATAATAGGTATTATAATAGCTTTATTGTTTTTATTAATTCTTAGTTTCATTATATAGCTTTTTGGTTAAATAAGAAAAGCTTCTTAAAAAAAATGAAGCTTTTCTTAAGTTATTTTCCTTACAAAATAAGCAGACAAACTTTCTGCTTATTTTTTATTTAGCTTTATCTCGTAAAACTTTCTTATTAAATCATCAAGCTCTTCACTAAACTTTAATAGGGCCTTTTTGTCCACATTGTCAACAACCATCTTATTTAGCTTCATCCTTTTTAATTCGATAGCTTCTCGCAATTCTTCTATCAGCTGTTCCTTACTCATCTTCCACATTCCTCTCACTATTAATTTAAACCATTAACCACCATTTTTATTATTACTTGCCTAATGATAGCAAACATAAACTCAAAAAAATATTGCCTAAATTTTATCTATTTAAAGTCTCCTTTTAGGCAATTCCTTTTTAATTGTACCAATAACAATCTATTTTGTGTATAGAAAAATATAAATTTTAAACGTTTATATTCGACATTCTTTTTAAGCTTATAGGCTTCTACAAAAATATGGCAGGCTGCCATTAACAGCCTACTATTTAAAAGATGCATCTAAAAAAGGGTCCCATTGCTACCCTATTGTAGTATTCAATATACTGTTCTACACCCCATTCTTTAAGGACCTTTTCTGTTCCAATCCAAACATTGGTTTCCACAGGTATATATTCGTATAATTCTTCCACATCTTCATTTATCATCCTAATGCAGCCGTAGGAAATATATTTGCCAATAGAATAGGGATCTGAATTCCCATGGATGCCATAGCCCCAATATTTTTCAGTGGAAAGGCCTAGCCACCTTTTACCAAGAGGATTTCTAGGATCTCCCCCTTTAATTGGCTTAAATTTTCCTCCCATTCCTCCCCAGTCTGGGTTTACCAGCTTGTTAACTATTGTGAATTTATAATCAGGGGTAGGAGAGGAGCTTTTTCCTAAGGCTACTGGGTATTTTTGGTATACTTCCCCATAGTTGTATACAGTTAATATTTTCTTATCCTTATTTATAACTATAAACCATTCTTTCTCTTTTATCTCCTCAGGTACCTTATCTACTACCCTTTTGTTTTTGGCTTTTAATGCTTTAGTGGTTTCTTTTCCAATTATTCCATCTACTGTTAAGTTGTTTTCTGCTTGGAATTTAAGTAGTAGATTCCTCTGTTCTAGTACATTTCCGTTATAGCCTTTTGCTATTTGTTCCTTTAACACAGCTTCCTTTTCATTGGTTTCAGCAAAAACTACCTGGGACAAAAATATAAAAAGCATTACTATGGATAAAAACAATATCTTTTTGCTAATGACCATGGAAGAACCCCCTCTATACATACTATTCATTAGAGGGGGTATAGTTTAATATTTTATATTATTTAGGAAACTTTAATGTTCTAGTAAGCCGGTGGTAGCCTAGGGTAGTATTTGGAAATATGCTAGTAGCATTGGATAGAAAGGTTTCTGGCTCCTCCATGGCAGGGCTAAAATGGGTAAGTATAAGCTCTCCCACCTTCCCCTTACTGGCAAGCTGGGCTGCTTCGGAGAAGGTCATATGCTTGTTTTCTATAGCCTTCCTTAAATCCTCATCAGCCCCATAGGTTCCTTCACATACAAACAATTGGCTGCCCTTAATAAAGGTTACTATCTTATCTAAAGGTCTTGTATCGGTTATAAAGGATAGTTTTATCCCTTCCCTTTCTTCCCCTAATACCATTTCAGGCTGTATAAGTTTTCCATTGTGTAAAACTGCCTCTCCCCTTTGTAGACTTTTCCATAAATTTTTAGGTAGAGATAAACTTAAGGCCTTTTCTACATTAAATTTGGGCCTTCTGGGTAGGTAGAAGCTGTATCCAAGGCAGGGAGCCGAATGGTCTAATTCTAATGTGGATATAATTAAATCCTTATTGTATATAGGTGTACCTTCAGCCTTACTTATCTCAATAGCCTTGTCTGAAAAGTTGACTGCTAAAGTGGTTTCTTCTGCTTCTATTAAATATATGTCATAAGGGATATAGGGTGTTGCTACCAACAAGCCCTTAACTATTTCTCCAATCCCCTTAGGCCCTAGTATGTAAACTGGCTCTTGTCTACCGCTATTTCCCATGGTGGAAAGTAGACCTGGTAGGCCTAAAATATGGTCTCCATGGCCGTGGCTTATACAAATCATATCTATAGTTTTAAAACCCCATTTAAGCAGCCTTAAAGATACTTGGGTTCCTTCTCCGCAGTCTATAAGGATT
Organism: uncultured Bacillota bacterium; assembly: GCA_937967955.1. Taxonomy (GTDB): domain Bacteria; phylum Bacillota; class Clostridia; order Tissierellales; family Tepidimicrobiaceae; genus JAAYHX01. The sequence goes on along the minus strand of CALBUB010000092.1, from coordinate 3,036 downwards.
TTCCTTCCCTTATACCTAATTAACAGAGAAGATAGAAAGCTATTTGGCATAGGCATACTTCCTATGGTACCTAAAAGCGCAACATCTAACAATAGACTCCCTTCTTTCAATTAGTTTAATTATGTTCTTATTAAAGCTTATTTTCTATTATATATTATGTAATATTTTAAAAAAATAAAAAAGGCTAGGAAATCCTAGCCTTTTAGCCTTAAGCTACTACTATTATGGCTTCGTAACCTTGTCCTTTAAGCTCCTCAACTAATCTTTCAGCATTGGCTCTAATTCTAAAGGCACCTACTTGTACCTTATACAAGCCTCCTTCAAAGATTATGATAACCTCATAACCTTTTATTCTAAGTTCATTAGCAAGGTTTTCTGCATTGGCTCTTATACTAAATGCCCCTACTTGTACTTTATAAAGGGTAGTATTAGCATCTTCATAAGGTATTCCTAAATAGTTTAGTATTCCTTTGGCTATTGCTTCTGCCAATTCCTCCTGTCTATTTACCAGTATATATGCATCTTCCCCATTGGTTATAAAGCCCATTTCCACCAATGCTGCAGGCATGTTAGTAAGTCTTAATACTGCATAGTTTGCTGTTTTAGTTCCTCTGTCTCTAGTATATACTCCACTTGAAACTATGCTGTCCTGTATTGCTCTTGCTAAGTTGGTTCCTTTGGCGCTACCAGGATAGCTATAGGTTTCTACTCCTTGTGCTGATGAATCATGGAAAGCATTGCAGTGCAAGGATACAAATACATCTGCACCAAAATTGTTTGCCATTGCAGCCCTATCTGCTAGCTCAATAAACACATCTGTAGTTCTAGAATAAGATACAATTACTCCATGATTAGTTAGTATCTGTCCCACCTTTAGTGTAACTGCTAAGTTTATATCCTTTTCCATCAATCCATTCCCTAATGCTCCTGGATCCTTACCTCCATGACCAGCATCTAAAAATACTTTTGCCATAAAAAATACCTCCCTTTATTTTTCTTAGACTACTCTAGCCAGCTATTTCATCTTTCGATACTTATATAAATTTCAGGGAGGAGTTTTACCATTATATTTTTAGTTTTTATTTAAAAAATAAAAGCAACCTTTACAATCCTGAGATTATAAAGGTTGCTATATATTTGCTTTAAACCTTTAGCTCTTTATAGTCAAAAAGGATCCTTTCCCCATCATTTATTACTATACAAGGAAGGCCTACCCTACCTGCCTTTTTTATTTCATCAAATTCTTCCCTAGTGTCCCTGTACTTTAAAAATTTCTTTAGATTAAACATATTTTCAGTAATGTCTAGATATACATGCCTAATATTATGTTTGGAAAGATACTCTTTCGCTGGTTCACAGTCTGGTCAGTGCTTACTACCAAAAACCATAATCTTGTCCACTTAAACTTCTCCTCCTTAAAACTTTTTTATTATATGATAACATTTTTAAAAAAGATTTCACAATATTATAAGTCTTATAATACATCTTTTATGACCCTCAATGCATTTTTATAGAAAATCTTCTCTATTTCTCCTTCTGTAAAACCATTGGCTTTTAGGCTATGGGCAAGCTTTTCTATTTGGCCTATATGTTCTATTTCATAGCCCGGGTGGGAGCCATCATAGTCGGAGCCTAAGGCTATAACATCTATTCCTCCTACATTTTTAATATGCTTAATATGCTTTATCATATCTATTATTCTGGCATTTTCTGAATCCCCTAGAAAGTCCCTTTCAAAATTAATACCCATAACCCCTCCACATTCAGAAAGGACTTTTATCATATCATCGGTAAGGTTTCTAGGATGGTTTTTTACACTTCTTGCATTAGAATGAGAGGCAATAAAGGGCTTTTTGCTTTCCCTGGCCACATCATAGAAACCTTTATCTGAAAGGTGGGATACATCAATGAGCACACCTAACCTATTCATCTCATGGATCACTTCTATACCAAAATCAGTTAAGCCTTTGTCCCTATATTCTTCATGGAAATTAGGATAGCCTATTTCATTTGGATGGTTCCAAGTTAAAGTTATAGACCTTACTCCCAATCTATAAAAATTCCTTAGATTGTATAATTCACCTTTAAGGGCCCCTCCATCTTCTATAGTAAGGATGGCAGAAATCTTTCCTTCTTTATCATTTTCCATAATTTCCTCATAATTAGTAGCAAGGGCAATATGAGAAGAGTTCTTCTCAATTTCCCTATAAAATCTATCTATCATCCTTAAGGCAATCTCCATAGGGTCTTGTCCACTTTTTAAGTCTACCCACATGGCAAAAAATTGGGCTAAGGAGTTGGCTTCTTTTAGCTTCTTAATGTCCACATTCAAGTCATTTTCATAAAGGCCTTTATTTTTATCAGCCATCAATTTTAATACGGTATCACAATGTAAATCTATGGTTCTCATCTATTTACCTCCAGTCGTGTGCTTTTGATTATTATTTACTATTATACATCATATTTTCAAAAAAATATAAAAAACCAGTCATTAAGACTGGTTCCATGTACAAATTATTCTTTTGTATCTACAACAAAGGAAACCTTAACATTAACTCTGTAGCTTACCACCTTATTGTCTTCAACCATAGCTTGCATATGGTTTACATACACACTTTTAATATTTTTCACAGTCTTAGCTGCCTCTGTAACTGCTTCTTGGACTGCCTCTTCCCAGCCATTGGCAGACTCTGCCATTAACTCAATAACTTTTACAACTGCCATACTACCCCTCCCTTCCTATTGATTTCATCTTCCTTAGTATAACCAGATTGAAAATTAATATTATGGTTGCTATCAAATATTGGAGGGGTATCCTTTAGAATTTGAGCATAAAAAAACTGCTTTGAAAAGCAGTAGTTCCTTATAGGTAGTCTAGTAACTGTATTGCGACTATAGAGGAATTAGTTGGAGAAGAGAGTTTCAATTCCTTATAGGTAGTCTAGTAACAAAGACTAGACGGAGAATTAATAGATAATGATTTTAGTTTCAATTCCTTATAGGTAGTCTAGTAACATTTAAGACGTTTTAATTCGT